>CAMJWJ010000095.1 GCA_946409435.1 uncultured Prevotella sp. | reverse complement strand
CGACCCCGAGATTACAAATCACGTGCTCTGGCCAACTGAGCTAAAGAGGCTTGCTTTTTAAGCATCCGCCCTCCGACTTGGAGTCTTGCTATCGGAAAGCGGATGCAAAGGTAGGCATTATTTTTGAATTACCAAAACTTTTCGAGGTTTTTTTTATCTATTTCTCAATTTTTCCTTAAATTTCTGCAGTTGCACCTTCATTGAGTCGACACAAAGGTCGGTTGACTCCTCAAAAGTGTCGCTTGTTTTCTCGACGAAAAGTTTGCTTCCAGGTACTGCCACTGTCAGGCTGACCTCCTTGTTTTGTGCCGTAGCCGGCTTGACGACCTTGCACTGCACCTCCACTGTCTGGATATCCTCAAATGCTTTTTCCAACTTGGCGACTTTCTTTTCGATGAACGCCTGTAGTTTCTCAGTAGCGTCAAAATGAATTGACTGAATCTTAATTTCCATAGTTACCTCCTGTTTTTAAGGGTAAATAAATAAAGGTTAAGCCCGTGGGTGGGCATTCTTATATACTTTTTTCAGTTGTTCGAACGTTGTGTGTGTATAGATCTCGGTGGTTGCCACGCTTTCGTGGCCAAGCAGTTTGCGTACGCTCTCGAGTCCGGCACCGTTGTTCAGCATGGCAGTAGCGAAGCTGTGCCTGAGAACGTGCGGCGACCGTTTCTTCATGGTGGTGACGGCTGACAGCCGTTTGTGCACCTCGCGCTCCACGGCAAATCTGCTGATGCGACAGCCCTTGTCGTCGACGATAAGTGCTCCGTCCTGCACTGACAGCGTATTGTCACGCTGCGCCATATATGCCTGGAGTTCCCGCGCCAGTTCCTCGCCGAAGGGAATGATCCGCTGCTTGTTGCGCTTACCGGTCACTTTCAGCTGCTGGTTGACGAAGTCTACATCGACATCGTTCAGCGCTACGAGTTCGGCCAGACGGATGCCTGTCTCATAGAATAATATTAATATGGTACGCGCGCGAGTCTCGGCAAAGCCTTCTCCCCACATCTGCGGCAGGTCTATCAGCCGGTCCATGGCATCTTCTCGCACGAATTGTGGCAGTGGTTTTTGCTTTTTAGGACCTTTCACGGCATACGAAGGATCAGCGCTGACCATCTTACGTGCGAGAGCAAAACGAAAAAAGGAACGCACGGCACTCAAGCAGTTGTTCACTGTTGATGCCATGTGGCCTTTGTCCATCATGCTCTCCATCCAGTCACGGATGATGTCCGAGTCTACCGACTCCCACGAGAGCTGACTATCTCGATTTTTGAAGTACGTCTCAAAGTCCTTCAGACTTCGCCCGTAGTTGCTTACCGTGAGTTCCGAACGGTTACGTTCGTAGCGCAGGTAGTTCAAGAATTCTTCAGTCATAATCATCCGTTGCTTGTTTTCGGCAACGAATTTACGAACTTTTCTTCAAACTACCAAATTTCTTTGCTTTTTTTTACTCTTCAGCAGTACGAAGCTTCTGTACGTAAACGGCATGCTCCATCTTGAGGCGCTTCAGAACAGAGGGTTTGTCGAACTGCTGACGTGCGCGGAGTTCCTTAACGACACCTGTCTTCTCAAACTTTCTCTTAAACTTCTTGAGGGCCTTCTCGATGTTCTCGCCTTCCTTTACTGGTACAATAATCATGTTGTTCTTTGGTTTTAATTTTTATATTGTTAATACTGTTTTTTCGCCTTGGGGGCATAGGTGCCACGAAAAGCGGGTGCAAAGTTACAACAATTTCTCCAATCCACCAAGTTTTTCGCTGATTTTATTTTATCAAGGTGAATTTTTGTATATATTTTAGTATACATTCTACTCTTGCAAGCACGCTTGCTTCATTGCCACAACGGCGTCGTGGCCTTACGGAGCCACGCCCTGTCGTCTGCATCGAGATGGGGTGCCAGCCGTTGATAGACCATCTCGTGATAGTCGTCGAGCCACTGCACCTCCTCGTCGGCCAGCAGTTCGGTCACGATGGGCGACGTGTCGATGGGGCAAAGCGTCAGCGGCTCGAACTGCAAGAACTGTCCGAACTCCGTCGTCTGGCATGGTACGACGAGCAGCGTGTTCTCGATGCGGACACCAAAACGGCCGGCGAGATAGACGCCTGGTTCGTCGGTGACCGTCATGCCAGCCAGCAGCGGAGCAGGTTTCCACTCCATCCGTATCTGGTGAGGTCCTTCATGGACACTCAAGTAGCTACCCACACCATGCCCGGTGCCGTGCAGGTAGTTCAGCCCCTCGCGCCACATCGCCTGACGAGCCAAGACGTCGAGCTGCGTACCGCTGGCGCCACTGGGGAATTGGCAGCGTTCTATCTGAATATGCCCTTTCAGCACGAGGGTATACACCCGTCGCATCTCGTCGGTCAGCGGGCCGAGGGCAATAGTACGTGTGATGTCCGTCGTGCCGTCAAGATACTGTGCGCCACTGTCGAGCAGCAGCAGACCCTCCGGCCTGAGCGGTATGTCGCTCTCGGGTGTGGCCTCGTAGTGTACGATGGCCCCGTGGACACCGTAGCCAGCTATCGTGTCAAATGAGATGCCTCGGAAGAGCGGCTGCTCTGCCCTCAGGGCTTCGAGCTTGTCCGAGACGCTGATCTCGGTCAACAGCTCGTCCGGTCTGTCCTTGTGTTCATCCAGCCACCTCAGAAACTTCACCATAGCGATGCCGTCTTTCAGCATCGCCGACCTAAAACCCGCTATCTCACGCTCGTTTTTGACCGTCTTCATCCGCTTGACGGGCGACTCCTCCTCCACCCGCTCTCGGCTGACGGCCTGATAGAGTGTGTAGTTCACCTCGTCGGGGTCAACCAGTATGTTGTACTCGAAATAGTCGTGCAGGCCCTTGGTCACGTTTTCGTAAGCGTCTACCCCTACCCCTTCGGTCGCCAGGTAGTCCACCACGTCAGGCGATAGCTTTACCTTATTTATATATAGGGTGACGGCGGTCGTCGAAATGAGCAGATAGGAGACGAACACGGGATTGCAGTGTACGTCGCTGCCCCTGAGGTTCAGCGTCCATGCAATGTCGTCCAGCGCGGCCATCAGCATCCCGTCGGCATGGCGCTCGCGCAGAGCCTTGCGGATGCGGGCTATCTTGTCATGTGCCGCCTCACCGGCATACTCCATCGGATATATCTCCACCAGGCCGTCGGGTATCGCGGGGCGGTCGTGCCATATCCGCTGCAGCGGGTCGAAATTGGTGCGCAGGGTGATGCCGCCCTCCCGCCGGAGGTCACCCATCAGCTGCTTCACACTGCTGGCAGCACTCACCATGCCGTCGATGCCCACCGCCCGGTCGTCCATGTCGGCCAGCTCACGGCCCAGCCACGCCGCGATGGTCGGTGTGCCGTCTATCTTCAGTTTCATCAGCTGATACTCCGTACCCCTCAACTGCTCTTCCGCAGCTATGAAGTAACGGGAGTCCGTCCACAAGGCAGCACTCTTCAGCGTCACGACAGCCGTTCCCGCCGAACCGTTGAAGCCGCTAATCCACTCACGGCCCTTCCAGCATTCGGCCGTGTACTCACTCTGATGGGGGTCACTGGTAGGAAATATAAATGCCGAGAGGTGCTCGCGGCGCAGTTCTTCGCGCAGCATCTCCAGCCTGTCGGCTGTGGTCTGTGTCTTTGTCATGACGGCTATTATTCAGATGAATGTTGTTGTTCAGATAGTTGTTAGTCATGCAAAGTTACGACATTTCCGCGAAAGGGCAAAAGAAAAGCATGAAAAAATATATTATATTAAAATATGTGTAAAAACCTGCCGCCAGTGCCTGATTGTGGAGAAATCTTCGTAACTTTGCATGACGCAGGGCAAGTCCGCCCTCCATGTGATATACAAGACTCAGCCCAAGACTGGGGCAAACAAGAAAACGGAACGCTTATGGAAAAGATACAGATTCTGGTAGAACAACTGGTGACGGCCTGCGGCATCACGGGCAGCACAGTAGACTTCGTCACCCACACCATCCTGGCGGTGGTAGCCTTCCTGCTGGCAGGCCTCGCCGGATGGATATGCCGCAAGGCCGTAGTACCCGTACTGCTGCGGCTGGCGAAAAAGACGGATGCCAAATGGGACGACGCGCTGTTCAACGAACAGGTACTGGTGTCGGCATGCAGCATTGTGCCGGCCATCGTCATCTGGCAGCTGCTGCCCTGGACATTCTTCGACTTCCCCACCGTCCGCGAGGTGCTGACCAGGCTGACGGCCATCTACATCACGGTGATGTCGGCACGCACCGTCATCGTCTTCACCGACTCGTTCAAACTGCTGGAGAGGGGACCTCGCTCTGCCCGCCAGCAGTACCTCTACTCCGTCTGTGGTGTGCTGAAGATCATCATCATCTTCATCGCCGTCATTGTAGTCATCTCCATCGTAGTCGACAAAGACCCCTCAACGCTCTTAGCGGGCTTGGGAGCAGCATCGGCCATTCTGATGCTGGCCTTTCAGGACACCATCAAGGGGCTGGTGGCCGGCATCCGGCTGACCAACAACGACATGGTCCACATCGGCGACTGGATAACGGTGGCGTCTGCCGGCGTCAACGGCCGGGTGGAAGACATCACGCTGACCACCGTCAAGGTACGCAACTTCGACAACACCATCGTCACCGTCACACCGCAGACGTTGGTTGACGGCTCTTTCCAGAACTGGTTAGGCATGGAGCAGAACGAGGGTCGCAAGCAGTCGCGCACCATCTATTTCGACTTCCGCTCCATCCGTCTCGACGACGACGGTGTGGCCAACATCACCAAGTTCCGCCACCACATGGAGCAGTGGCTGCGCGACAATCCCAAGGTCATGGCCGACAAGAACCCGCTGGTGCGGCAGGCAGAAGCCTCGCAGAACGGCTGCTGCCTAGAGTTTACTTTCTGGCTCTACGCCCAGGCATGGGCCGACTTCGAGCACGACACCGCCGACATCATGGAGTACATCTTTGCTGCCAGCAGTGAATACGGCCTGACCATCTACCAGCAGTTCCCTTTACAGCAGGAAGGTCAGAAACAGCAGGTAGGACAGTAACATCAGGAGGGACGGTAACGGCAGAACGAGGGCTTCACAGCCTGCCACCTTGCTCCGAAACGGTGATCTCGCCGGAGCCGTAGCAGTGGTGATGGCGAGCATCGTAGATGACACAGAACTGGCCTGGTGCCACACCATGGATGGGAGCAGCAGCATGAACCATATACTCACCATCGCCTATGCACTCCAGACTGGCAGGCAGGAACTCCGGCGTATGGCGAATCTTCAGCGTGACCTCGCCGGCAGGCTGTCCTGCTACCGAGTCGGCCGGCTGACCAGCAACAGCACAAGGCGGCATCTGCCCGTTGATGCTATGGAAGTCGCGTATGGGGAAATGCTGGCAATAGGCCGTCGAGGGGTCATAGCCGTGCGAGACGTAGATGATGTTCTGCAGGATGTCCTTCTTGACGACAAACCACGGGCCTCCGCCCAGTCCCAGTCCCTTACGCTGACCGATGGTGTGGAACCAGTGGCCCTTGTGATGCCCGACAACGTGCCCCGTCTCCAACTCAACGACATCGCCAGCCAGTTCACCCAGATAGCGGCGCAGGTATTCGTTATAGTCAATCTTGCCCAAGAAGCAGATGCCCTGTGAGTCACGGCGGTGGGCGGGAGCCAGGTGCTCACGCTCGGCAATGGCACGCACCTCATCCTTCATCATGTGGCCGATGGGGAAGAGCGCCTTCTCCAACTGCCAGCCGTATATCTGGGCAAGGAAGTCCGTCTGGTCCTTCACCGGGTCAGGGCTGGTGCAGAGCCAGGGCAGCCTCCCCCCACCCTCTTGGGCGGAGTCGGCGACAGCCCCCCACTCCTTCTGGGCATAGTGTCCGGTGGCGACGAGATCATAGTCGCGGCCACGCTTCTCGTGGAAGGCACCAAACTTGATCAGGCGGTTGCACATGACGTCGGGGTTAGGCGTCATTCCCGCGCGTACCTTATCCATCGTGTACTTCGTCACCTGGTCCCAGTATTCATGATGACAGTCAACCACCTCCAGCCGACAGCCATACTTATGGCTGACGGCGGTAGCCATCTCCAAGTCCTCCTCCGACGAGCAGTCCCAGTCGGCATCCTCCTCGGGACCTATCTTGATATAGTAGCAGTCGGGCTGCAACCCCTGCCTCACGAGTTCGTAGAGCACCACCGACGAGTCGACGCCGCCCGACAGCAGTACTGCTATGCGCTTGTCTTGTATGTCGCGTAAGTTTATCATCTGAGCTTTCTTATCGTCTGCAAAATTACAAAAGTTCACAGGTTATAGCCTACGCTGTTTAGTTAAATGTCGTTAATTATTGCGGCATATCCATTGCCACATCAAAAAGAATACATATCTTTGCAATATCAAAATGATATTATTTTAACAAACTTAGCAACAATGGAAAACAAAGAATTTGCTTTTAAGGGAAACGTACTGAACGGCTTTCTGATGCTGTTTGTCAACATCGCCGTTCTGGTAGTGTCGGTTTGGGGTATCGTCATGAGCATCATCCAGCTGGACGGCAGCGACGGAGCCACAGGCGGCTGGTTGCTGGGCGGCAGCATCGCACTGCTGGTGGCCAACATCATCCTCTGGTGCGGCTTCGTCATGCTGGAACCTAACGAAGCCCGTGCCACCACATGGTTCGGCAAGTATTCCGGCACGATAGCCAAGGCCGGCTACTACTGGATCAACCCGTTCTACTCTACCAAGAAACTGTCGCTCCGCGCCCGCAACCTCGATGCCGAACCCATCAAGGTGAACGACAAGACAGGCAACCCCGTGATGATAGGCCTCGTGCTGGTATGGAAGCTGAAAGACACCTACAAGGCACTCTTCGAGGTCGACACCCAGACGATGGCCTCAACGGCACAGGGCCAGTTAGGCACCGACGTAAAGAGCATCATGAATGCCCTGGAGCGCTTCGTACGCGTACAGAGCGACGCCGCCCTGCGCCAGGTTGCCGGCCAGTATGCCTACGACGACGAGGACGGCAGCTCCGGCGAGCTGACGCTGCGCTCGGGCAGTGAGGAAATCAACGAACTGCTGGAGCAGAAACTCGACGACCGTCTGGCCTTGGCAGGCATCGAGGTGGTCGAGGCACGCATCAACTACCTGGCCTACGCTCCCGAGATAGCCGCTGTCATGCTGCGCCGTCAGCAAGCCTCAGCCATCATCACCGCTCGTGAGAAGATTGTCGAGGGTGCCGTCAGCATGGTGAAGATGGCACTCGACAAGCTGTCGAACGAGGACATCGTGGAACTGGACGACGACAAGAAAGCCGCCATGGTCAGCAATCTGCTCGTCGTGCTCTGTGGAGACGATTCGGCACAGCCCGTGGTCAACACCGGTACGCTGAACCATTAAACGGGAAATTTGCGAGGTTTGAAATCTGACATTTGAATGGCCGAGAAGAAGACAAAAAGTTTCATCCTACGTGTCGACAGCGACACGATGGACGCCATTGAGGCTTGGGCTGCTGACGAGTTCCGCAGCACCAACGGCCAGCTGCAGTGGATCATCACCGAGGCCCTGCGCAAGGCCAGGCGTCTGCCCAAAAAGAAGAAAGGAAACGACAATGAAGAGACAGAGATTTGAAGTCAGGCGTACCACAGAGGGAACGGTTTTTGAGGTGGCGTTCGTCCTGCTGACCATCATCGTATGGGTATTAGTGATCATGATGCTGAATGCAGCACCCGACACCGTGCCAACACACTTCGGCCCGTCAGGCGCTCCTGATTCCTACGGCGAAAAACACGAGATGCTGTTCCCCTGCATCATCACCTGGGTGGTAGGCTTTTGCTGCCTGGCGGGAGCCTACTTCCCCCATACGGTCAACATCCCCTTTGTTGAGATAGCCAACACTACGCAGGCTGCACTGGCCTCCCGCATGATGCGCGTCATGGCCCTGCTGATGGTGACCATGACCGCTACGCACGCCTTCGACGCGCTGCGTGGCCGCTTCCTGTTCACGGCAGTTATCCTTATCGCCCTGCTTGTTGTCTGCATCGTCTTCGGCATACTCATCGCCAAGAGGAAATGAGCATGGCAGGACAACATTACATTCAGCCTGCCGACATGGGACAAATTGGCAAGGTGGCCGTCATCGGCGGTGGGGCGGCGGGATTCTTTCTGGCCGTCAACCTGAAGGAGATGGTGCCGGCGTTGGAGGTCACCATCTTCGAGCGCAGCAGCCGCCTGCTGGCCAAGGTTGAGGTCAGCGGTGGCGGGCGGTGCAACTGCACCAACACGTTCGACGACGTGTGCGACCTGTCGCAGGTCTATCCCCGTGGCCATAGGCTCATCAAGCGGCTGTTCAACGTGTTCGACTACCGCGATGTCTTCCAGTGGTTCGAGCGTCACGGCGTACCCCTCGTGGTGCAGGACGACCACTGCGTGTTCCCCAAGGCGCAGGACTCCCATGCTGTCATCGACTGCTTCCTGTCGCTGGCCCGTCGCTACCATATCGACATCAAGACGCGCACACGAGTGCAGTCGCTGGACGACCTCCGTGGCTACGACTTCGTGGCCGTAACCACCGGCGGCTCGCCGACGGGCGAAGGGTTGCAGTGGCTGGCAGCTCTGGGCCACGAGATTGTTGCCCCTGTGCCGTCACTGTTCTCATTAGCCGTGGGCGACAGCCGGTTGCACGACCTGCAGGGGCTGGTAGTCAGCGGTGCCTCGGTCCTGCTGCCGGGCACAAAGCTACAAGCCACGGGACCGTTGCTGCTGACCCACTGGGGCATGAGCGGACCCGCCATCCTAAAGCTGTCGAGCTATGCGGCACGCCAACTGGCCGACAGCAGCTACCGCCAGCCGCTGAGCGTCAACTGGACGGGCCTCAAGGAAGACGACGTGCGGGCAGTGCTCTACGAGACGGCAGCCCGCCAGCCACAGAAACAGCTGACGACCTACAGTCCCTACGGACTCCAGCAGCGGCTGTGGGCGTACCTGACG
Source organism: uncultured Prevotella sp. (assembly GCA_946409435.1). GTDB lineage: Bacteria > Bacteroidota > Bacteroidia > Bacteroidales > Bacteroidaceae > Prevotella. The sequence continues at coordinate 1,548 of CAMJWJ010000095.1, read as the reverse complement.
GAGAAGGCCCTCGGCGACCGTTCGCACATCCGCTGGAGTGAGCTGAACAAGAAAGACGTCAACCGGCTGACCAACACGCTGACCAACAACAGCTACCAGACCACAGGCCGCGCACCTTTCAAGGACGAGTTTGTCACCTGCGGCGGCATCTCGCTCTCCAGCATCAACCCCTCCACGTTGGAGAGTCGCCACGTTCCCAACCTGTATTTCGCCGGCGAGGTGTTAGACGTCGACGGCATCACGGGAGGCTTCAACTTCCAGGCTGCATGGACCACGGCCTACGTCGCGGCGCGCAGTATGGCGCAAAACACCGAAGTCAGGAATATCCATCGTGCGGACGTTGGTATGTTATATTGAAAAACGGACGATTTTTATTTCTGGTCAAGAAACTCTCGTGCCATACGCGTGAGTTCATCGGTGTCTATCGTCTCCAAAACCACTTCCTCCGGCTCCAAATCGAGCAGGAACTGCATATAGGTAGGGAGAGTTAACAGGTCTCCATCACGCCCAATGTTGTAGTCTCCGAATTTGATGAAATGCTTTACTCCGTATTTCTCAGGGTGTTTTCTGATGGTAGAGATATTTTTAGCCTGAGCACTTTTTGCTTTCACTTCCACAGGAACGCACTCACCTTTATATCGGATAAGGAAATCCAACTCCAAGCCAGAGTCTTTTTGATAATAGTATAGGCTCTGTCCTTTTTTGACGAGTGTATCAGCCATCAAGTTTTCAAAGATCGCTCCTTTGAATCCTCCCAGATTGCCTTGAAGAATATCCGCTCTTGTCGTGCCTCCAAGCATGGCAACCAACATTCCAATATCCGCAGTATAGACCTTGAACACGTTGTCTATGGCATTTCCCTCCAATGGCAGTCCCGTAATGTTGGAATTATAGCAACGACGTATGATGTCGGCATCTTCTAACCATTGAAGGGGGGCTTTGTAATGTACGCCACGTCCGCCACTTTCCACTTTGGCCCACTGGTATTTCTTGTTGTCTTTGGCCAGTTGTTTTGGAATGGCATTGAAACAGGTCCGAATGTAAGGCTTATCCTTGTCGTCAGCATATTTCACCATGTCTGAACGGTATTCTTTGAGAAGAGAATTCCAAACGTCATTTACCTTTCCCATGTTTCCTGTTTCTATCAGTGCATTGACAGCGGCAGGCATTCCTCCCACAGCGACATATCGATACATGAGAGATTTCATAGCAACATGGATGCCACTTGGTACAGGTGTTTCTTCTTCCAGACAACGCTTCAACACGTTGATGATTTCTTCATTCATGTTGTTCGCCCAAAGAAATTCTTCGAAGTCGAGTGGATACATCTCCACAATTTGCTCATAGCCTACTGGGACGGAATTGCTTCCCCTTTCTTGTTCGACGGCTTTTCTTGTGCGCTGCTTCTTTTCGTCTTGACCATAACCTTGCACTCCAAGCAGCGACCCTGTAGCGATTATATCATAACGGCCGTCTTCTTGGAAAAACTTCAGGCTGGTACGCGCTTCCGGGCAGTCTTGGATTTCATCAAGGATAATGCATGTCTCT
>CAMJWJ010000094.1 GCA_946409435.1 uncultured Prevotella sp. | reverse complement strand
GGCCCACTCAGCTCCGTGAGTGGCCTTCTCAATTCCGTGAGTGGCCTTCTCAATTTCGTGAGTGGCCTTCTCAGCTCAGTGAGTGGCCTTCTCACTGTTTGACAATTGCCAAGCGCATGTTTTGTGTAGGTGGGGGTTCTACCCTCACCCGAACCGATACCCATAAGCACCACCGCCTGATGAATGCGGCAAAAAACGCTATTACACGCGCGCGTAAAGGGTGACACAACACCGAAGTCAAGAATAGAGGTTTTTCGGTTGAATTCTAACCTTTCCGCCTCACTGGAAACGGACAACGAGGGGCAGGTGATCGCTGAAGCCGCGCTGGTAGCGATAGCCGTTGTAGGTGCGCAGCGGCTTGACACCTCCGTATTTCATATCCTCTTCCACCAAGAAGGCGGCATCGTTGACGAACACGCTGTCGACAGCATGCAACAGTGTAGGGCTGACAAAGACGTGGTCGATGCTCTGCCACAAACCCTGATAGCGATAAGTGGCACGAGCCTTACCGTTACGTCCCACAGCATCGCGGCTGACGTGACAGAGTCCCTCACTTACCAAATACTGCAGGGCGGGACTGTCGGCATAGTCGTTGAAGTCGCCAGCAACGATGACTTTAGCACCGGCCGGCAGCTGGTGCACAGCAGTCATCAGCCGTTCGGCCACGATGCGGCGGTTGGGGCGTGTCTGCCGCTCGCCACCATAGCGACTTGGAGCATGCACGACAAAGACATGCAGCGTGTCGCGGCCTACCGTCTCGCCACGGACATACAGGATGTCACGTGTTGGACGCATGCCCTCTAATGGCTGCACACCGAGGTACTCGTAGCAGAGAGGGCGAAAGGTGAAAGGCTGATAGAGCAGTGCTACATCGATACCACGCACGTCGGGCGACGCTGTCATCAGGTATTCGTAGCCAGCACCACGCAGCAGTGAGCGACACGTCAGGTCACGCAGCACGCTGTCGTTCTCGACCTCCACCAGTGCCACGAGGTCTGGGATGCCGTCCTCCTGGCAAGACAGTATCACCTGCCCGATGCTGTTCACTTTCCTCCAGTATCGGCCAGGGGTCCAGCGGCGCAGCCCGTCGGGCATCCACTCCGCATCTTGTTTCAAAGAGTCATGACGACAGTCGAACAGGTTCTCACAGTTCAGTTCGACAAGTGTGAAAGGCTTTTGGGCAAAAGCCAAAGGCAAATGAGAAATGAGGAATGAGAAATAGGTAATGAAAATGAGAAATGAGAAATGGTGCTTCCAACGACACACGCCATTCCTAAAACGGATGTCAACGGACATGGCATTTCCCATTTGTCATTACCTATTTCTCATTTCTCATTCCTCATTTCTCATTTGGTGCGAAGCACCTTAGCAGACTTTCTCGAGACGCTTCATCATGGCAAACATGAAGAGGGCAGCCACGAGACATACGCCAAGGAACACGCTCCAGCAGACCCACAGGGGCACAGCGCCCCACAGCAGGCCGCCCACGACGACGAGCTGGTTGCCGATGGCAGTAGCCACGAACCAGCCACCCATCATCATACCCTTGTACTTCGGGGGAGCCACCTTTGAGACGAACGAGATGCCCATCGGCGAGAGCAACAGCTCGCCGAAGGTCAGCACGAGATAGACCATGATCAGCAGGTTGGGCGTAACGTCAGCGACATGCTTGCCCACAGGATTGCCGTCGGCATCCATCACCGTCTCCGGTGTAGGCAGGCCGAAGGAGGCAAAGGCCATCAGGCCATAAGCCACGGCAGCCACAATCATACCATAGGCTATCTTACGCGGAGCCGACGGTTCCTTGCCGCTGGCAGCCAGCGCGCCGAAGATAGCCATCGAAACGGGTGTCAGGGCTACGACATAGAAGGGGTTGAACTGCTGGAAGATAGGTGCCGAGACGGTCACGCTGCCGCTCTCGTCGTACTGCAGGAAAAGGTATGCCAAAGCCAAGGCAATGACAGCCACGGAGATCAGACGTCCCTTGGAGGTCTTCGACTGGAAGAGTGAGAACAGGGCATAGACGATGAAGATAACAGCCACAAGGTTCCATACGTCGAAGCACATTGCCTGCACACCGCTGGCCGACTGGGCAGTAAACTCGTCAGCAAAGTAGGTCAGCGAGAGTCCGTTCTGGTGGAAAGCCATCCAGAAGAAGATGACGACGGCAAAGACGAGACACAGGGCCACGATGCGCTGCTTGGTTTCCTCCTTCGACAGTTCTTCAACGGCAGTAGCGCCGTTGTCTGCCACACCATTCTTCTTCGTGCCACCTTCGGTGTGGCGGAACGTCGAGCGGAAGAGGTAATAGATGGCGATAGAGAGGATGAGCGAGGCACAGGCCACAGCAAACGAGAAGTGGTAGGCATCGTTGCTGCTATAGCCTAACGACGTCTCGGCATACTCCTTGATCTTGATGGCAGCCGTCGGAGCAAACAGGGCACCGATGTTGATGGCCATATAGAAGATAGAGAAACCTGAGTCGCGCTTGTCCTTGTACTGCGGGTCGTTGTAGAGGTCGCCGACCATCACCTGCAGGTTGCCTTTGAAGAGTCCTGTACCAAAGCCGATGAGCAGCAGGGCACCCAGCATGACGACAAGTGCCAGCGTGTCGCCGCCGAGGGGCACCGACAACAGCAGGTAGCCGGCAAACATGATCATGATGCCTGTCGTCACCATGCGGCCGAAGCCGAACTTGTCGGCCATCATACCGCCTATAAGCGGGAAGAAATACACTAACATGAGGAACGAGCTGTAGATGGTGCCGGCCATGGCAGGCGACAGTCCGTAGTTTGCCCTCAGAAACAAAGCAAAGACAGCGAGCATGGTGTAGTAGCCGAAACGCTCGCCAGTGTTGGCCAGTGCCAACGCGAATAAACCTTTAGGTTGTCCTTCAAACATAATTTATTGTATAATCGTTAAGTTATTAATATTCATTGTGGCAGCAATTATCTGACGTTCGTCTACCTGATCTTGTCGTTCTTGGTCCTGACGATGTCGAACAGATAGGTAGCCTTGATGACTATCTGGCCGAAGTTGCTACGCCCGAAGTAGTCGGCCTTGGAGTTCTTGTAGATGTCGCCCAAACCGTAGTAGTAGCGGCCTTCCAGCAGGAAGTGGCCTATCTTCGGATGCGAAAACTCCAATCCTGCACCGACGGCAATGCCGTAGTCGAACTTCTTCTGCACAGCCATCGTGTCCTGAGCAACAACAGGCGACGAGCGCGGCGTCGTGGTGCCATAGCCTGGCACGACATTGGTCTTGGTAGACTCACTGAGGAAGACACCAATCTGCGGACCGGCCTGAAAAAAGAACTGGAATCCGCGACGCTCACGCCCCCAGCCCAATCGTGCCATCACGGGAATCTGGAGGTACGTCATGCGCCGCTCGTAGCGCAGCGGGTCGGTCTGCTCAGTGTCGTCGAAGTAGTAAACAGGGTTATTGTTTGAGTCTTCTATATTCTCCTTCCATCCCGTCTGGGCGACGTTTACCTCGGCCACAACGGAGCAGATGCTTTTGAAATACTTCTCGCAGGTGTAGCGCACGGTCAGTCCGCCAGTCATTCCGCCCAGCAGGTTCTGTGGCACCTCGGGAATAAAGCCTATATTGCTCAACATGTAGCCACCGTTGACACCAATGGCCAGGTCGGTACGGTATTCACCCACCTGGGCCTTCAGGGACAAGGGCCAAAAGGTAAGCAGGCAAAAGGGCAGAACCATCGTCACCCTTTTCCACACCTTATTATATATATTGCTAAGCATTATGAAAGGTAGTTTCTCTATTTTACTTTTCCACTTTTTCACCTTTTAAAAGCTGATGGTCTCGACGCTGTTCTGCTTCGTATAGTGAACCAGCAGCATGGCATGGTTCAGCAGTCCACCACCCTCCAGGCGCTCAAAGTGCAGTGGTGTTTGCAGCGCGGTATACCCCACCATTCCAGAAGCCCCCGTAAACTTCGTGCCGTAGAGATGCAGGCCCTTCAGCAGGAAGAAGGCATGGTCGAAGCCTGTCACAGCATATCGTGCGTGGTAGTTCTGCATGTCCTGATGGAAGTTCCAGCGGTACTTCTGCTTGAAGTGCTCGGTACGCGGCGACAAGGGATTCATGTAGTAGGTGGAAGGAATGTAGGTGTCGAACTTGTAGTAATGGTCCAGATGCTGACGGGTGTACATGAGCCACTCCGGGTAGCCGAACATCGTCACCTTCACCTGGCTGTTGGTGGCCAGCATGCCGTTGAGCTTGGCAAAGGCCACGTTCAGCTCCGACGAGCGGCTGGTGTTAAGCACCACCACGTTGGGCTGTGTCAGCGAGAACGACTTGAGGAACATGCCCTCGCTGGAGCGCAGGTTGGTGATGCTGTAAGTGACGCCATCCTGTTCGAGGCGGCGGCGCAGCATGGTGGTAAACGGTCCCTTGGTACTGGTCGAGTCGTTACAGTCGATGATGACGGGATGGCACCCCTTGAACCTGCGGCAGAACTCACCGACGTATGCCTCGTTGAGCATGGTGCCGTTCTGGAACACCTGCATCAGGTTGGCATTGGTGTACAGGTCGGCGGTAGTGATGCTGAACGGGATAAACAGCCTGATGTCGTGCTGCAGGGCAAAGTCAGCCATCGGCTTGACCTGCTTCGAGTACAGCGGACCGATGATAACATCCAGCTCGGCGGCATTGGGGTCGTCGAGTATGGTGTTGACGTCGGTGTCCTCTGCCACGTTCCATGCACGGATGTCGGTCGATATGCCATTGACACGCAGACTGTCGCAGGCCATCAGCAGCCCACGGTAGTATTCTGTCATGCGCCGTCCGTCGCCATTGTCGTTGTGCAACGGGAGCATGATGCCGACATGTATCTCACGGTGCCGCAAGTCCTTCTTCTTGACTTCGGGCTTGGTGGGCATACTGATCTCCTGCGTATTGCCCGACGGCTGGGCTGCAGGTAGCTGCGCTGCGGGGAAGGGAATCCTGATGTAGTCGCCCTTCTTCAACTCATAACCCGGCTGGTTCATCTCAGGGTTAGCCTTGATGAGTTCCTCGACAGTCAGCCCATTGTCGCGTGCTATACCGAAGATGGTCTCCTTGCGCTTAACCTTATGCAGTTCCTTGAACGACTGCGTCTGTGCCAGAAGCGTATCCGTTGCCGTCAGCATGACGACGAAAAGCAAGAAATATCTCAAAAAACGTTTCATAAATGCGCTGATTTTCTGTTTTGCGCTACAAAATTACAAAATAAATCATAATTTATAATTCATAATTCATAATAATTATCTAATTTTGCAGAAATATTTTGATGACGACTATGTTTATTAGGAAAATATTCACCATTTTCATTGCCCTACTGCTGTCTGTGACTGCGTGGGCAGACTGGGATCCGCAGGCTACCTATACAGGCAGCGATGGTCAGGAGATAACCAAGTGGGATGACGTCGAGGGTGAGGCTCCCCTGCGCATCCATTTCGAGGCGAACGTCTCCAATCTTGAAGTCGGCGCCAGTTTCGAGTGGCGCATCCGCAACCAGCTGACAGGTACCAACCTGACACGTTATGACAGCAGCTTCGACCACGAGTTTACCGAGGCTGGCGACAACGTGGTGGTGCTGTACCTGCGGCAGGACAACGAGCTGGTGGACTCGACGAGCATCAAAGTGTCCATCACCGAGAGCCATCTGGAAATGCCCAATGCCTTCTCGCCTAACGATGACGGCTTTAACGACAAATACGGTGCCAAGGGTGTGAACGACAGCAGCTCAACAGGGCGTTACAAGAGCATCGTCGACTTCCATGCCTACATCTTCAACCGTCACGGCCAGAAGCTCTACGAGTGGCACGACGTAGCAGGCTGGTGGGATGGCACCTACAAGGGCCATCCCGTCAAGGACGGTGTCTACTTCGTCTATGTCAAGGCCCGTGGTGCCGACGGTCGCCGCTACGAGATTCGCCGCGACGTCAACCTCATCCGCGAGCATAATATCTTAGAGGGCGGCTCAACTGCAACCCCATAGTTTCCTATCCTTTGCAACAGTTTACATGGAAAAGATACAAGTCTTTGGTGCGCGTGTCCACAATCTGAAGAACATCGATGTCGACATACCGCGCCACTCGCTGACCGTCATCACCGGACTCTCAGGGTCAGGAAAGTCGTCGCTGGCCTTCGACACCATCTTTGCCGAGGGACAGCGTAGATATATCGAGACGTTCTCGGCTTACGCCCGCAACTTCTTAGGAGGCATGGAACGGCCCGACGTCGACAAGATTACGGGTCTGTCGCCTGTCATCAGCATCGAGCAGAAGACAACCAACAAGAACCCACGCTCCACGGTGGGCACCACCACCGAGATCTACGATTTCATGCGACTACTCTTCGCCCGTGCCGGCAAGGCGTACAGCTACGTCACTGGCGAGCCGATGGTGAAGTACACCGAAGAGAAGGTCATCGACATGATCACCAACAACTATGCCGGCCGTAAGATTCTCATCCTGGCTCCCCTGGTGCGCAGCCGTAAGGGTCACTACCGCGAGTTGTTCGAGTCGATGCGTCGCAAGGGCTACCTGCATATCCGCGTCGACGGCGAGGTACAGGAGATCACGCGCGGCATGAAAGTCGACCGCTACAAGAACCACGACATCGAGGTGGTCATCGACCGTATGGCTGTTCCCGCCACTCCTGCGAATCCCGACAACCCTGACAGCACGGAAAGTGCAGGCAGCACAACCAATACAGCCAAGTCCTCCGACCGTCTAAAGAAGACTGTCCAGATAGCCATGAAGCAGGGCGAAGGCCTCATTATGATCATGGACCACGAGTCGGGCGAGACGAAATTCTTCTCCAAGCGCCTGATGTGTCCCACATCTGGCATCAGCTACAGCGACCCCGCCCCCAACAACTTCTCGTTCAATTCGCCCCAAGGAGCCTGTCCGCGGTGCAAAGGTCTCGGCTATATCAACGAGATAGACATGGAGAAGGTCATCCCCAACCGCAAGCTAAGCATCTACGAGGGAGGCATCGCCCCGCTCGGGAAGTACAAGAACCAGATGATTTTCTGGCAGATAGATGCCATCCTCAAGGAGTATGACTGTACGCTGAAGACACCTGTCAGCGACATTCCAGACGATGCTATCAGCGAGATACTCTACGGTTCGCTGCACAGCATACGTATCGACAAGGATGTGGTCCACACCAGCAGCGACTACTTTACCGACTTCGACGGCGTCATCAAGTACCTGCGCTCCGTCATCGACAACGACGACTCAACCACCGGCCAGAAATGGGCTGACCAGTTCCTGGCTGAGTGCCAGTGCCCTGAGTGTAAGGGACAGCGGCTCAACCGCGAGGCACTGTCGTACCGCATCTGGGACAAGAACATCGCAGAACTGGCATCCATGGATCTCTCCGAGCTGCGCCAGTGGTTCGACGACTGCGAAGAACACCTCGACAGCCAACAGCGGCAGATAGCTGCGGAGATACTGAAGGAGATACGCACTCGGCTGGACTTCCTGCTTGACGTAGGCCTTGACTACCTATCGCTGAACCGCCAGTCAGCATCGTTGTCGGGCGGAGAGAGCCAGCGCATCCGACTGGCTACGCAGATTGGTTCGCAGCTTGTCAACGTGCTCTACATCCTCGACGAGCCAAGTATCGGACTACACCAGCGCGACAACGACCGGCTGATTCACTCGCTGAAGGAGCTGCGCGACATCGGCAACACCGTCATCGTGGTTGAGCACGACCGTGACATGATGCTCAATGCCGACTACATCGTTGACATCGGTCCCCGGGCCGGTCGCAAGGGTGGCGAAGTGGTGTTCCAAGGTACGGTGGCCGACATGCTGAAGAGCAACACGCTGACGGCACAATACCTAAACGGGAAAATGAGGAATGACAAATTACCCATATCTCATTCCCCTATTGGAGCGAAGCTCGTTTTAAAAGGCTGCCGCGGCAACAACCTGAAGAACATCGACGTAGTCTTCCCTTTGGGCAAGCTCATCGTCGTAACAGGTGTCAGCGGCTCTGGCAAGTCGACACTCGTTAACGAGACGCTCTACCCTATCCTGTCGAAACACTTCTACCGCTCGCTGCAGCAGCCCATGCCCTACGACAGCATCGAGGGACTGGAGCACGTCGACAAGGTGGTCAACGTCGACCAGACACCCATCGGCCGTACACCGCGCAGCAATCCTGCCACCTACACCGGCGTGTTCGGCGACATCCGCTCGCTGTTCGTCAACCTGCCTGAAGCACAGATACGCGGCTACAAGCCTGGTCGCTTCTCGTTTAACGTGAAGGGAGGCCGCTGCGAGACGTGCGGCGGCAATGGCTACAAGACCATCGAGATGAACTTCCTGCCCAATATCCAGGTGCCTTGCGAGACCTGCCACGGCAAGCGTTACAACCGCGAGACGTTAGAGGTGCGTTTCAAGGGCAAGAGCATTGCCGACGTGCTGGACATGACCATCAACCAGGCTGTGGAGTTCTTTGAGAACGTGCCCGACATCCTGCGCAAGATCAAGACCATCCAGGACGTAGGTCTCGGCTACATCAAGCTGGGGCAGCCCTCCACGACGCTCAGCGGTGGCGAGAGCCAACGTGTGAAGCTGGCCACCGAACTGTCGAAAAAGGACACGGGGCGCACCGTCTACATCCTCGACGAACCGACGACAGGCCTTCACTTCGAGGACATCCGCATCCTGATGCAGGTGCTACGCCGGCTGGTTGACCGTGGCAACACCGTCATCGTCATTGAGCATAACATGGATGTCATCTGCCAGGCCGACTACATCATCGACATGGGGCCTGAGGGCGGACGGCGTGGCGGCATGGTGCTCAACACCGGCACTCCCGAGGAAGTAGCAGCCAGCGAGAAAGGCTATACGCCCCGTTTCCTCAAGCAGGAACTGGAGCGTATCGCACAGCAATCCGAGACTGTCTGACGCTGGGGTCAGCCTGACATCAATCCGAAACACTCTGCCGCTGGCGGTAGTAGCTTCGTTCACCGTCGGCAAAGCGGAGTACCAGTGAGTCGCGCATCAGCAGACATATCTCTGCCGTATCGACAACGGGTTCTGCGCCTTCTGCCGTCAGTCCGCTGATGGTATCGGCCTTCAGGATAAGTCGCCCATTATACAGGTACCACTCAGTATAATGGCGGACTGGGGGAAACGCTACGGGCGACATCTTGCCAGTTGACTGAAGACTGTGGTCGCCACCCATCGCCATAGCGGAATTGTTTCGTTTCAGCCGTAGCATATATTCGCGTGGCTCAAACAGACGTCTGCGCACGGAGTCGGACATACCTGTCATCATGTGCCGCCGCATGCGCTCGGGCATGTCCTCAGCATGCCGCAGCTTCGGCGTGACGAGGTAGCACCATGCTCCCTTCAGCGTCTCTATGTTGATGACCATCACTGCCTCTTCACTATCCAGAGGGTTGACAATGACAGCCATCTCGTCGCCGACGTGCGGCATGCCATAGATACGGTGCTGCCGGAAAGCTTCAATGATATCGAACGTGTCAAGGTCGCCACCACTATAGGGCAGCAATACCAGCAGCGAGTCGCTACAGCCGTCGCAAGCCAGTCCGTAGAGCGTGGAGTCGCCAGGCAGGTTCTCTCGTTGCCCTATCGTCTCAACTGTTGCCTCCTTTGGAGTCTGCCGTCCACAGGCCGCAGTCAGTAAGGCAGCCAAAGCCATAAAATAAATAATCTTCTTCATCTTTTCGATATTTTGTCGCAAAATTACGAAAAAAATTACGAATAATGATTTAAGTTTTATGAATTATTTGTACCTTTGCAGAAATAATTTCAAATAAAAACCTATAAGCTTATTAATATCTATGAAGAAAAAGATCAAGTTTAGCCTTGTCTACCGCGATATGTGGCAGTCCAGCGGCAAGTTCCAGCCCCGTAAAGACCAGTTAGAGCGCATCGCTCCCGTCATCATCGACATGGGATGCTTTGCCCGCGTCGAGACCAACGGCGGTGCCTTCGAGCAGGTGAACCTGCTGGCTGGCGAGAACCCCAATCCTGCCGTGCGCGCCTTCTGCAAGCCGTTCAACGAGGCAGGCATCCAGACCCACATGCTGGACCGCGGCCTCAACGCCATCCGCATGTACCCCGTGCCCGACGACGTACGTGCACTAATGTATAAAGTGAAGAAAGCCCAGGGTGTCGACATTCCCCGTATCTTCTGTGGACTGAACGACACGCGTAACATCATACCCAGCATCAAGTGGGCCAAGGAGGCCGGCATGATTCCGCAGGCCACGCTCTGTATCACCACGTCGCCCGTCCACACCGTCGACTACTATTCGGCCATTGCCGACGAGGTCATCGCCGCCGGTGCCGAGGAGATCTGTCTGAAAGACATGGCCGGCATCGGCCAGCCCGCCCTGCTCGGTGCGCTGACGAAGGCTATCAAGACAAAGCACCCCGACGTCATCATCCAGTACCACGGCCACTCTGGCCCCGGCCTGTCGATGGCCTCCATCCTGGAGGTGTGCAACA
>CAMJWJ010000093.1 GCA_946409435.1 uncultured Prevotella sp. | reverse complement strand
TGGGCGTGGTAGGTGTGGGAAGTGTGGGAAGTGTGGGTTCTTTTTTCCTTTTCCCCTACTATAATGCGCGCATGCGCGCGTGAAGGGTAACTGTCGGTCAATAGTTAGCCCTCATCCACTCAATTACCCGAAGGAAAAAGATAAGAGCCGACACCTCATGGTTGGCGACGCCAAGCTCTTTTATCGCGCTTGAACTGTATTCCCCGACGAACTCCTCCGTTTTGACACCATTCTCTTTGAGGAACTTGCTCATGGCGTAAAAGTTCTCCACTGGTACAACATCGTCTTCCGTATCGTGGAAAAGCATCACGTCAAAATCGCTGCGGGGCGTCCAGCCGCTGGTAAGCGCATCCTGGGCGAAGGCGGTCTTGAAACGCAGTGACAGAGGACTGCCGGCATCGAGAACGGCCTCTGTGCATAAGTCACTCGTCGTCTTGGTCGTGATGAGTTCCTCGTCAAGGGCTCTGCGCTTGTACTGCTTGCTGAGGAACCACTCGTTGAAGTTCTCGGCAACGGGGTCCTTCAGATAGTCGTGAATGTCGTAGCCCAGACGGAAGAAGTGGTTGAAGGCAAAGAGCACGTTGCATACGGTACTGGGCATCTCGGTGGTGCCTTTGGTTATGGCGTCATACATCGAAGTGATGTCGTAGGGACCGTCGCCGGCGAAGGCGCGCTTCACTTTTATCTCCGGATGGCGCTCCGAGATCTCGCGCAACACGCCTATCGTGGTCTGGGCACCCTCTGAGTAGCCTGCAATGACGAAGTCGTCGCCTTTCTTCACCTTCAGGTCTTCTATCAATCGCTTGGCAGCGAGGTAGGCATCGAGCGAGGCGCGGCCGTTGGCACGTGATATGCAGTAGGCCTGCGGCTCTTTCTCGGTGATGCCGAAACCGTAGTAGTCGGGAGCCACGACGATGAAGTTGGTGAAGGCAGCACCCGTTGGGAACTCCACAGCTCCACGAGAGGGAGCCTGCGTGGTGGCATATATCGTGAAGTGGTTGTAGAGCAGAATACCGTTGAAAGGCCGGTCTTCCTCTATCAGCGACTTGTCGACGGTGATGGTGCCGCTGAGTGTACAGGGATTGCCGAAGGGGTCGACGGAAGGATAGTTGAACACGTAGTTCATGTAGTCGGGGAAGATCTCCACCGGTATGCTGTCGGTGATGCAGGCTTGAGGCAGGGTAGACTTCGCCATCCAGTCCTGAATCAGACCATTCTCATTGCTTTCTACCTTGCTGAGTGAACCGTTATGCGATGCGCCGCTGAAGGCGATTTGCCCCGGCGAGCAAGACAATTCTATCTGACCAATATCGACAAAGTTGTCGAGACTATCGCTTCTGCGCATACGGGCCGCCCTGTTGGTTGCATCGGTGTGCAGGTCCGTCAGGATAATGTGCCCATCAGCCGTCACCTGCCATGCGAAAGGTGCATCCGCCGGTCCGCCGTAAATCTTGAGTGGCTCGTTGAATTCGTCGTCAAAAACAGCCAGCGCTATGTAACCCGTATGGTCGGCTTTGGCCTCCACTGCTATCAGGGCACGGTTGAAAGGCTTCCCCTCCTCGGTCGAGCCTTCATAGTCGAACACCTCGTACCACAGCCCGATAAGACTCTGTTCCAGTTCCTGCTGGCTGGGCATGATGGGATTCTCTTTCTGGTCTGAACAAGCACTCATGACTATCATGAGCACTGCTGCTGCAAACATTGCGAAAACATGATTTTTCATAGTTCCATTGATTAAATGTTCTTGAATCGGATGCCTCTATCGATTGTCTTTAGGGCTGTGGCGCAGGCGGATGCCGATGTCGGTGATGCCTGGCAGTATCTCGCGCTTCATGTCGTGGCGGATGGCGACATGCAGGCGCTCATCCTTGTGCAGCTTCAGCGTGTTCAGGTGGAACAGGTACTGAAACTGGCTGACGCCGCGCCCCTTGGCATTGCCCTGCTCGTCGACCAGTCGGCAGACCAGCGTGTCGGTACGCTGCTCGTGGGTGTTCACGACCTGCTGCTCTATAACCAGGTTCAGCCCCATGAAGGGATAGTAGCTGCTGATGCTGACGCCTATCTCCTGCATGTAGCTGCCGTCCTCGGCCATGGGTGGCAGGTCGAACACCAGTGTGTCGTTCTTCTCCCACCCTGTTACGGGTACGTGCTCGTAGTGGTAGTAGACGGTCCGCTGCTTACAGGCTGCCAGCATGACAGCCGCCACGGCCGCCATGCATGACAGTCGAATGGTATTCCTACTCCTTTGCATCCTTAGGCTGTGGTTTCTTTGCACGTGGCTGGCCCTCTCTGGCATTGCCCGCTGCTGACGGCTGTCCGCCGGCGGGCTTCTTCTTTTTCTTCTTCCGCTTGGCACGGTCGAAGCGGTTGATGTTTTCCTGTGTAGCCAGGTCGATGGGACCCTCGGGTGCCTTCTGGCTGCCGTCTTCAGTCAGCGACTCGGGTTTCTCGCCCTTGCGGTTCATCTCCACAATCAGCTTGGCCCTTGCAGCGGTGATGGTCTCAAGGTTGGCGGCAATGTTCTTGTCGGTGCTGTAGGTGACGAGTCCGGCCAGGATGTCAGCCTTGAAGTAGTAGTAGTCGGCATCCAGCGTCTGGAGCACGACGTCCTTGGAGGGCAGTCGGCGGCTGGCCTCTACGTAGTCGTCGACCTCGTAGTTCAGACAGCATTTCAGCTTGGCACACATGCCTGCCAGCTTCTGTGGGTTCAGCGAGATGTCCTGGTAGCGTGCCGACGAGGTGCCGACACTGACAAAGTTCTTCATCCACGTGGCACAGCACAACTCGCGTCCGCAGGGTCCCGTACCGCCTATCAGTCCGGCTTCCTGCCGTGCACCGATCTGCTTCATCTCGATGCGTACGTGGAAGGTGGCGGCCAGGTCCTTGATGAGCTGTCGGAAGTCCACACGCTCGTCGGCAATGTAGTAGAAGATGGCCTTGTTGCAGTCGCCCTGGTATTCTACGTCGCCAATCTTCATCTTCAGCCCGAGGCCCTTGGCTATCTGTCGGCTCTCGATCATTGTGTCGTGCTCGCGGCTCTTGGCCTCGCGGTATTTCTCCATGTCCACGGGGCGTGCTATGCGGTAGATGCGGCGGATGTCGTCGGCCGACTTGAGGTTTGCCTTTTTCAGCTGCAGGTGTACCAGTCTGCCGGTCAGCGTCACCACGCCGATGTCGTGTCCCGGGTTAGCCTCAACGGCCACGATGTCGCCCTTTTTCAGCGGCAGGTTGTTCACGTTATGGTAGTAGCCTTTGCGGGTGTGCTTGAACTGCACCTCCACGAGGTCCGTGGTGTCGGTGTTTCCCGGCACGTCGGCCAGCCAGTCGTAGGTATTCAGCTGGCGGTCCTGGCGTCCGATGGCATTCTTGCACAGCCCTCGGTCACAGCCTGTCTTGATCATATATTCTTTCTCCATGCTTTTGCGTTATATCGTTATTTTATTCATACACTGTTGGGGGTTATTCGTCGCCCTGCTATTTCTGAATCAGCAGCACAATCATCTGGAGGGCCATGTCGAAGAAGACGATCTTGGCGTTGGCGTTCTGCCCGATGTCGCGGATGGCCAGATTGGCCATGTCGTTGATGGGCAGCACGTTGCCCTCGTTGACAAACCGCGCGAAGTTCTTTGCGAAGTCCTCTTCACGCTGTGTCATATAGCACAGCTCCTCGCAGTGGAAGTTGTACATGAAGTTCTCGCGGATGAGTCTGAGGAAGTATTCCAGGAATCGCTTCTGCTTCTCACGCCCCATGGCCGCCATGCGCTCGCTCCAGGCTTTCAGGTCCCTGATTTTACGCTGGTATGCCAGCCTCATCAGCGACTGGAACATGTCGAGGAACAGCTCGTTCTCCGAGTCGGCCGACAGCAGTTCCATGGCTTTCAGCCAGCTGCCGTTGGCCATCCGGCTGACGCGTCGCGCCATGTCGTCGGTCAGTCCGCGCTGGCTGACGAGTGCGTTATAGACATCCTCGTCGGCTATCTTCCTGACGTCGATGCGCTGTACACGGCTGACGATGGTCTCAAGCAGCTTGTCGGGTTCTTCACACACCATGATGAACACGGTCTGCGAGGGTGGCTCCTCGAGCAGTTTCAGTATCTTGTTGGCACACTCGATATTCATGCGCTCGGGCAGCCAGACGATGCTCACCTTATAGCCACCCTGGCTGGACTTCAGCGACAGCTTGCGCACCAGGTCGTCGCTCTCGCCGGCGGTGATGATGGCCTGCTGGTTCTCGCCGCCCATCTGTTCCAGCCATTCGGTCATGGTGAAATAGGGGCCGCGGGCTATCAGCTCGTGCCACTCGCTGGCGAAGTCGTCGCTGACGGGCTTGTGGTCGCTGCTCATCGAGGGCAGCTTGATGGTGGGATAGGTGAAGTGCAGGTCGGGGTGCTCCAGCTTGTTGAGCATGGCCTGCGTGTTAGCCGACGGGGTGTCGCCCGCCAGCAGCATTTTCGCAAAGCCGACAGCCAGCGCCATCTTTCCTGCCCCCATGGGTCCGCAGAGCATGATGGCATGTGGCAGACGGCCTTCGCTGACCATCTGCGTCAGGCGCTGCTGCACCTCCTGTTGTCCTATCACTTGTTCAAACATCCTTATCGTCTGTCCACAATTCCCTGCAAAGGTACGAATAAGTGAGCAAAAAGCAAAAGGAAAACTTGTTTTTCTTTGCTTTTTCGAGCGAAAGTACCTTCGAGTAAAGCACAAAGGTACTTTTCTTTTTGCCATTTGAAAGAAAAATGTTACTTTTGCACACCACTAATACACACAAGACATGACAATCAACGAAGCACAACAAGCGGTGGACCGCTGGATCAAGGAATACGGAGTACGCTACTTCTCGGAACTGACCAACATGGCCGTACTGACCGAGGAGGTGGGCGAGTTGGCACGGGTGATGGCCCGCAAATACGGCGACCAGAGCTTCAAGGCCGGCGAGAAAGACAACGTCGGCGAGGAACTGGCCGACGTGCTGTGGGTACTGCTCTGTCTAGCCAACCAGACGGGCACCGACCTGACAGAAGAGCTGAAGAAGTCGATTGAGAAGAAGACCAGACGCGACGCACAGCGCCACCTGCAGAACGAAAAACTCAGGTGACAATACCTTCTTCCGCTCGAAAAAGCAAAGAAAAACACGTTTTCCTTTTGCTTTTTGCTCGCTTATTCGTACCTTTGAGAGATACTCGAATGTACTTACGCTCGAAAAAGCAAAAGAAAAACACGTTTTCCTTTTGCTTTTTGCTCGCTTATTCGTACCTTTGCGGCAATTTAGAAACGGATTATGAGTGCAAACATACCTCAGGAGTTCAACAACTTCTTCCTGAAGGATGTGTCGTTCGTCAACCTGATGACGCGACGCATCTTCAACGTACTGATAGTAGCCAACCCCTACGACGCCTTCATGCTGGAAGACGACGGACGGATAGACGAGAAGGTGTTCGACGAATACTCGGAACTGGGCATGCGCTACCCGCCGACGTTCACACAGGTGTCGACCACCGACGAGGCCAACGAGGTGCTGAAGACGACAGCCATCGACCTGGTCATCTGCATGCCGGGCAATGCCGACAACGATGCCTTTGCCGTGGCCCGCGAGGTGAAGGCTGCCCACCCCACGATACCCTGCGTGGTGCTGACGCCGTTCTCGCACGGCATCTCCAAGCGCATCGAGCACGAAGACATGACGGTGTTCGACTACGTCTTCTGCTGGCTGGGCAACACCAACCTCATCACCAGTATCATCAAGCTGATAGAGGACCAGATGAACATCGAGCACGACATCAAAGAGGCCGGCGTGCAGATGATACTGCTCGTCGAAGACAATATCCGCTTCTACTCCTCCGTGCTGCCAAACCTCTATAATTATATCCTGGCTCAGTCGAAGAACTTCTCGACCGAGGCACTCAACCCCCACGCTGCCGCACAGCGCAAGCGCGGACGACCCAAGGTGGTGCTGGCCACCACCTACGAAGAGGCCATACACTGGTATGAGATGTATCACGACAACGTGCTAGGCGTCATCTCGGACACACGCTTCCCCATGAAGGGTGTCAACGGACGGCTGGCACATGTCGAGGAGGGCGATGCCGAAGCCGGACTGAAGCTGCTGCGCGAGATTCGCCGCAGAGACGAGTACGTGCCACTCATCCTGCAAAGCTCGGAGATAGCCAACAAGGCCAAGGCAGAGGCTGAGCACTTCCACTTCGTCGACAAGAACTCGAAGAAGATGAACGTCGACCTGCGCCAGCTCATCGAGGAGCACATGGGATTCGGCGACTTCATCTTCCGCGACCCCGTGACACGCCAGGAGATAGCCCGCGTGCGCTCGCTGAAAGAGCTGCAGGACAACATCTTCAAGATACCCAACGACTCGATGCTCTACCACGTCTCGCGCAACCACATGAGCCGCTGGCTCTGCGCCCGTGCCATCTTCCCCGTCTCGCAGTTCCTCAAGACGGTGACATGGCACAAGCTGCAGGATGTCGACGCACACCGCCACATCATCTTCGACGCCATCGTGCAATACCGCCGCATGAAGAACATCGGCGTCGTGGCCGTCTTCGACCGGCTGAAGTTCGACCGCTACGCCCACTTCGCACGCATCGGCGACGGCTCGCTGGGCGGCAAAGGCCGCGGACTGGCCTTCCTCGACAACATCATCAAACGACACCCCGAACTGAACCAGCTGCCCAATGCCACGGTGCAGATACCGAAGACCGTCGTGCTCTGCACCGACTTCTTCGACGAGTTCATGGACAAGAACAACCTCTGGGGCATCGCACTGAGCGACGCTCCCGACGAGGAGATACTACAGCACTTCATGCGGGCACAGCTGCCCGACGCGCTGATAGCCGACTTCTTCACCTTCTTCGATGCCATCGGCGGAAGGCCTATTGCCGTGCGCTCCAGCTCGCTGCTCGAAGACTCGCACTACCAGCCCTTCGCAGGCATCTACTCAACCTACATGATACCCTATCTCGACGACAAGTACGAGATGCTGCGCATGCTGGCATGTGCCATCAAGGGTGTCTACGCCTCGGTGTACTATCACGACTCGAAAGCATACATGACGGCCACGCAGAACGTCATCGACCAGGAGAAGATGGCCGTCATACTGCAGGAAGTGGTGGGACAGCAGTACGGCACACGCTTCTACCCTACCTTCTCGGGCGTGCTGCGCTCGCTGAACTACTACCCCATCGGCGACGAGCTGGCCGAAGAGGGTATCGCATCGCTGGCACTCGGACTGGGCAAGTACATCGTCGACGGCGGACAGACGCTGCGCGTATCGCCATACCACCCCAAGCAGGTGTTGCAGACCAGCGAGATGGACACCGCACTGCGCGAGACGCAGACGCGATTCTACGCACTGGACATGTCGCACGTGGGCGACGATTTCAAAGTCGATGACGGGTTCAACATCTTGAACCTCCGCGTAAAGGAGGCCGACAAGGATGGCTCGCTGCAGGGCATCGCGTCGACCTACGACCCCTACGACCAGATCATACGCGACGGAATCTACGAGGGCGGTCGCAAGGTCATCTCGTTCAGCGGCGTGCTGCAGCACGACATCTTCCCGCTGCCCGAGATTCTGCAACTGGCCCAGAAGTACGGTTCCGAGGAGATGCGCCGGCCCGTGGAGATTGAGTTCGCATGCAACCTGGTCAACCTCTCTTCACCCGAGGGGCAGACGATATTTGGTCAGACTACCGAGGCCCACTCGGGGGCAATAGGGGGGGCTTTCTACCTGCTCCAGATACGCCCCATCGTCGACTCCAAGCAGGTGCTCGACGAGGACCTGGCGGCCATTCCCGACGAGCAGTGCCTGCTGCGTTCGCACAACTCGCTGGGGCACGGCATCTCGGAAGACGTCGTCGACGTGGTGTACGTCAAGACCGGCGACGACTTCACGGCAGCCAACAACCCACAGATTGCCATGGAGATAGAGCAGATTAACCGCCAGTTCCTCAACGACGACAAGAACTACATACTCATCGGACCAGGACGCTGGGGTTCGAGCGACCCGTGGTTAGGCATACCCGTCAAGTGGCCTCACATCTCGGCAGCACGAGTCATCGTGGAGGCCGGACTGAAGAACTACCATGTCGATCCGTCGCAAGGCACACACTTCTTCCAGAACCTGACATCCTTCGGCGTGGGATATTTCACCATCAACACCTATACAGGCGACGGCGTGCTGCAACAGCAAGTGCTCGACGACATGCCGGCCGTCAGCGAGACACAGTATGTGCGACACGTGCGATTCGAGCGGCCGCTGCGCATCATGATGGACGGCAAGAAGCAGCACGGACTGGTGCTGATGCCACAAGACGAACAATAACAATAAACGCATAAACAGCAATCAACGCTATGTTAACTTATTCTGTAATAGGAGCAGGAGCCATCGGAGGATACTACGGCGGACGGCTGGCCAAGGCAGGAAGAACGGTGAGGTTCCTGTCGCACAGCGACTATGAATTCGTCTGCAAGTACGGCATGCAGGTAGACTCCTGCGACGGAAGCTTCCACGTCGACAACGTCGAGGCATACAAGTCGAGTGCCGACATGCCGCAGTCGGACATCGTGCTCGTAGGATTGAAGTCGGTCAACAACCACCTGCTGCCCGACATGCTACGACCCATCGTCAGCGAGCATACCGTGGTACTGCTCATCCAGAACGGCATCGGAGTGGAAGAGGACCTGCAACGCATATTCCCAAAACTGCACATCGTGGCGGGACTGGCCTTTATCTGTTCAGCCAAGGTGGCACCGGGACACATCTCACACCAGTGTTACGGCTCAATCAACCTCGGCAACTACTCATGTCCGCCCGACCTGTTCGCTGCATTGCTCGACGACTTCCAGCAAGCAGGACTCACGGTGGCCGAGGTGCCATACCTCGAAGCACGCTGGCGCAAGGCTGTGTGGAACATGCCATTCAACGGCATGACGGTGGCCCTCAACACGTCCACCGACCAACTGCTGAAGAATCCTGCCACCCGGCAGCTCATCTACGAACAGATGATGGAGGTCATCGGGGCTGCCAACGCCATTGGAGTAGAAACGCTGAACAGCGACTTCGCCGACCGCATGATGACCATGACCGACGAGATGGTGCCCTACAGCCCGTCGATGAAGCTGGACTTCGACTACCACAGGCCGATGGAGATCCCATACCTCTACACACGTCCCATCCAGGAAGCACGCCGCGCTGGATTCGACATGCCCAAACTGGCCATGCTGGAGGCCGAGCTGCGTTTCATCCAGTCACAATACCTAACGGAACAATGATTTCGTTATCTCGTCATACCGTTATCTCGTTAAACCGTAATACCGTAAATTGTCTAACAGGGTAAGCATATTCAAACGAGCCTTCGTCTGGCTAAGCAGACTGCACCACACCAGAGGATTTGGCATCCAGTCGCCCACCGACTATGCCTTTGTGCGCTATGTCGTCAACGAGCACTGGCCATACTATGCCTACGACACACTGACCGACGACGACTGGCTGACGCAGAAGCTGGGCAGGCTGTACTTCCGCATGGCCAACTGGCGCCAGCCGGCCCGGATGGTCGCCGACCGCTATCAGAAGTGGTGGCAGGCCGGTTGCCGGAAGACGCAATTCGTAGAGCATACAGAGCAGGTGGAACTGGCCCGCGTCGATGTAGCCGAACGCCAGCAGTGGCAAGAGGTCATCAGCCACAGCAACAGCCAGTCGGTGCTCGTCGTCGAGGGCATCCATAGCGACACGACTGCGTGGCACGACATCATGGACAATCCTCGCGTAGGCACCACTTTCGACCTGTACTACTGCGGCATCGTCTTTTTTGACACACAACGCTATAAACACCACTATATCATCAACTTCTAACAAACAACAACCTATGAAAATAACCAAAGTATATACACGAGGAGGCGACAAGGGCAGGACGTCGCTCGTTGGAGGACAGCGCGTCTCGAAAGCAAGCACACGACTGGAGGCATACGGAACCGTCGACGAGCTGAGTGCTCACCTCGGGCTGCTGGCTGCCATGCTGCCCGACGACAGCCACGAACAGCAGATGGTCGTACGCATACAGAACGTGCTGTTCAACGTCTGCACCAACTTGGCCACTGACCAGGACAGCACCCCACTCTACCCTTCGGCCCACCTGCCAGAAGGCGAGACGGAACTGCTGGAGCACGAGGTGGACACCATCATGCAGGAACTGCCAGAAGCACAGGGATTCATCCTGCCCGGCGGAACCCGTGAGGCTGCTCAGGCACACGTCTGCCGTACCGTATGTCGACGTGCCGAGCGCTGCATCGTAGCGCTTGCCGAGGAGGCCACCGTGTCGGCGGAAGTACAGCAATATGTCAACAGACTAAGCGATTATCTCTTTGTTTTAGCCAAAAAGTTGAATTTTATTCAAGGAAAGCATGAAAAATTATGGCAAAATGCTTGCAAATAAGAAAAAATATATTACTTTTGCGGGCAAATTCACGAGGTGAACAAAAAATCGTAATTAGTTAATCTGTTAATCGTAAATAAAATTATGTATTGGACACTTGAATTAGCATCAAAATTGGAAGACGCACCTTGGCCCGCTACCAAGGATGAACTAATAGATTATGCCATCCGATCAGGAGCACCACTCGAAGTGCTTGAGAACCTGCAGGAGATAGAAGACGAGGGCGACGTCTACGAAAGCATCGAGGAAATCTGGCCCGACTATCCCACGAAGGAAGACTTCCTGTTCAACGAGGATGAGTATTAAACGTTAGATTTTAATCTAAGTAATTTAAAATCAG
>CAMJWJ010000092.1 GCA_946409435.1 uncultured Prevotella sp. | reverse complement strand
GTAATCCACTCGTCGCCAGTATCAAATGAACCAGTAGCCTCCCAAGGACGATAGAGGGCACGTGGCAAGTCAAGACCGTTATCTGCTTTGGTGCGGATGTAGGTGTTGTTCTGCCAAGTGTCATTTGCGCACTGCAGATTGTTCGCAAAGAGTATCTGCATAGCGCCTGCCGACCATGGATTAGATTTCGGAATGTAGAGCTCCATCTTGAATGACATGTTCTGCCAATCAGAGAAGTCAATGAAGTTACGCAGAGGTATACCAGCTCCTGAGGTGATGCTCATAGGATCACCATTCCAGTTACCGCACCAGAATGGGAGCTTGAGTTCCTCAACCCATCCACCTTCGGTTTCTGCAGGTCCTACCTGTACATAGTTTCCGTCAACACCATCTACATCACTGTATGTTGCACTGATGTTCCAACCCTGTGGTACGACATCGGTAGCACCATCAAAGTTTGTGATAAGATTGCGGCTGTCGTGGAAGTAGAACTTAGACATGCTCTTACCGTAGATAGAAGCAACCTCAATCTGTCCTTCCTCAACACCCTCTGGCACTTTGAACACAAGCTGTGTATAGGTAATTGACTTGAAATTCTCAGCAGGAACCTGAATATTGGTAGAATTGTTGATACCAGTGAAGGTCACCGTTAGAGGCTGGTTGGGGTCGTCAATAAAGTATTGACCTGTAATGACGGCATCCTCTCCTATCTTTACCCACTCATTCTTCATGGAAGTAACAACTGGTGCGGGGATGATGACGTGGAAGTCGTAGGTCAGCGTGTCGTGACCGGTGGTAATGAAGTAGATCTTGTCGCTCACCTCGTCGGGGATGTCGCTCGGAATCTGGACGATGAGCGTACGGTCGGTAATGAAGCTCGTATTCAGAATGGCCTTCTTGTCGTTGAAGTAAATCTGCTGGATGCTACGCAGGTTGTTACCTACGATGCAGAGCTGTGTCTGAGGCATGGCCTGCACAAGCAGCGAGTCGCTGGCGCTGGCCTTGGCAGGACGAATGTACTGAATGGTGGGCAGACCGCTGGCCGACTCATACTCGTCGGGCTGGTCGTCCTTGCATGACTGCAGCGAGATGCTTGTCGAGAAAGCCAGTGCTGCCAGTATCAGACTGCTTAACTTATTGTTGTATTTCATAATTGTTGTAACATTTAAGGGGTTAGAACGAAATGCTGCTCACGTCGAATTCCTCGGGCTCTTCCATCAGGTACTTGTCGTAGTCGATGTCGGCAGAGGGCAGAGGCAGTGTGAAGCTGCGGTCAGTCACGTTAGGAGCAGCAGCGTTGGTGTCGTAGTTGTGCTTCGACGGGTCAACGGTGAAGGCTCCACTCTCGTAGTAAGTCTTGTAGAGGTCGTTCAGGCCATTGTAGCCGTTGCGGCGCTGGCCCTTCAGCTCGTTGATGGCACCCTGCGGGTCGTAGTAGTAACGGCGTACGAAGTCGTACCAACGGTCACCCTCGCAGGCCAGCTCCAGGCGGCGCTCCTTCCAGATGTCCTCCCACGTGATGCTGGTGGGATACTGGTAGCCCTTCACCGAGCGGTGGCGTACCTGGTAGAAGATGTCGAGCACCTTCGGGTCGCTGGACGACGTGCTGTTGCCCATGGCGGCCTCGCAGTAAATCAGGTAGACGTCAGCCAGACGCAGCAGGTGGGTGTACAGTGCAGAAGCCATACGGCCGGCCGGACTGCCATAGAATCGGGCGTGGTCGGCATTGTTGCCATAGAGATGCTTCACCTCGCAGGCTCCCGTGGGGCTCTCCCACTGGTCGGGACCGGGATGGCCGGCATCGGCATAGCCGCCGTAGCAGAACTTCACCATCTCAAAGCCGCCGCAGTCAGCATAGAAGTAGTCGTAGACGTCACCAGCCATCATGAGCGTGGCCTTGCGGCGGTCGTCGACATTCTGACGGGACAGGCTGAGGGCATTCTCGTTGAAGGCATCCTGCAGGTCGACAGACGGGCCGCCCCATCCGCCCCAGCAGTCACCGTTCTCGTCGAATCCTTCGATAGACAGGTCGCAGTGGAACGAGTTCTGGCAGGTCCAGTGGGAACCCATGGTCCATGCCCACGAGATGAGCGCCTCGTCGCAGACGTTGTTCTCGCCGCGGAAGATGTCGGGATAGCTCTCCATCAGCTGGCGGCCGCTGTTCTCGATGACGTCGAGAGCCAGCTGGGCAGCCTTGGCCAGGTCGTCGGCATTACGCTGGTGGGCCGTACAGATGGTATAGCTGTAGGTACCGGGATTATAGGTGGTGTTGGCCTCGCTGAAACCAGCCTTGGTCAGGTACACCTTAGCCAGCAGGGCCTTGGCACAGTACTTGTCGATGCGGCCGTTGTTGGTGGGGTCCTTCTCTGGCAGCAGGCGGATAGCCTCTTCCAGTATCTTGATGATATAGTCGTAGACGTTGCTGATCTTGGCTTTGCGCACATTGGAAGCCTGCTGGCTGTTGATGACGTCGGCAGGATTGTGGATGATGGGCACAGCACCGAACGAGCGTACCAGATAGAAGTAGGCAAAGGCCTTCCAAGTGAGGCATTCACCCATGGTGGCATTCTTCACTGCCTCGGAAGCACCGGTGGCATTCTTGATGTTGTTGTACACCGTCGTGGCGTGGGTGTTGACAGCCCACAGCGAGGCACTCATGTTAGCCAGGTCTTGGTCAGAACCGTCGAGCGTGAAGGTCAGATAGGGTGAACTGCCCATGTAGTAGTTACCCGACATCACCTCGCCGACCTTGAAGAAGCCACGCATGAAGTCGTACCAGGGCGAGTTGTACAGGTAGTTGACACCTGCACGGCACTGCGCATCATTGCTATAATAGTTTGAAGTATCATAGCCGTCCTCCGTCGGTCTGTCCAGATAGTCATCGCAGGATGTCAGTGCCAGACCCATGAAGGCAATGCATGCTATGGATTTGATATTATATAGTTTCATAATTATACCTTATTATATTTAGAATGACATGTTAAGACCGAATGAATAGACTGTCGGCGACGGATAGCGGCCGTTATCGAGGCCATAGACGTAGCCGTTGGTATCAGCAGTAGAGGCACCAACCTCGGGATCGTAGCCGTCGTAGCCAGTGATGGTGAAGAGGTTCTGGATGTTGCAGTAGACGCGGACATTCTCCAGACCAACCTTCTTGATCCACTTCTTGGGAACGGTGTAGCCTAAGGTGATATTCTTCAGACGCAGATAACTGCCGTTCTCCACATAGCGGTCGCTGATGCGACGGTTGTTGTTCGGGTCGTTCAGACGAACGGCAGGCAGTCCGGTAGGATTGACAACCTGGATATTCTCCACATCGTCGTACCAGTTCCACACCTGACCGGAGTTCTGGCCGACATAGCCGTTAGCGTAGTCCTTGTTGGCATCAATCGGCGTGATGGTCGAGCGGCCAAGCACGGAGGCTGCCTGATTCTGCCATACGCTGTTCATGCCGTCGAGCTTCATGCGCAGGTAGTTGAATACCTTATTGCCATAAGAGCCGTTGATGAAGATGCTCAGGTCGAAGTCCTTGTAGCGGAAGGTGTTGGTCCAACCGAAGGTGTACTTAGGCATGGGGTTGCCCAGATAGGTACGGTCGTTCTCGTCGATGACACCGTCGCTGTTCAGGTCCTTGTACTTCACGTCGCCCACCCAGACGGTGTTCCAACGGTTGAAGCCTGCAGTGCCATAGGCCACGGGCTTGGCGCTGGTCTCAAGGTCTTCGAGGTCTTTGTAGACACCGTCGGTGACGTAGCCGTACCACTGGAACAGGGGCTGTCCGACATCACTCTTCGACACGATGTCGGTCCACATGCCGTAACCGTAGATAGAGGCGCTGGACGTTCCTGCCAGTTCCTTCAGTTTGTTCTTGTTCCACGAGATTTCAAACTCGGAATCCCACGAGAAGTCTTTCGTGGTGATGGGGTGCAGGTTGACGGTAAGCTCGAAACCAGTGTTCTCGATCTTACCGTAGTTACCCCAGGGTGCTGCGAGGGCTGACGAACCGTTACCGCTGGTTCCCATGTATGAACCTAACTGCATCGGCATCAGCATGTCGTTCGACACCTTCTTATACCAGTCGACGGTGATGTTCACCTTGTTGTTAAACAGTCCGAGGTCAAGACCGATGTTGGTCTGCTGCTGCTTCTCCCAGTGTATCTCGAAGTTGGGGATACGTGCAGGACGCTGCGAGGTGCCCAGGCCGGACTCCATCACGCTGAGGTCGGAAGCCCACTTGCCACCGCCGATGTTCGAGTTACCGGTCTGTCCCCAGCCAATGCGCAGCTTACCGTTGGAGAGCCACTTCTCGGCGAACTTCTTGACGAAGGCCTCGTTAGAGAAGCGCCATGCAGCGGCAAACGAGTGGAACGAACCCCACCGCATGTCGGGACCGAAGTTCGAGCTACCGTCACGACGGAAAGTGTAGGTCAGCAGGTAGCGGTCGTCATAATTATAGGTTTCGCGCGTGAAGAACGACGACATGGCTGCTGAACCGTAGCCGGCGCCGATCTCAGCCTGGCCAGTACCCAAAGCAGGGTTGTGGATGGTGTTGGCAGGCAGGTCGGTGTTGTAGGCACTGACGTAGTCCCACTTGCTTTCCCAGCACTCCTGTCCGAGCATGGCCGAGAAGCTGTGCTTGCCAATCTGTCCGTTGTAGGTCAGGTAGTTCTTCACCTGAATGAACTGTCCTGTGGTCTTCTGTACGCGGGCCTGGTTCTGGGCCTTGGTCCAGTTACCGAGGTTGACGGTAGGCTCAAATGTGGAGGCACGGTCCCAGTTGAAGTTGTAACCAAGTTCGGAGTGCAATACCAGTCCCTTCATGAAGGTAATCTCAGCGAAGATGTTACCGTTCAGCAGGTTACGCTTATAGCGGTAGTCGTTCATCAGCGCCAGAGCTACGGGGTTGGGGTTGCTCATTCCCTCACGAGACACGGAGGTATAGCCGCCCTCGATGCTGTAGATGGGCTGGTAGGGAGGCGTGGTCAGTGCGTAGGTGATGACACCCTCATCCTGGTCGGCCTTCAGCAGCTTCTCCGAGGTGTGCGAGTAGGTGGCGTTCAGGCCTAACTTCAGCCAAGGCTTCAACTGTGCATCCAGGTTGATGCGCGCACCGTTACGCATGAAGTTTGAACCGATGATGGTACCATCCTGGTTCATGTAGTTGGCACTGACGTAATATTTGACGGCATCCGTACCACCCTGGGCACTCACCTGATGCTGGTGCTGCAGCGCCGTGCGGAAGATGGCGTCCTGCCAGTTGGTACCTTTGCCCAACAGACTGGGGTCGCTCAGCGTCTCGTCCTCCGTGGCACCACCCTGAGCTACCATGTCGTTGTAGTACTGGGCAAACTCACGCAGGTTGAGCATGTCGATACGCTTGGTCTGGCGCTGCCATGCCACCATGCCGTCGTACGAGAACTTAGCCTCGCCAGACTTACCGTGCTTGGTGGTGATCAGCACGACACCGTTAGCACCCTGGGCACCATAGATAGCGGTGGCCGAGGCATCCTTCAGGATTTCCATTGACACGATGTCGGCAGGGTTGATGGTAGACAGCGGAGACACGGACGATACGGAACCGTTGCCCAGACGGTCGCCAAGACCTACAGAGGCACCTGACGAGTTGGAGTTGTTCCAGATGACACCATCGATGACGTACAGGGGTTCTGCACCGGCATTGATGGTAGCCTGTCCACGGACACGGATGGACGACGACGAGCCAGGAGCACCAGAGGTGGCCACGGCCGTCACACCAGCAACACGACCGGCAAAGGCCTGGTCAAGGTTGGTGATGATCGAACCCTTCATCTTCTTCTCGTCCATCGAACCGGTAGCACCGGCCAGATCCGACTTCTTCATCGTACCGTAACCGACGACGACCACTTCGTCGAGCACCTTCTTGTCCTCTTCGAGCGTGATGTTGTAGTTACTCTGTGCGGTGACCTTCACCTCCTTGGTCAGATAGCCGATGTAGCTGACGACCAGCGTCTGGCCCTGACTGACGTTCAGCGTGAACTTGCCGTCGAAGTCGGTGGCCACACCGTTCGACGTGCCTTTCACGACAACACTCGCACCAATCACCGGCCCCATGGCATCGCTGACGGTACCCGTAATCTTCTTCGTCTGCTGCACCTCATTGGGCAGTGGTGAACTGCCCCCTGCTGCATACATCACAGGCGAATAGCCCAGCAGGGTTATAGCACATAATCCCGCCAGTAGCGTGTTTTTTCTGCAATTTTGCATCATACTTAGTTTGTTAGTTAATAGTATTATTGATTCTTTACGTTAATGCAAGATAACACGATGCAAAGGTAATACAAAAAAACGGAACAACGTAATCTTTTTTTATTAAATATTGATACTATTTTGCTAAATTTATTTTCTGCGAATATCCCAAAAGATACCTTTTAGGCCTGTATTTTCTAAAGAAGGATAGGTGTTGAAGGCATTTTCTGTACAATAATTTCGATAAAATAATACGTGACTTAGTCAAAATTGTATCATAGTTTCTCAAAAAATTATGCTACCTTTGCAGCATCTTATTATTCTTACTAACAAACAACAACAGTCTAAAAATTCCAAGAGATGAGAAAAACCGTTCTTTCGCTTCTGCTGATGCTGCTGACGGGCGCACTGCCCATGTCGGCACAGATTCGCGGCAACAATATTCAAGTGATGGTGGTGCCAGACCATCAGGACTGGAACTACGAGGTGGGCCAGACGGCTACGTTCCAAGTCAGCGTGCGTCGCTCTTCTACTTTATTAAATAATATAACGGTGGACTACGAGGCCGGACCGGAGATGTACCCCGACGTGAAGAAGCAGGGCATCGTACTGAAGGACGGCACGATGACGTGGAAGGGCAAGATGAAGACGCCGGGGTTCTACCGCCTGACGGTGACCGCCCACGTCGGTGGCAAGGAATATAAAGGCTCGGCCACCGCAGCCTTCTCGCCGGAGAAGCTGCGTCCGACGACCGTGGAGCCGAAGGACTTCGACCTGTTCTGGACGAAGACATTGGAGGAGGCCCGCTGGACAGCACTCAATCCGCAGCGCGAGCTGTTGCCGGAGCGGAGCAACGAGGATGTCAACGTCTATCAGGTCAGCTTCCAGAATATCCGCTGGGGTTCGCGGACCTACGGCATACTGAGTGTGCCCGCCAAGGCTGGCCGCTACCCTGCCCTGCTGCGTGTGCCAGGAGCCGGCGTACGTCCCTACAGCGGTGACACCTATACGGCTCCCACACAGGCCATCGTGCTGGAGATAGGCATCCACGGCGTTGACGTCACCCAGCCGCAGGCGTTCTACGACAACCTCATGAACGGGGCGCTGAACTGCTACTGGAACTTCGGCATGGACGACCGCGACCAGTCGTACTACAAGCGTGTCGTCGTGGGTTGTGTGCGTGCTGTAGACTACATCGCGTCGCTGCCCGAATGGGACGGGCGGACCATTGGAGTGACGGGTGCCAGCCAGGGCGGTTTCCTGTCGTATGCCACGGCAGCACTGGACAAGCGAATCACCTTTGTGGCCGCCGTGCACCCTGCACTCTGCGACCTCACGGCCTCGCTGCAGGGCGTGGCCTGCGGGTGGCCGCACTATTTCTATCAAATGAGTAATGAGAAAGGAGAAAGGAGAAATGAAAAAGACCCGCAGATAAAGGCGCGAGTGGAGACATCGCGTTACTACGACGGGGTGAACTTCGTGCGCCGCATCCAGTGTCCTACGTGGGTGTCGTTCGGCTACAACGACGACGTGGTACCGCCGACGACGGCATACGCCACCTACAACACGCTGAACTGCGAGAAGACGCTGAGCATCTATCAGCAGACGGCCCACTTCTGGTATCAGGAGCAGTGGGACGAGTGGCAGGACTGGATGAAGGAACGGCTGATTACAAATTAATAATTAAAAATTAATAATTAATAATTATAATGAGTGGATATTTGATGAGATTGCGATGGACGGCAAAGGGCTTGCCTTGCGTCGTCCTCGCCTTGACAGCATTGCTGATGGCGTGCAGCCAGAAAGCGGACAAAGAACAGACCGTTGCCGACAAGCTGGCCGAACGGCTGACGGCCCTGCAGCAGAAGGGCTACATGATGGGCCATCAAGACGACCCGATGTATGGTGTGACATGGGCTGGCACCTACGCCAACGACAGCGCCGAGCTGGGGCGTAGCGACGTGCTGGAACTCGTCGGCGACTACCCGGCCGTGATGGGCTTCGACCTGGGCGGCATCGAGGTGGGCGACCAGAAGAACCTGGACAGCGTGCCTTTCCAGCGCATCCACGACGAGCTGATAGCCCACCACGAGCGCGGCGGCATCGTCACCATCTCGTGGCACCCACGCAACCCACTGACCGGCGGCACGGCATGGGACGTCAGCGACACGACGACGGTGGCCAGCATCCTGCCCGGCGGCAGCGAGGCGGAGAAGTTCCAGACGTGGATCCAGCGGGTGGGCGACTTCCTGCTGACGCTGAAGGACAAGGACGGGCAGCCCGTGCCCATCATCTTCCGCCCGTGGCACGAGAACAACGGCTCGTGGTTCTGGTGGGGTCAGAAGCTCTGCTCGGACAACGAGTTCCACAGTCTGTGGTGCCTGCTGCAGGACGGACTGAAGAGCCGCGGACTGAGCAACCTGCTGTGGAGCTACTCGCCGAACCTCGACGGTGGCTGGAACGAAGAGCGCTTCCTGCAGCGCTATCCTGGCAACGACCGTGTGACGCTGATAGGCGAAGATGCCTACCAGTGGGGCACGGAGGAGGACTTCAAGAAGGCGCTGACCGCCGACCTGACATTCCTCAGCGACTTCGCCAAAAAGAACGGCAAGCTGCTGGCCATGACGGAGTGCGGCCTGCAGAACATGCCCGACGCGACGTGGTGGACACGGGTGCTGAAACCCATCATGGACAAGTACCCCATCAGCTACTTCCTCCTGTGGCGTAACTACTCGAAGGAGTACTTCGGCCCGGCAGCCACCCTGCCCTGTGCTGCTGACTTCAAGAAGTTGTATGAGGCAGACAATACGCTGTTCCTGAAGGACATCGCGGAATAACGAAACAACGAAATAACGAAAACAACGAAATAGAAGCAATGAGTAATTTTGAAGAGAGAGTAAAAGCGCTACGGACTCACCACGAGGAGCTGCTGGCGCGCAAGAACGAACCCATCCTATGGGGCAACGGAATCTATGAGAAGTGGCAGTACCCCATCCTGACTGCCGAGCATACACCGCTGGAGTGGAAGTACGACTTCTGCGAGCAGGACAACCCCTACCTGATGCAGCGCATCATGATGAATGCCACGCTGAACAGCGGAGCGCTGAAATGGCAGGGCAAGTACGTGCTGGTGGTCCGCGTCGAGGGCGCCGACCGTAAGTCGTTCTTCGCCGTGGCTGAGTCGCCCAACGGCGTCGACAACTTCCGCTTCTGGCCGGAACCTATCACCATGCCCGACACCGAGGATCCTGCCACGAACATCTACGACATGCGTGTCACGCAGCACGAGGACGGATGGATCTACGGCGTGTTCTGTGCAGAACGCCACGACGACACACAGCCCGGCAACCTCAGCGCAGCGACAGCCACGGCAGGCATCGCCCGTACCAAGGACCTGAAGACGTGGGAACGGCTGCCCGACCTGAAGAGCCGCTCGCAGCAGCGTAACGTCGTGCTGCACCCCGAATTCGTCGACGGCAAGTATGCCTTCTACACCCGTCCGCAGGATGGTTTCATCGATACGGGCAGCGGCGGCGGCATCGGCTGGGCGCTGGTCGACGACATCACGCATGCTGAGGTGAAGGACGAGAAGATTATCTACGAGCGCCGCTACCACACCATCACCGAGGTGAAGAACGGTGAAGGCCCCCACCCCATCAAGACGGCAAAGGGCTGGCTGCACCTGGCTCACGGCGTGCGGGCCACGGCCGACGGACTGCGCTACGTATTATATATGTATATGACGGCCCTCGACGACCCCACCCGCGTCATTGCACGTCCGGGCGGCTTCTTCCTGGTGCCTGAGGGCAGCGAGTATCTTGGCGACGTGATGAACGTGGCATTTGCCAACGGCTGGATAGCCGACCCCGACGGGCGCGTATTCATCTACTACGCCTCGGCCGACACCCGCATGCATGTCGCTACGTCGACCATCGAACGGCTGACAGACTACTGCATGAACACACCGGAGGACGGCTATACCACAGCGGCCTCGGTGGAGACCATCAAGAGACTAATAGATAAAAACAAATAGACAAATAGACAATTAGACAATTAGACAAATAGACATTTAGACTATTAGACATTTAGACAATTAGACAATTAGACATTTAGACATTTAGACAATTAGACATTTAGACTATTAGACATTTAGACAATTAGATAAATAGATAAAAGAGATATTAATAATTTAGGATATGGAAACCAATGAATTGATTGAAGAAATTGTAGCATGTGCTAAACGGGTACGGAGAGAACTGACGCCGGGATTCGAAGAGAAAGTATATAAGAACGCACTATTTCTTGAATTACGTGACTCCGGACTGCCTGTAGAGACTGAAGTTGCATTTAAGGTGTATTACCGGAAATATATTGTTGGTGACTATCGCGCAGACATGATAGTCGACAGACGTGTCATTATAGAGTTGAAGGCAGTTTCCTCGCTGGCAACGATTCATGAAATTCAACTTGTCAATTACCTCACCGCCACTGGTATCGACGATGGTCTTCTTATTAACTTTGGCTCAGACAAAATAGAAATCCGCCACAAATATCGTTTATATAAAAATACACCCACTAAAGCACCTACCGACTATTCGTCAAAACGTCAAAACGTCAAAACGTCAAAACGTCTAAATGTCTAAATGTCTAAATGTCCAAACGTCTAAATGTCCAAACGTCTAAATGTCCAAACGTCTAAACGTCTAAATGTCTAAATGTCTAAACGTCAAAATGTCTAAACGTCAAAATGTCTAAACGTCAAAATGTCTAAATGTCTAAATGTCTAAACGTCAAAATGTCTAAACGTCAAAATGTCTAAA
>CAMJWJ010000091.1 GCA_946409435.1 uncultured Prevotella sp. | reverse complement strand
TCCCTACTATATACGCGCGCGCGTATAGGGTGACGCAACACCGAAGTCAGGAGCGGACAGGCACGGACAGTTTCGGAATAGTGACACTTTGTGCTTCATTTTCCATCACGTTTGAAAGTGCATTGTGCCGTTCATAGTCCTACCTTCCTGATGGAAAAGGTCTTGCCAACTTGTATAGCTCCTGTTACCAACAGATAACGTCTATCGTTGAGAATAAAGTTGCGTATTAGCTCGTCAGCTCGAGAAAAAAAGAATAAAAATTCTTTGTTTTCTTCTCGCTAAATCGTACCTTTGCTGAGTGAAACTCAGCGAGGGTACTCACGCTCGAGAAAAAAAGAATAAAATTCTTTGTATTCTTCTCGCTAAATCGTACCTTTGCAGAGTGAAACTCAAAACATATGAACGTATTGATAGAACCCACGTGGAAGGAACGTCTGCAGGGCGAGTTTGAGAAACCTTACTTCTCGGCGCTGACTGAAGCCGTGAGAAGGGAGTACCAGTCGACGACCTGCTATCCCCCTGGCCGGATGATATTCAACGCCTTCAACCTCTGTCCGTTTCATCAGGTGAAGGTAGTGATTATCGGGCAGGATCCCTACCACGAGCCTGGTCAGGCTCACGGACTGAGCTTCTCGGTGCAGGACGGGGTAGCCTTTCCGCCCTCGCTGCAGAACATCTTCAAGGAGATAGAGCAGGACTTGGGCAGGCCTGTGCCGCCGACTGGCAACCTGACGCGGTGGGCCGAGCAGGGCGTGCTGCTGCTCAACGCCACGCTGACGGTGCGTGCCCATCAGGCCAACAGCCATGCCACGCTGGGCTGGCAGACGTTTACCGATGCTGCCATCCGTGCGCTGGCCTCGGGGCGCGACCATCTGGTGTATATGCTATGGGGCGGCTATGCCCGTGGCAAGTCCTACATGATTGACCGCCAGCGTAACCTCGTGCTGGAGTCTGTCCATCCGTCGCCGCTCTCCGCCAACCGTGGCGGATGGTTCGGACAGCATCAGTTCTCGCGCTGTAATGCCTACCTGCAGGAGAACGGGCTGGCACCCATTGAGTGGTGAGACAGTGACAAAACAGTGACAATTAAAAAATAAGCCAATTTGAAGACATTTGAAGAACTCGGCGTCAGCGAAGACATTCGCAGGGCCATTGAAGAGATGGGATTTGTACAGCCCATGCCCGTCCAGGAAGAGGTCATACCCTACCTGCTGGGCAACCGTAACGACGTGATAGCGCTGGCCCAGACCGGTACGGGCAAGACGGCGGCCTTCGGCATCCCCGTGCTGCAGCGGATAGCCGAAATGCCCCGTCCGCAGTTGGGCGAGATAGGCCTCGGGCTGCCCCATGCACTGATTCTGGCACCTACGCGTGAGTTGTGCCTGCAGATAGCCGACGACCTCCGCGACTTTGCAAAGTACCTGGACGGCATCCACATCGAGGCAGTCTACGGCGGTGCCTCAATCGAGCAGCAGATACGTGCCCTGCGCAAGGGCGTTCAGGTTGTCGTGGCGACGCCAGGGCGTCTCATCGACCTGATGAAGCGTGGCGTGGCCCGCCTGGACGACGTGCATAACGTCGTGCTCGACGAGGCCGACGAGATGCTCAACATGGGTTTCTCGGAGAGCATCGACGCCATTCTCGCTGGTGTGCCTTCTGAGCGTAACACGCTACTCTTCTCGGCCACCATGAGCCGTGAGATAGAGCGCATAGCCAAGGGCTACCTGCACGACTACAAGGAAATCGTGGTAGGCTCGCGCAACGAGGGAGCCGAGCACGTCAACCACATCTACTACATGGTCAGTGCCAAGGACAAGTACCTGGCACTGAAGCGCCTCGTAGACTACTATCCGCGCATCTTTGCCATCATCTTCTGCCGCACGAAGGCCGAGACGCAGGAGGTGGCCGACAAGCTCATCCGCGACGGCTACAATGCCGAGTCGCTGCACGGCGACCTGTCGCAGCAGCAGCGCGACCTGACCATGCAGAAGTTCCGCCAGCACACCGTACAGCTGCTCGTGGCCACCGACGTGGCAGCCCGCGGCCTCGACGTCGACGACCTGACACACGTCATCAACTACGGACTGCCCGACGACATCGAGAACTACACCCATCGTAGCGGGCGTACCGGCCGTGCCGGCAAGAAGGGTACGAGTCTGAGCATCGTCCACGTCCGCGAGAAGCACAAGATTCGCGCCATTGAGCGCGAGATAGGCAAGCAGTTCGAGCAGGGCGTCATCCCGTCGGCCGCCGAGATCTGCAAGAAGCAGCTCTACAAGGTGATGGACCAGATCGTGAAGACCGACGTCGACGAGTCGCAGATAGCGCCGTTCGTGCAGGACATCAGCCGCTATTTCGAGTACATCGACAAGGAGGACCTCATCCGGAAGATCGTGTCGATGGAGTTCGGTCGCTTCTTGGCCTACTATGCCGATGCCCCCGAGGTGGAGACCGTCACGGCCGTTCGTGAGCAGCGCGGACAGCGTGGCAGCAAGGGCGAAAAGGTGCCGAAGCGCAGCAGTGCCACCAGTGAGGGCTACCGCAAGCTCTTCATCAATCTCGGCAAGAAGGACGGCTTTTATCCTGGCGAGCTGATGCAGTTTCTGAATAAACACGTTCACGGTCACGTCGACGTAGGACACATCGACCTGCTGCAGACCATGTCGTATTTTGAAGTTCCCCAGGCGGATGCCGAGCGCGTCATGAAGAGTGTCGACGGCCAGCAGTACAAGGGGCGTGACGTGCGCTGCAACGATGCTGCGGAGGGCGGTCGCGGGACGCGAGGCAGCGGCGGGCGCAGTGCCACAGTCGGTGGTGGTCGCCACTACCAAGGCCGTAGACAGGAGAAGGATGCCACGCCACGCAGTTCACGCCGTAGGCCTGCCGATGGCGAGGCCCCCCGTCGCACCTATCAGAAGGAGGAGTGGATGCAGTTTCTCAACCCCCAGGGCATGAAGCTAAAGGGCGAAATCCCCGATTTCACCGAGGAGGGATGGGCTGTTCGCAAGCCGAGGAAGAAGAAATAAAAGTCAGCCCTGTAGTCCGTCTCTGCGATACTGGCTTGGGCTGACGCCAAGCAGTTTGCGGAAGGCACGGCGGAAGGTGGAGATAGCGTTGAACCCACTTTCCGCCGCAATATATTCCAGCGTGAACTCAGGGTGCTGCTGCATCATCGGCAGAGCCTTCCGCGTGATGCGCTGCTGGTTGACGTAGTCGTAGAAGGTGACGTGCTTCACGCTGTTGAAATAGTCGCTCAGGTAGGTGCGGTTGGTCAGCAGCCTGCCAGCCAGCTCCTCCAACGACAGGTCGGACTTCAGGTAGAGCGCCTCCTGCTCCACCAGCCGTTCCACCTCGCCGGCGAAGGGATAGTCGTGGGAGTGGACTTCCGGCTGCGCTGGCTCCGTCATCGTGATCGGCTGGAAGTCGTAACTGTAGTGGATCACCACCTGCCACATCAGGATGCTGGTGATGTAGTACAGCGTGTCGGTGTAGACGTTGTACATCAGCGACGTGCCCAGCCATGCCAGCTGGTTGAGTATGACAAAACAGAAGGCGATGCGCAGCCAGCTGATGTCCATCCTGTCGATGTTCGAGTAGTTGTCGCGTATGTAGCGCAGATAGCGCTGCGCCTTGCCCCACGCAATCAGCACGGTGCCCCACGCAAAGCACCACAGGAACGCCACATAGGCATACAGCACCGCGTTGCAGGGCCACAATATATATAATAAGGTGAAGAGGGCAAACGGTATGAACATCCATCCTATCCTGCCCCACGTAGTCCACCCGGGCATGGTCAGCTCGAAGATGAAGACGGTATAGGTGATGGCCGACCATCCGTCGACCAGCAGGATGTAGTTCTGCACCTGCTCGGTGTAGAGGTCGGGAAATGTGATGACGATGTCCTTCAGGTTGAACACCGCCCACACCACGAAGATCCATCCCAGCACCGTCTGGAACCGGCTGCGTGGATGACGCGTCAGCGTGAGGGCAGCCCACAGCGTGAAATACATTGTGGCTGCACCGACGAAGAATGTCGACAGGTTGATACCATCCATTTCTTTTTTCCGTTTACCTCCGTTTCTACTTTCTTTTCGGGCACAAAGTTACAAAGAAACCACGAGAAACGGCAAGCTTTTTGAAACAATGACACATCTTTTTTACACAATGCTCCTTTTGTGTGGCAGAAACAGAGCCGTCAGTGACTGATTTTGTCGTATCTTTGCCGATACAAATTAACTTAACAAGCACAACTATGCGAACGAGAATCCTAACCATCGTGTGCCTGCTGAGTGCTGGGGTGCTGACCGTCAGTGCGCAGGCCAGGAAACGACCAGCAGCCCGCAAGCCCGCCGCTCCGGCAGTCAAGAAAGTCGCCGCTCCCAAGCCGAGCGGCAAGTTTGCCATCCTGCAAATCGACGAATGGGCCAACAACGGCCTCTTCGAGGATGCCGAGCACGTCTACATCCTCGACTATCCCAACGGAGAATCCAACAGTCTGCGTGCCGTCAACAAGAAGACGGGCGAGGTGACTGTCGTGGTGCCGCGCAAGACTCGCCGCCGTGCCAAGATACTGTGTGGCGGTGCCGACAGCAGCAATGTCTACCTGCGGCTGGCCGACATCGGCATCGTCAGGTTCAACGGTACCGACGTCAACACCTCGCCGGTGGTGGTTCCCCAGGTGGAGAGTGGCAAGCCTGACGACTACCTGACGCGCTCCATGGAGGGCAGTCGTATCGTCACGTCGCCCAACGGCCGCTATCTGGCCTTGATAGGCAGCAACACCTCGCTGGTGTACGACCAGCAGGAGCGGCGCGTCACGGGCTATCATGGCAGTGCCTACAATGCCGTGCTGAGCAACAGCGGCACCCTCGTCTACTATGACTACAGCACCGTCTACGTACTGCCCAAGGGTCATCCCACCAGCAACTACAGCGACAAGGTCAACCAGCAGGGACTCCGTCAGTGGAAGAAGAGCGAGATAGGCAACGGTGGCGGTGGCGAGATCACCGGCCTATGGTGCGACTATGCCGACAGTCAGATCTATCTCGTCATGGGCGAGCAGATCATGCGGTCGCCCATGAAGCAGATGAAGTGGGAGGAGGCCTACGTGCTGCCTGGCGAGAACAAGGTCTTCATGAGGGCCGCTTTCAGCCAGAACCATGTTCTGGCCGAGACGGATAACTTCGAGAAACACTACTATGAGTGGGACAACAAGAAGCTGGAGGGTACCCCTACCATCACCAAGCAGATGGAATTTGAGACCGATGTCACCGTTAAGGAGAAGTGGACAGGCCTTGAGGTGAAGGAGAAAATCAGCAGCGTCGGTTATATGTACACCGATTGGCTGGGCAATTTCTGGCTGCAGCAGGGTGATGGCCGCTTCTTCATCTACAATCCTGACGGCATCAAGGGATATGACGCGCTCAAGGGAAAATTCACTGAGCACAAACTACCGCCTGTTGATTAAAATTACATAGTTAGTATGGAGAGATGTTATGCAGTTGCTGCAACGTCTTCTCCTTCACTTGGCTCGACAACTGCTCACGCAGGTCGGGCCATTTCATTTGTGTAGTAGGCCGGAAGTCACTGCTCTGCATGTAGTGAAGCAGTGACGCATAGAACTGACGCCCCTCAGCGTACTTGCTGGCAGCCTCCAAATCGCTCATGCATACCAATAATCTGCCCATTCCAACGGCAAACTCAAATACAAGTCCTAACCGATGGTTACGCTCGATGTTGTCAATCACCTGCACAATGGGGCGGTAGTCCTTTGGCAGATTGTCAAGTATCATCGGGGTTGACTGGCTGATGACGGGGAACCACTGCCAGTTGGTGTGGTCTTCGGTGGGAAACTGGCTCAGTGCAGGGTGTGACGGGTCGCACAGGATGCCTAACGTACCGGGCGACACCGCTTTC
This sequence comes from uncultured Prevotella sp., assembly GCA_946409435.1. Classification (GTDB taxonomy): domain Bacteria; phylum Bacteroidota; class Bacteroidia; order Bacteroidales; family Bacteroidaceae; genus Prevotella. Next base: position 5,375 of record CAMJWJ010000091.1, on the reverse strand, counting down.
TTGTTGTTCTCACTGATGGTCTTGAACATGCGGTAGTTCCAGTAGTCGGTCTGGAACAGCGGACCGACAGTTCTGCCGGGCAGCATAGTCGTGTCAGGCATCCACAGCACACGGGCACCCTGCTCAAGGGCTTGTCCGATGGAGTCAGTCAGTGAGCGGGTGACGATGATGCCCTTTTTCTCTAATGTCACATCCTGCGGGAATATCCATATCGGGTAGGTGTTGCCGTATTCCGTTTCGTTGATGTACAGCGACAGCTGGAGTTGTACGGCGGTATGCAGGGTAGATGCCTGATAGGGTATAGTGCCTACGGTGAGCAGTCCCTCGCCGTCGGGGAGCGTCATGTCGCCCTCCATGTTGCCGATGGCCCAAAACAGCGTCTTGCCCTTGAGCGACTGTCCGCTGTAGTTGGCCACCTTTACCACGATGTCCTGCCGTTGTCCGGACATAAAAACGTAGCTGGGCATCAAGGCCAGCGGCACTACGTCATTACACCAACGTCGCCACTCGTGTTCAGTACATAGCCCTTTGGAGTCCATAAACGCATCGAGGATGCCCACGTATGCCGATCCCTGTCCGGGGTAGTCCTGGAGGTCAAGTAGCTGAAAACCATCCATTCCATCGGTACGTAAGTCCAGTTCTATGTCAGCCTTGTAGAGCTGTAGCGACCACAGCCCGCTGGCTCGGTGGAAGTCTTTCGCCTGGTCTGCCATGCCAGCGGCCTCCAGGCGGGCACGGAACGTCTCCAGGTTATAAGGGTAGAGCACACCCGTATATTTTCCGATTTCATCGTAGTCTGGATACGTCTGGAACTGCCCCGTCTCATGGCTGATGACGGGTACCGTCGAGCGTTGGCAGCCAGCATCGAGCGTCATCAGCGTGTTCGGATACTCGCTGTTGAGCATGCCGCTCGTCTTGGCATCGGCATACGAGAAGGAGCCGCGGGTATGTGTGTCGTAGCTGCCCCATGCCTCGCCGCCCACGCGGCAGGTGGTGAAGTAGTCCATGCCAGGTTTCACCCCCTGATAGCCAAGGTAGTAGTTCGAGCCGAAGGTAAAGAGGATGTCTGGCGCTTCTTTTCGGAAGTCGCTCACAAAGCGTGCCATTTCATCGATGCTTCCCCACAATTCGTTACCCAGTGCAAACATGGCAAACGACGGGTGGTGGCTGTACTCGTGCAGGATGTTGAGGCCCTCTTTGTGCAAGAACGTCATAAGCACGCTGTCCTTTGCGTTGAAATCGCCCCAGAATGGCAGCTCCGGCTGCAGGTAGATACCCAGTTTGTCGGCTGCGGCAAAGGCCTGCTCCGGTGGACACCAGGAGTGGAACCGCACGTGGTTGATGCCGTAGTCGCAGCAGCGCTGGAAGTATTTATGCCATGCGTGGTAGTCCATCGGACAGTGTCCTGTCAGCGGCCATACACAAGCATCGTGCTTGCCACGCAGGAACACACGGTGGCCGTTGGCATCGTAGAAGTGGCGATCCTTCACGTGGAGCCTGCCTCGCACTCCTCCCGGTGGGATAGGCATTCTGCCGTGCTCCACCTTCCCCTCCTTTTGTGTGGGGTTGGGTGATGGCTTCAGTGTCATTTGTCCGATGATACCGTTCCAGTTGGTCTGTGTGTCTTCGGTATAGGCATGGCTGCTGGCATACAGTTGCTGGGGTACACCGCTACTGTTGTCAACCAGGATGCGTATCGTGTGTCTTCCAGGCTGCAGTGCCTTCAGCTGGTAACGATGTGGCGTGGAGATGTTGTTGCACGAGTCTATGAGCCGCCCGTCAACATACAGCCACGTCGGCTTGGTGCGCTCCAAGGTCAGCACCAATGCTTTCCTGCGCCACGACGCTGGTATGTTGATGTCGCGCTCATACCAGGCCTTACCCTTGTAGGAATAGTGGCGCGACAGGTGCGTTGTCTCGTTGTGTTTCTCGATGGAATGGCCTTTTTTATTGGTATCCATCGTCCCTGGTAGTGTTACGGTAGTCTTCACACCTTCGTATTCCAGGCGCCATTGTCCGCTGAGGTCAAGGTGCTGGGCGGTCGCTGTCAGGCATGTCAACAGCATCGGCAACAACAGTTTTCTCATGTTCGTGTGTAGTATTTTAGTAGTATCTATGTGCAAAGGTACGAAATAGTTCATAGTTCACGATTCATAGTTCATCGTTTTTTTTATCGCCAAACTGTTAAATATCATTTAATATTGTATTCTAATGATGTTGTATGAACTGTGAACTATGAACTATTTCGTACCTTTGCAGCATGATGGGAAAGATTAGACATATAGTGTTCGACCTTGGTGGTGTGGTAATTGCACTAAGCTATGAACAGGCCGTCAGGCGTTTCGAGGAGATAGGACTACGCGATGCGAAGACTCATCTTGATGCTTTCCAGCAGAAAGGCATCTTCGGCCAGTTGGAGGAGGGTGCTATCGGTTGTGAGGAGTTTCGCGTCGCGTTGGGCCGGTTGATAGGCCGTGAGGTGAGTATGGACGATTGCTACTATGCGTGGCACGGCTATGTCGAGGCCGTTCCTCAGCGCAACCTTGACATGCTGCTCCATTTGCGGCAGCAAGGCTACAGTGTGTCGCTGCTGTCGAACACCAACCCCTTTATGATGCAGTGGGCTGACAGCAGTGCCTTCGACGGCAGTGGACACGCCATCAGCTACTACTTCGACCGCCTTTACCTGAGTTACCAGTGTAAGGTGATGAAGCCCTCGCCCGAGATTTTCAATATGATGCTTGCCGGTGAGCATGCACTGCCCGAGGAGACGCTGTTCGTCGACGACGGCCGCGCGAATGTCGAGGCGGCGTCACGTCTTGGCATTCACACGCTCTTCCCTCAAAACAACGAAGACTGGACGGGCATGCTGTTGTCGTATCTGGTAAGCCACTGATGCTGTCGGTGGATGATGGCCGCTGATATTGTTTGAGCATTGACAGAACAGTTTGGACTGATTCTCACCGGTTTTTGCCAACGCGTGTAATGGTTGGCACCTTTGAGACTGTGAGAATCAGTCCAATCAGTTCTGTCAATGTCCTAAACAGTTAGGACCGAGGATATTATTTGTTTGGACGGAAGAAGATGTCGCTCTGCTGAGCTTTCGCGCTGCGTGTTGCTTTTGACTTGCTGGTCAGCTCGCCGATAATTGACTTCAGGATATAGGTGAAGTCGTTGAATCCCGTCCAGAGGTCAGCCTCGTGAATCAGGTTTTTCCAGCCATCCAGGTTGCCCCAGCTGCCACCGTTCCAGTCGTAGGTGCCATAGGGTGCAAAGAGGATCAGTCGGCGTCCCGACGGCATGGCATTCCACTGTGCGTGCAGCCCCTCTATCGTCAGTGAGGTGTAAGAGGCTTCTGCAAGGTAGTCGGCATCTGTCCAAAGGATGACCACCTGGCGGTGGTAGCCGTCGTCAACACCCCAGTCGGTCTTGTTGAAGGCAGCTTCCAGAACTTCGAGTCCACTCTCAGGGGTGTCGCCGCCACCATCGGCATAGAGTCCGTTGACGAAGTTTTCGAAGTCGCTCTTCTGCTCCGGCAGCGTGTACGTCGGGCTGGTCTCAAGCCAGTTGTAGTCGACATTCTTGTCGCGGTAGGCGATGACTTGGGCGTTGAGTCCGGTCAGTGCGATGCCTTCCTCGTTGCAGCACTCCTTGAAGGAGTCGTAGAAGGAGATGGCGTTGTACTTCACGGTGTTGATGATGCTTGACATGCTGCCTGTGACATCGATACACATCACGACATCGACGGTGAGGGCATTGTCGCCCGTGATGAACGACTTGACGGTGGTGTCATAGATAATCTCGTCGGTAGCGCTGCCGTTCTTAGGCACGATATTGCCGTGGTTGCTGTTGTTGAACTTGTAGTATGCGCGATAGTAGTAGGTGGTGTTCGGTTTGAAACCGCGGAAGTCTACTTCGTAGCTCAGGTCGCTGGCTCCCTGGAAGCCTGTTCCCTCGTACTCGGCCTGTCCGACCTGCAGCTTGGCGGGGTCGGTGTCGCAGAGGATGCCATAGGTGCCGTACTCGTTGTATGCGTCGGTGGTACACCATATCGTTCCACTCAGCGTACAGGAGGAACCGCCTACCTTGTAGGTGGCCTTGCCGGTCCATATCGACAGTGTGTTGATGACGGTCTCGGTGACACCCGTCTCGTACCACTGGTCCAGTTGGCCGGAGAACTGGTAGTTGCCCGTGGCGTCGGTGGGCAGGTCGGCCACGGCCTTGTCGTCCTCGGTGTATGTTTCGCCGCTGACCTCCTCGAAGACGTCAGCAAAGCCCTGTGCCACGGGTTCTGCCGGCACGATGCCCTCCTGACTGGGTGTTTTGGCTTTCAGCAGTGCTGCGGCGTTGGCCAGTACTGCCTTGAAGACATCCTCGTTGAGCAGTTTCTCCAAGCTGGGCAACATGCTCTTCGGGAAGAGGTAGCTGCCGATGAACTTCACTTCCCTGCCGTTGTCGAACACCAGTTCAACGATGCTGTCGTTGGGGAAGCTGAAGAGGACGACGCCCTTGTCCTTGATCACCAGCTGTGTGGGCAGGTTGTCGGCCTTTGTGGCGACGAGGCTTGCTATCTCCTTACCATCTGTCGACATGTAGCTGACAGAGCAGTACGGGCTTCCGCCCTCTTCGCCCTTGTTCACGTTCTCGCTGACCGTGAAGTATCCGAACTTTGTCAGGTAGGCGGCATCCCAGTTGCCAATGCCCGACTTGATGGGCACGATGCCTTGAACCACTTCCTCGGGGGTAGGGACGTTGCCACCGTTTACAGGATTGTCCTTGTTGTCACAACCAGTAAAGCATGCAACAAGCACAGTAATGACTGATAATAAAAAACTTTTTTTCCTCATAACAATTAAGTTTTAGTTTAACAATGTAATATAACTATAAAAAAAGGTATTCCGGTTAGTACACATGCTCACATGTAGCACTTATTATGACTGCAAATTTAGGGAATATAATTTAAACTTCCAAGAAAAATATAAAAAAAATTCTGACATGTGTGTTTTTTTTAGCGATGATATAACTATCGCTCCATTTTCTACGAAGCCGTTATCCTCCGATGTTGAGAAGAGTCAGGGCTACCTTTTTTATTATATTAAAGGAGAGATTGTTGTGCAACAAAACCCTTCACCAGGCGGCTAACATGCAATGATACAATAAGATATGGTGAAGGGTTGGATGTTGGATGTATGTCACGCAGAAATACGCAGAAAGATAGGTTAAGGTCGCGCAGAAATGGAATGATGATGTCACGCAGAAATCGCAGATATACGCAGAAAGTCTTTTAGGAAAGGATATTTCTTTATATTGCTCTTTCATTTCCCTCAAATCCGCAACCTATAGGGTTTAGTGGGATTTTGCTTGCAAAGCGACAA
>CAMJWJ010000090.1 GCA_946409435.1 uncultured Prevotella sp. | reverse complement strand
ACAGAGAACTCATCAGGATTAAGATAGTCCAGTTGACCTATGCGTACTATCAAAATGGAAACAAGAACATTGACACGGCTGAGAAGGAATTAGTATTCAGTCTGTCAAAGGCATACGACCTATACAATTATTTGTTAGCACTGATTGTCGGTATCACTCGTGAGGCACGCCGCCACTTGGAGGTGGCCGAGACGCGTGCAAAACGTGAGGGTGAGCCTATGCCTTCGACGAAGTTTGTGTACAACCGCTTTGCTATCCAGCTTGAGGGCAATAAGATGCTTAACGATTTTATGGAGACGCAGAAGCGCAACTGGGATGACGAGCCGGAATTCCTGAAGAAAATATATACCCAGATTGCCGAGAGCCAGATTTACAAGGACTACATGGCATCGGAGGAGGATAACTACCAAGCTGACCGTGAGTTGTGGCGTAAGTTGTATCGTACGTTGATTGAGAACAACAGCGACCTTGACTCACTGCTGGAGGAGCAGAGTCTATACTGGAACGACGACAAGGAGATTGTGGACACCTTTGTCCTGAAGACCATCAAGCGCTTCGAGGAGAAGAACCGCTCGACCCAGGAACTTCTTCCGGAGTACGATTCAGATGAGGACAAAGAATACGCCCGCAAACTGTTCCGTGCAACCATTATGAATGCAGACGAATATCAGCACTTCATGAGCGAGGCATCTCAGAACTGGGATTTCTCGCGTCTGGCCTACATGGATATCGTTATTATGCAGATTGCCATAGCCGAGATGCTGACCTTCCCGTCTATACCTGTTAGTGTTACGATCAACGAGTATGTCGAGATAGCCAAGCTTTACTCTACTCCGCGCAGTGGCGGCTACATTAACGGTATGCTTGACACCATTGCCCGGCATCTGATTGACACAGGTCGGCTGCTGAAGCATCTTGACGAGAGGCAGTGACCTGCACTTTGTTTGGTTAAATAGTAACAAGATGAATAATCCTATTTATTAAATAAGTAATGACACAGATTATTTTAGCAGCCCAAGCCGCCCAGGGCGGTGGTGGCATGACCAGTTTTATGGTTATGATGGTAGCCATCTTTGCCATCATGTATTTCTTTATGATCCGTCCGCAGCAGAAGCGTCAGAAGGAGATTCAGAACTTCCAGAACTCGCTGCAGGAAGGTATCCAAGTTTTTACAAGCGGTGGTATCTACGGTACTGTAAAGAAGATAGACCTTGCCAACAATATCGTTGAGCTGAAGATAGCTGACGGTGTTGTCGTCAAGGTCGACAAGAACTGTGTATTCAGGGATAATGCCAGCACTCCACCACAGAAGTAATCGCGTGGGTAGGGCACGAAGCAGCCAGTTGTGAACGGTCAAAGCATATACAAGAGCGCCAGGAGCTTCTTGTTCAGTAATGTGAACAAGCAGTTTCTGATATTCCTGTTCTTTGTGTTGCTGTCCGGTATTTTCTGGCTGATGACGACCCTGAACGAGAGTTACGAGCAGGAGGTGAAGATTCCTTTGCGCGTCGTGGGCGTGCCAAAGAGCATTGTCCTCACCTCGGCAACGACAGACACGGTTAGGGTAACCGTCAACGACAAAGGCTGGGTGATTTTCTCCTACCTTTACGGCAAGCAGCTGAAAACGATCAATGCCAGTTTCAAGAGCTATGACCGTGGTAACGGTGGTGGTGTCATCTCGTCGGCAGAGCTGAAGCGCATGGTCGAGCAACAGATGGAGCTGTCGTCTCGCGTGGTATCCATCAAGCCTGACAAGATGGAGTTCTTCTACAACAATGGTGAGTACAAACGGGTACCTGTCCGGTGGACTGGGCGCATCATCCCCGACCAGATGTACTTTATCTCCGATGTGGAATATAGTCCAGACAGCATAGACGTCTATGCGTCCCGCGAGAAGCTTGACAGCATCCATGCCATTTATACCGAGCCTCTCAACTACGTAGGGTTCCGCGACTCGCTTCTCATTGAATGTCGTCTGTCACACCCGAACGACGTCAAGGTGGTACCATCCCGTATCAGCATTCACTTCCATACCGACGTGCTGACCGAAGAGGTCATCGATGGTATTCCCATCAGGTGCATCAACCTTCCTCCAGGCAAGGTGCTCCGCACTTTTCCTGCCAAGGCCAAGGTACACTTTGTTGCCGGAGTCAGACAGTTGCGTGGCTTGCGGGCTGAAGATTTCACCGTTGTGGCCGACTACAATGAGATTGTGCTTTCCCGCTCGGAAAAGTGCAACATCTACTTGCATTCTGCTCCTGACGGCATCAGCCGTGCCAGACTTGACGTCAGCGAGGTGGATTACCTCATAGAGGAAGAGTAAACCAACAACTATACAAACATGATGAAGGTTGGAATCACTGGCGGCATAGGTTCTGGTAAGAGTTACGTTTGCGAACGGCTGAAGTCGCGCGGCATCAGCGTTTACGACTGCGACCAGGCAGCCAAGCGACTCATGCGCACCAACACCGAGCTACAGGAGCAGATACGCACACTTGTCGGTTCGACAGAGAAGGCAGACATCAGTCGTTTCCTTTTAGCCAGCGAGTCCAACCAGCAGGCAATCAACGCCATTGTTCATCCCGCAGTATTCCGCGACTTCGAGGAGAGTGGTATTGAATGGATGGAGAGTGCCATTCTTTTCGAGTCAGGCATCAGCCGTCTGGTCGATAGAGTTGTGGTGGTCACTGCACCTTACGAGGTACGCATTCAACGTGTCATACAGCGTGATGGCATCAGCCGTGAACAGGTGTTGCAGTGGATGCGCCGCCAATGGTCCCAAGAGGAAATCCGCCAGCGTGCCGACTTCGAGATTGTCAACGACGGTACCACCGACATTGACGCCCAGTTAGACAGCGTGCTTCATTCCTTGGCTGCCGCCAACAGCCATGATGGCTGTCATCATGTAAGTATGGATAGTAAACAATAGTCTTCACGAAAGTGACGACATAAAGAATAACAATAACGAAAACAACAGCAATGAAACAGACCATTTTAGCTATCTCGGGCAAACCGGGACTTTACAAATTAGTAACTCGTGCACAGAACAGCCTCATCGTCGAGGCTTTAGACGATACGCACAAGCGTATGCCAGCCTTCGGTACCGATCGCATCACTTCACTGGCAGATATCGCCATGTTCACCGAGTCTGACGATGTACCTCTGATGAAGGTGCTGACTTCGATGCGCGACCTGGAGAATGGCAAGGAGGCATCTATCGACTTCCGCAAGGCTACTCCCAAAGAGTTGCACGACTATTTCACGAAGGTACTGCCTGATTGGGATCAAGACCGCGTTCAGAACAGTCATATCAAGAAACTCATTCAGTGGTACAACATCCTGGTGAAGGCAGGCATCACCGACTTTGAAGAGGAGTTGGCTCCCACCGAGGGTGATAACATTGACGACCGCAAGGAGGACTAACCCTTGCAGTGTGGGCACAGCCCTTTTACGATGTAGTTGACAGAGTTCATAATAAAGCCGCCGGACAATTGTACCGGCGGTATTTTTATGCCGTCAAGACAATAGGTACGGTGACAACGTTCACAATAGAAATGAACGTGCATGTCGTCGTCGTGGTCTTGGTCATGACTGCGGCACAGTTCATAGCGCACACCGTCGCTGCCGTCCTCGATGACGTGTACCATGTGGTGTTCTCGAAACAATGCAAGCGTTCGAGAGATGACCGACTTGTCCACGGTCTTCAGCTTTGATTCCAATTCCGACATTGACAGCGGGCGGCCAGCCGTATCCAGCGTCCTGGCGACGAGGATACGGTTGGCCGTCGGTTTGATGTCGTGCTGGCTGAGCAGCACTACTTGACTGGTATCATCCATAGTGGCGTGTTGTGCTATTAGCCTCGGCGTCCTCCGCCAAAGCCACCGCCACCGAATCCGCCACCGCGTCCGCCGCGACCTCCACCGAAGCCGCCGCCTCCGAATCCGCCACGGCCTCCAGGGCCTCCCATGCCTTGGCGCCCAGCACTTCCTCCGAAGAGGTTCAGACGGTAGATGACGTGCAGCATGGCGTAGTTGGTGATGGCGTTATACTCGGTATCGCTACGTCCGAGCGCTGAGAGGGCACGGCTGAAGTTTGACTGCTGGTGCAGTATGTCGTACATCTGGAACGAGAGTGTCAGCGACTTGTTGCGCAGGAACGACTGCGACAGCTGTGCATTCCATATCAGCTCGTTGGTGTTCATCGACTCGTCGTTGAATCCTCGGCGAGAGTTCATGTTCATGCCCGTCGACAGTTGGGTGCCCCAAGGTGCCGTCAGCATGAGGCTTGCACCGTACGAGAATGTCCACGTGTCGAGGTTGTTGTTCTCCTGCAGGGCACTGCGTGCATGCATGTAGTTCACCGAGCCGTTCAGCTCCACCTCCAACCAGTCATTGCGGTAGCTGGCAGCCAGTCGCTCGCCGACGTTTGTGGTCTTGGTGGTTGACTTCTGCGACCCAATCATGTCGCCAGCGTTCATCATGCCTACCCGTACATAGCTGACGCTGTTCGAGTAAGTGAGCGATGTGTAGGTATTGACATTGAAGTAGCCAGCTGAGTCGATAGCCGTATTGAACATGAACATACCGCTGGTGTTCCAGTTGCCGTTGATGTTCTCCGGTCGAGTGATGACACCGCCCGTCTGTTCGTTGTAGGTCGTCATGTTTGAAACGCTGTTGCTAGTTGTAGAGAAGCTCACGTTGGCCATGATGCTACGCTGGTGGTTCTGGATGTAGTTGTTGTAGAACAGTCGGAAGTTCTGTGTGAACGACGGCTTCAGTCCAGGATTACCCTTACGGATGCTTAGCGGGTTGGTGTCGTCGGTGATGTCAAGCAGGTCTGTCATCGAGGGCTGGCTGGTATTGCCTCGGTAGGTGAAGCGCAGCTGGCTGACGTTCGATATCTTCCAGCGGAAGTCTGCCGTTGGCGACCAGTTGGTGACGCTGCGCTTGGTCACGGTGTCAGTCGTCAGGTAGCGGTAGGTCAGTTCCGATGACTGCGGGACGACCTGGATACCTACGTTGAGGTTGTAGCTGTTGCGTGTGATACGCAGGCCAACTTCTGCCGTATGTATGTAGTTCTTGTATACCGAGTAGCGGCTGAGGCTTTCGCTCTTGGTATCCTCCAGTTTAATTCTTGGCGTAGCGTTGTCGAGCAGCGACATATAGCTGTCCCAGTCGCGGTAGCCGGGATTAACACCGAAGAAGTCAAGTCCCGTCGGCGACAGGTCGTAAGTGGCACGGTCGCTCTTGGTATAGCGGTACTGATACTGGTATGAGAACTGCAGGTAGGTACGGTTAAAGATGGGTTCGCTGTACGTTGCACGTATGCTATAGTCGTAGTTCTTGGTCGGTGTGACGGCATATCGGTTGGTCTGGTCGTCTGTTGTAACATACTGGTTGGCCACCGAGTCGTACCTTAATTTATAGTACTCAATCAGGCTGTTGTTCATCGACTTGCTCAGTCCTTCGCTGTAGTTTGCACCGAGTCGCAGGGTGATGTTACGCCCGTTACTACTCAGCCGGCGGTTGATTTGCAGGTTTCCGCCCACCGACTTCGAGTCGCTGTATGTCAGGCTGTTGTTGCTGTTCGAGTTTTTGGCTATAGTGTCGCGCCTGATCAGCTGATCAAGCTGTGAAGTGGCCAGCGGATTGGTGATGCCCGATACGGAATAGGGGTCTTTGTCGAACGTGACGCTCATTCCGTTTGACAGTCCGTCGCTGCTGTTATAGGTAAAGCTCGGTCTGAACATGATGTTCCACAGCGAGTCCGGTGTCCACTCGAGACGCATGCGGGCATCCCAGCTATTCGAGCGGTTCAGGTTCTTGTTCAGGCTCTCGCCGAAGGTCGACAGTGTCTGGCTCATAAAGTTCTCCGACGAGGTACGCACGTTGGCGTCGCCGTCGTTATGGTTCCAGCGCACGCTGCCGTCCATCTTCAGCAGGTCCTTCTTTTCGTAGTTCAGGTTGATGCCTGTCATCTTGTTGGCCGTCAGTCCCTGTCGTCCGCCGCCGAACTGTCCGCCTCCCATGCCGAATCCCATGTCGTTGGTGTTGTTGGCATTGGTCATGAGGAACACCTTGATGTCGTCCTTCATCACACCACCGAAGATACGGCTGCTGTAGCGGTGCTTAGTACCGGCTGCCACGTCGGCATTGATCATCGTACCCTTGTTCATGCCAGGCTTGATGCCAAAATCGAGCACGGTCTCCTCCTCACCGTCGTCAATGCCGCTGATACGTGCAAGATCGCTCTTCTGGTCGTATGCCTTCACGCGGTTGACGATGTTGGCGGGCAGGTTCTTCATGGCCGTTTTCGTGTCACCAGTCATAAACTCCTTGCCATCGACCATAATCTTCTTCACCTCCTTGCCGTTGATGGTGATCTTGCCATCATCGGAAACCTGGGCGCCAGGCAGGCGCTTGACCAGCTCCTCGACGACAGAGCCTTCGGGTGTACGGAATGCGGCAGCATTATATACAAAGGTGTCGGCCTTCAGCGTCACCTTGGCAGCCTGACCAGTCACCGTGGCACCTTTCAGCATAATAGCATCGGGCTGCAAGGTGATGTTGCCCAGTGCCAGATCCTTGCTTGCACTGACGCTGATGCGTTTGGTGTAGGGTTTGAAGCCCACATAGGTCACCTGTAAGATGTAGGTGCCTGCAGCCGGTGCCTTGATGCGGAAGATACCGTCCAGGTTGGTCAGTACACCTTTTACCAGCGTACTGTCCGTCTTCAGCAGTCTGACGGTTGTTTGTGCTACCGGCTCGTTAGAGTCACTCTCGATTACGGTTCCTGTTACGTTCAGTTGTGCCGCCATTTTCATGGCACATACTGATAGGAAGCAGAGGAATAGAATACGTTTCATATATGCTTTGGTGTATTATTTTTCATAAACTATAATAATGACGCATGAGTTTCACAAAAGTTTAATACTTTTGGCAGATTTTTGCCTCTTTATCGACAATTATCCACTTTTTTCTATACGTATTACACTTTTTTTAATTAATTTTGCACGCCGTATGGAACCACAGAAAGTTATCATGTCACGCTGTCTGGCCCAGTCGCTCAGCGACGCCATTGCCGCTCAGCCCCACGACAGGCTGTTCGTTCTTTGTGACGAGACAACCCGCGAGCTCTGTCTGCCCCTTGTTGCCGGGCTGGAGTGCATGCAGCAGGCACAGTGCATCACCATCGGTGCCACTGACACGAACAAGACCTTAACGTCGCTGGCCCATGTATGGAGCGAGTTGCAGCGGCTTGGTGCCACACGCCACTCGCTGATGGTCAACCTCGGCGGTGGCATGGTGACCGACCTCGGCGGTTTTGCTGCATCGACCTTCAAGCGCGGTATACCTTATATTAATATACCCACCACGCTGCTGTCGATGGTCGACGCCTCGGTAGGCGGCAAGACGGGCATCAACTTCGGAGGACTGAAAAACGAGGTCGGCGTATTCAACAATGCTGCCGTCGTCATCCTTGACACCACGTTCCTGCAGACCCTCGACCACGAGAACATTCTATCCGGCTTTGCCGAGATGCTGAAGCACGGACTGATCAGCAGCGAGGCCATGTGGGCGAGACTGATTGGTGAGCCGTTAACGGTCAACAGCCCGCAATTTGCCGCCGCCCTTGAACAGAGCGTTGCCGTCAAGCAGCGCATCGTGACCGAAGACCCCACAGAACAGGGCATCCGCAAAGCACTTAACCTCGGCCATACGGCGGGTCATGCCTTCGAGTCGCTGGCACTGGAGCGCCATCCCGTGTTGCATGGTTATGCCGTAGCTTACGGTCTCATCGTCGAGCTGTATCTGAGCTGTGTGAAGACTGGTTTCCCGCAGGACAAGATGCGCCAGACGGTCAACTTCGTCAAGGAGCACTACGGACGCATGGCCGTCACCTGCGACGACTATCCGCAGCTCGTCAGGCTCATGCACCACGACAAGAAGAACGTTGGCGACAGCATCAACTTCACCCTTTTGGGCGGCATTGGCGACATCCGTATCAACCAGACGGCCACCGAGGACGACATCAAGGAGGCCCTGGACTTCTACCGCGAGTTTTAGAGAGATTCACTACTATCTATTTAAATTACTAATAACCATGGGTGAGGTGCATTCGAGAGAATGTGCCTCATTTTTTTGCCGATAGTTATTGCCATATCGCTTTTTTTTTGTACCTTTGGCACGTAAAACTGAATCGCTATGCTACAAATCCGCTGCAAGAACAACAACATGACGAAAAGCTTCCCTGAAGGAAGTTCGCTCATCGACGTCTATCAGGAGTTTGCCAACGACATCCAACTACCCTACCCTGTGGTGTCGGCAAAAGTAAACAACGCCTCGCAGGGACTGAAGTTCCGGCTCTACCAGAACCGCGACGTGGAATTCCTGGACGCCCGCGAGGGCAGCGGCCATCGCGTCTACGTGCGCTCACTGTGCTTCGTGCTCTACAAGGCCACTCAAGACGAGTTTCCCGGTTCCAAGCTTTTCATCGAACACACCATCTCGCGCGGCTATTACTGCAATTTCAAGAAGAAGAACAACGAGGCGCTGGTCGAAGGCGACGTCGAGCGCATCAAGCGCAGGATGCAGGAAATCATCAGCCTCGACATACCCTTCCGCCGCAACGAGGCCACGACGGAAGAGGCTGTCCGCGTCTTTGCCGAACGGGGATTCATGGACAAGGTGAAACTGCTTGAGACCAGCGGCCACGCCTACAGCGACTACTACACGCTGGGCGACACCGTCGACTACTACTACGGTCCCTTGGTGCCATCGGCTGGCTACCTGAAGGTGTGGGGACTGGAGACCTACCACGACGGTCTGCTGCTGCGCGTGCCTGATTGGAACAACCCCAACATATTGGCCGAGAAGGTTGACATGCCCAAGACCTACAGCATGTTCGCCGAGAAGACGCGCTGGGACATCATCATGCGGCTGTCGAATGCCGGCGACGTCAACAAAGCCATCCTGAAAGGCCACGCTTCAGAACTGATACAGGTCAGCGAGGCATTGCAGGAAAAGAAGATCGTGCAGATAGCCGAGGAGATAGACCGCCGCTACCATAGCGAGGAGAATCCTGTCCGCCTGATCCTCATCACCGGTCCATCATCGTCGGGCAAGACCACGTTCTGCAAGCGTCTCAGCATACAGCTGCTGGCCTGCGGCCTACGCCCACTTTCTTTCTCCACCGACGACTATTTCGTCAACCGCGTCGACACGCCCAAATTGCCCAACGGTGACTACGACTTCGACAACATTGAGACCGTAGAGTACAACCTGCTGGAAGACCACCTGCTACGGCTCATGCAGGGCGAACGCGTCGAAGTGCCCGAATACAACTTCGTGACCGGCAAGCGCGAGTGGAACGGCAAGAAACTCAAGCTCTCCAACGACTCTGTGCTCATCATCGAAGGCATCCATGCGCTGAACCCCCAGCTGACGAAGAAGATTCCCGACTCGGCCAAGTTCAGGATATACATTTCCGCCCTGACGAGCATCTCGCTCGACGACCACAACTGGATTCCCGTTCGTGACAACCGCCTGCTACGCCGCATCATACGCGACTACAACAAGGGTGCCTACACCGCCCGTGAGACCATTGCACAATGGAAGAACGTCTGCGAGGCCGAGGACAAGTGGATATTCCCCTTCCAAGAGACTGCCGACGCCATGTTCAACTCGGCGCTGAACATCGAGTTTGCCGTTCTGCGCACCCATGCCGAGATCATCCTCGCCAGCGTGCCACGCAACTGCCCGGAGTTTGCCGAGGCCCACCGCCTGCTGAAGTTCATCCACTACTTCCTGCCCGTCAGCGACAAGGAGATCCCCCCCACCAGCATCATGCGCGAGTTCGTCGGCGGCTCCAGTTTCAAGTACTGACGTGGAGTCCTGCCGCGGTGTTATCAGCATCGTTTACTTGTATAAAAGATTCGTAAGGAGTGAATATCAGCCGCTTGCGCTGTTGCGTTTTGCGATGCAAGCCAGCAGCGCTCTGTTCATGTTTCTCGTCCTTATACATATAGATCAGGACATGTGCACTGAGACATAGAACACCAGTAAGTCCTCGCCATTCTTGATTTTCCGGAACTGCTGCTGTCTACTGGGGAATCAACCATGCTCTTTCTTTTCTTTGGCTTTCCTTGCAAACTCAAACAGCGACAGAGGCAGATGACAGTAGCCGTCAGGATTCTTATCGAGGTAGTCCTGATGATACTCCTCAGCAGTATAGAAATTCTGCAAAGGCAGCTTCTCGACGCATAGAGGTTGCTCATAATTCTGCTGTTCCTCGGCAAACACGCGCTCGATGACGGGCAAATCTTCGGCATTGGTGTAGTAGACACCAGTCCGATAGCGTGTACCCTCATCGTGCCCCTGCTTGTTAAGGCTTGTCGGGTCGATGGCTTTGAAGAACATCCGAAGCAGGAATTCAAGGCTCACCACATCAGGATAGAACCGCACAAAGACAGTCTCCACAAAACCCGTCTGGTCGGTATATACCTCTTTATACGTCGGATTCTCGGTGTGCCCGTTAGCAAACCCCACTTCCGTCATGGCCACTCCTTCAATCTGCTTGAAGTAGTGCTCCGTTCCCCAGAAGCACCCGCCAGCAAAATAGATGTCCTTCGTTGGGTTTTGATGAAAGTTGTTGTTCTTTCGCAGCCTTGGCGACTCCTTGGCTTCTTCAGCCATACTGTTCATCAACTGTTCGTCTATTTTCTTCATCATCGCATCTTATCCTAATAAATGTTCCACATCTTAATGGATGGTTCTTGCTCTCATGAAAGCATGCTCTCTTGCCGGAGTGCAGCTTTTTCCCATTTTATTTGCAAATATACGAATTATAGCTGACTTTTTGCGATATTTCCAAAAGAATTTAGGATATTTAAAAAATGGCAATATTATAGCTGTAGACCTATTGGTGCGTCCTCCCCCCACTCTCTTATAACTATTCACAATAAGAAAAACCCTTCACCAACACTGTAATACGTTGCACGACAACGACTTGCGGTGAAGGGTATCGGTGAGGCGATGTGAAGAGTTGACGGGATAGCGCCCTTCACGAATTCTTCCAATCATTTTCGACGCTGTGAGTGGCCTTCTCACGATCGTGAGTGGCCTTCTCAGTTCAGTGAGTGGCCTAGTTGTGACCGTAAGTGGCCTACTAATTGAAATTACTCATTGAGTAAATGCAAAGACCTGCGATGGTACACTCACCTCTTCCATCTTCCATCTTCTCTCACGCAGATTATGTTTAGGTCACGCAGAAATACGCAGAGATATTTTTAGTCACGCAGAAAT
>CAMJWJ010000089.1 GCA_946409435.1 uncultured Prevotella sp. | reverse complement strand
GACCGATGGCTGTCACGCTGTTGGGAATGGTGACGGAGGTTAAGCCAGAGCAACCATAGAAAGCACCGCTACCGATGGATGTCACGCTGTTGGGAATGGTGACGGAGGTTAAGCCAGAGCAACCATCGAAAGCATATTCGCCGATGGATGTCACGCTGTTGGGAATGGTGATGGAGGCTAAGCCAGAGCAACCTTCGAAAGCATAGTAACCGATAGATGTCACGCTGTAAGGAATGGTGACGGAGGTTAAGCCAGAGCAATAGGAGAAAGCATGGCGACCGATGGCTGTCACGCTGTTGGGAATGGTGACGGAGGTTAAGCCAGAGCAATTATAGAAAGCATTGTCACCGATGGATGTCACGCTGTTGCCAATGGTGAAGGAGGTTAAGCCAGAGCAACCATAGAAAGCAAAGCGACCGATGGCTGTCACGCTGTTGGGAATGTCGATGGAGGTTAAGCCAGAGCAATCTTCGAAAGCACCGTTACCGATGGATGTTACGCTGTTGGGAATGATGACGGAGGTTAAGCCAGAGCATCCATAGAAAGCAAGGTCACAGATGGATGTCACGCTATTGGGAATGGTGACGGAGGTTGAGAGAGAGCAATAACGGAAAGCTTCTTCACCGATGGCTGTCACGCTGTATGTTTCATTATTATAAATCACTGATTCGGGAATAACGACATTTCTAGAGTATTCATTTGGGTAAGCATTGTAAGAATTGCCACGAAAAGTAACCTGTAATTCTGTGTTGTTATTAGTCCAGTTATAATAAATGGTGACACCGTCGGCATTCTTTACCTCGATGTCGTGGGCAGATGCATTTGCACCTACTAAAGAGAGAAGGCACAGGAAAAGGAATCTGAGATGAAAGTGTTTCATAAAAGATTACAGTTTTATAGAGTTGAACATTTTTGTAGTTGCTTGCAAAGTTACAAAATCTTTTTCAGTTTTTCATCATTTTGTATTCATCTTTTTTATTATAGTCGAAAAAAAATAATTTTCAAAAACCCTTCACCAAGCGTGTAATGTACAATGTTACAGCATGATACGGTGAAGGGTAAGAAATGAGAAATGAGAAATGAGGAATGAGAGATGAGAAATGAGAGGTGAGTGTAACATCGCAGGTCTTTGCATTTACCTATTGCATTTCTGAATTTATTCAATGAGTAATTTCAATTAGTGGCCAAGTAATTGCAATAACTATGCCACTCACTGAGTTGAGTGGGCCACTCACGATCGTGAGAAGGCCACTCACTGAATTGAGAAGGCCACTCACAGAGTCAAAAAATGATTGGAAGAATTTGTGAAGGGCGTTATCCCGTCAGTCCTTCACATTGCATCACGGCAACCCACCTCATTGCCTCACAAAACCCTTCACCGCAAGCTGTTGTTATACAACATATTACGCCTCCGGTGAAGGGTTTTTGTTTTTTGTGAATTGACGTGTAAACAGAGCTATCTGCTCTCCTGCAAGATACGTACGATACGCTCTGCAGTGCGACCGTCCCAACGGTCGGGCAGCGTGGCAGTCTTCCAGTGGCCGCCCATCAGTTCTGACAAGGCCTCACGCAGCCGCTGGGCATCCTCGCCCACCAGCACGTTGGTGCCTTGCTTGACGGTCTCCTGATGCTCGGTGTAAGAGTTGAGCGTGATGCAAGGGACATTGTTGAAGGTAGCCTCTTCGGCGACATTGCCGGAATCGGTGATGATGCCCTTGGCATGAGCCGTCAGGTAGCCGAACTCCAAGTAGGACAGGGCATCGACGACGTGCAGGGCGTCGGTGACGGTAGGCGACTCGCGCTGGAGGGTGGTAACCAGCTGGCGGGCCCTGCCGCGCAGCGGAGCAATGACGGGAGTGTCGCCTGCCTCGGCGCAGACGGCCTCCAGCATGTCGAGCAGATTGTCGCGGTTGTCCATCAGCACCTTACGGTTCAGCGTGAACACGAGGTACTGGCCGTCAGCAATGCCGTCGAGGCACTGCGGGCGCAGCCAGCGGTTGTGGTGCTGGCGCAGCGAGTCCATCAGGATGTTGCCCACCATATAGATCTTGTGCATCTCGGCACCCTCACGGGTCGCAATGCTGCTGGAGCCAAGGCCGGCAGTGAACAGCAGGTCGCTGAGTCCATCGATGACAAGGCGGTTGATCTCCTTAGGCATGGTGATGTCGAACGAGCGCGTGCCAGCCACGAGGTGTGCCAGCCGTAGCCCCCGTTTCTTGGTGACGATAGCGGCAGCCATCGTGGAAGCGAGGTCGTCGACGACAATGACCGTGTCGACAGGGTGCTTGTCGAGATAGGTTTCAAACTCAGACATCACGCGCCCCGTCAGTTCGTTGAGGTTCTCGCAGTCGACGCCGAGGAAGACGTCGGGGCGAGGCATCTGGAGGTCGTCGAAGAGCGTGCCCTCCAGCGTGGGGTCGTCGGCACGTCCGGCAAACACCAGTTGGTAGTCCATGTCGGGAGTATTATCGATAGCGCGGATAATAGGTGCCACCTTGATGAAGTTGGGGCGCGCACCAGTGAATATGCAAATGTTCTGGTTCATACGGTGTTATTGTTTTGTCTGTGGCAGTATGCAGCCTATGCCGCGCTGCAAGGCTGGCGATATGCTGTCGAGCTGGAAGTTATAGATGAGGTTTTCTTCGTCAACCGTCAGGAAGTGCTGCTTGCCCTGCACGGAGTCTTTCGGCGTCTCCCAGATGATGTCGCGGAAGCCGATGGTGTCGGTGGTGACCTCCGGTGTACGCAGGATGCAGTTGCGGAAGCGGTAGTCCATCATCGAGTCCTTCCGCTCCTCGCCCATCAGCACGTCGTCCTCGTAGCCAGTGACGAGCACGTTAGTAAAGTCAAGCCTGGTGGGATGGCTGGTCTGTGTAAAGCGCAGGGCAGCACCACGGGGGGCGGTAAAGGGATAGAACTGTGCCAGCGTGCAGCCCGTCACCTCAGCCTGGCAGCCGTGCAGCGCCAGACAGTCCATCAGGGTGTTGGTGAGCATGCAGTCGCGCAGCACGACACGGGAGTCGGTGGCATGCAGTCCGTGGCCACGGCTGTTGTGGATGGTGCAGCGCGTCAGTTCCACGCTGCTGCTGTCGCAAACAATACCGCTGAAGGCGTTACGTATCTCGCAGTCGGTCAGCTGGCAGCCCTCGGCATTGGCCGCGATACGGATGCCGGGCCACTGGCCGCTGACGCGGTCGTAGGGCAGGTAGTCGAACATGTGGTCAAGGCGGTCGCCACGCAGCACGCAGCTGTCGGCTATCAGCCGGCCGCGAACCAGCATGCCAGTGCCGTCGTGGAAGTAGAGTGTGGTGTTGCGCAGCGTCAGCGTAGCACCACGCTCGACGACGATGCTGTCGCCGGTAAAGATGATGGGGTTGGCGGATTCTATCACCGTGTCGCGCCTGACGACGAGGCTGTTCATCCGCCGGGCATCCCAGCTGGAGGCCAGCAGGGCGACACTCTGCTCTACCCCACTCTGCAACGAGAATACCAGGCGGTCCTCGATGGGCCGTGGGTCTGGAGAGTTGTTGACGCGGGCTGTCAGCTCGACAAACACACGGATGCTGTCGCCCTTGCGTATCTCGATGTCGGTAGCCACAGGATTGAGGTACTGCCCGTCGGCATTGACACGGAATCCCGTCTGGTTGCCACGCTCCAGGCGTACCGAGCTGATGCGCAGTCCGTCGCCGCTGTTGTTGAACACCCAGAAACTATAGGTAGCCGACGGCGATTCGGAGAATACGGTATCGATACGCAGCGTGTCCGCCGAGAATGTCAGCCTCAGACTACTGCTGGCCGAGAAAGAGTCGTTGTCCTTGCAGGCCGCCATCAGGACAGCCGTGAGCAAGGTGAAAAAGAAAAGTCGCTTTATCATACAATGATAAAACGGCTTTTTCTTTAATTTATTGTACTGCATCAGCCTTTCGGGCTAAAGTGTCGGACTATTACTTACCGAAATAGCGCTTCAGCAGACCAGCAAAGCCGGCTCCATGACGGGCCTCGTCCTTAGCCATCTCGTGAACGGTGTCGTGGATGGCATCGAAACCGGCAGCCTTGGCGTTCTTGGCAATGCGGAACTTGTCTTCGCAGGCACCAGCCTCGGCAGCAGCACGCTTCTCCAGGTTGGTCTTCGTGTCCCAGACGCACTCGCCCAGCAGCTCAGCAAAGCGGCTGGCGTGGTCGGCCTCTTCAAAAGCATAGCGCTTGAAAGCCTCGGCAATCTCGGGATAGCCCTCGCGGTCGGCCTGACGGGCCATGGCCAGATACATACCAACCTCGCCACACTCACCGTTGAAGTGGCAGCGCAGGTCTTCAATCATCTCCTCGGAAACGCCCTCGGGCTTGCCGTCGCCAATCTTATGGACGGTAGCATACTCCATCTCTTCCTTCAGCTCAGAAAACTTGGAGGCAGGAGCCTTACAGATGGGACACTTCTCGGGTGCAGCATCGCCTTCGTAGATATATCCACAAACGGCGCAGATAAACTTTTTCTTCATAATTGTTGCAAAATAAATGTTTGGTTAGAATGACTTGATATTTTTGCAAATGTACGGAGAAAAAACTGAACGGCCAACGATTTTTCTGTAATTTTTCTTACATCAGCACTATTTATACGCCGTACAATTTCGGGAATCCGGCATTTGCTGTCGCAGACTGCTGTCTACTGCTTGCGCAAAGTGACGCCAGCCTGCATGCCGTTGACGTTCTTCATCAGCGATGTCACCATCTTGATGTTCGAGTTGGTGGACTTGGCACCGAGCGTCTTAAACAGGTTCAGCATCTTCGTGGCATCGGTCACGAACTGCAGGTTCTTGCCGTCAAGCTGCGTGGTAAGAGTGAGCGCCTTGATCCTAAGGATGCTCAGCTGCAGCTTGGAGTCCTTGATGCTCCATGTCCCGCTGGTCTTCTTGCCATTCAACGTCTGCACGAAAGTTCCGTCCTCGTTGAATGTCATGGTCATCGTGCCAGGCTTGATGCCATACTTTGAAAGGTATGTCTGAATCTTGTCTTCCAGCTTGTTGGCTGCTACCTTCGACGCAACCTTGGTCAGCAGGTTGCTGGATGTGAATACAATAGCAGGCTCGGTGTACGACCATGTTCCAATAATGTTGTTTGCATTGGCCTGCTTGTCACTGGAGAACACGCCTGTCAGCGTCGACACAATGTCGTCGCCCGACTGTGAACCGCCGAGTACGCCATTCAATATGTCGTTCAAGCCTTGTGCGTTCCCCTGGCCGGCAAACATCAAGGCCAGTCCCATCATCAATGTTCTAAATACATTCTTTTTCATAATCCATTAGTTTTTGTAATACGTTATCGGGCGCAAAATTACATTATTTCGGGCGAAAAGAACAAATAAAACAGAAAAAAAAAGGTGAAATAACATTTTTTGTGTAATTTTGCAAGCAATGATGAAAGATTTATCAGTCCTGATACCGACATTCAACGACTGCTGTGCAGCAATGGTCAGTGAATTGCAACGACAGGCGGCAGCATTGTCGATTGGCTACGAAGTGATTGTGGCTGACGACGGTTCTACCGACAAGGCAGTCATTAAAGCCAACCGTGCCATCAACGAACTGCCTCACTGCCGGGTGATAGAACGTGGATTCAATAGCGGACGCGCTGCCATCCGCAACTTCCTGGCTCAAGAGGCCTGCT
Source organism: uncultured Prevotella sp. (assembly GCA_946409435.1). Taxonomy (GTDB): domain Bacteria; phylum Bacteroidota; class Bacteroidia; order Bacteroidales; family Bacteroidaceae; genus Prevotella. The sequence continues at coordinate 5,688 of CAMJWJ010000089.1, read as the reverse complement.
ATCCGTGGCTCGTATTCATCGACAGCGACATGGTGGTGTGCCGCCACGACTATTTGCGACAGTATGCCCTCTCACCATGTGACAGTGTAACTGACGGTGGCGTTCAGGTCGGTGAGCCACAAGCTGGCAATCTACGCTATCTCTATGAGAAGACCTGCGAACCAGAGCATACCGTTGCAGCCCGTCGTCAGGCACCATATAAATGCTTTCGAACCACCAACTTCATGGTACGGCGTGACTTGATGCTCGCCCACCCTTTCGATGAGCGCTTCCGATATTACGGCTACGAGGATGTGCTTTTCGGCAAGCATCTGCAAGAGCATGCCGTAGACATTCTGCATATCGATAACCCCATGAGGTTTCAGCTATTCGAACCGAATGACCGTTTCCTCGGCAAGACGGAGGAAGGGCTACGTACGCTACATACCTTCCGTCATGAGCTGCAGGGCTATTCGCACCTGCTTGATGTTGTGTCACGACTGGCACCTTTCGCCCCGCTCATCCGGTTATTCTATAAGTATGCTAGACCTTGGCTGCACCGTCGACTGACTGGAAATCAACCACGGCTCCTTCACTTCAAGCTCTACCGCCTCGGCTACTACCTCTCACTATAGGCTACGACAGCATCGGCAGTTATGGACTGTCTGAGCGATAGAAACAAAAAAGGCGATTCCTTTTGCGGAATCGCCTTTTTTATGATAATTGTTTAATAATTCTTAGAAGAACAGGTAGCGGTTGTCTACCACACCAGCCTTCAGGTACATCTCGTTCATAAAGCGACTTGCTGCCTGCATGGCCTGCTGCTCTAACTGAGTCTGCTGCTGCTTGGCATCGAACTTGGCATCAGAGCGAGGCTTCTTCTCAAGCACCTGGAAGAGATAAGCAGCACCATTACCCTTCACGATAGCAGGTGATACAGCACCCTGCTTAACGCTTGCCACGGCACCACTCAGAGCCGGCTCACTGGCTACGGCTGCCTGAACGAATACAGGAGCAGCAAAAGTCACCTGCTTCACAGTGTCGATAACGGCACCCTTAGCCTTGGCTGCTGCGATGTCCTTCACACCAGCCAGCTGCTGAGCAAGCTTTTCAAACTTCTTGTCATTGACAACCTCCTGTTTCAGCTGTTCCTTCACATCGTCAAGTTCACGATAGCCGACCTTATTAATCTTGGTCAGGGCGACAACCATCAGGTGGTCGTTGTTGCCACACTCATAGAGAGGCGACACTTCACCGGCTTTAGCATCGAATATCCACTTCATAGCCTCACGAGTAGAACGGACGCCGGCTACGTTGTGTTCAGAGTTATAAAGATCGTTACGCTCCTGAACGCGGAAGCCGAACTTCTGAGCGTTCTTCTCCAAGCTCTCAATGTCCTTGTTCTCGCTGACATACTGGCTGAACTTATTGTAAGCGTTGGAATAGGTCTGCTTTGAGAAGTCGATGGTGTGCTTCACGATAGCTACATCATACTTGGCTACCATGGCCTTGCGGTTGGTGACCTGAATCACGATGTTGCCCTGCGAAAACTCCAGGTTCTTCAGCTCGTTAGGAGCCAGCGTGCTCAGCGTGGTGATATATGCCTTTGTGTCGGCATCCAACGACTGTGAACGCTCGTACATTGCTGACGTCATCCACTGCTTCTCACCGGTCTGGTTGTATTTCTTGGCCAGTGTCTCGAAGTCAGCACCACCCTTCAGGGCGTTGTAAATGCTGTCAGCCTTCTGACGTGCTGCCTCAACCGTCTCGCCACCAACCTGAATCTGACGATACTCTACAGAGTCGGGCTGCTGCGTCTTTGCAATCAGCTTCACGACATTCAGGGTATTGTCAAAGCGTGTCTCAAAGGGAGCCGTTACCTGGCCAACCTGCATGGAGTCTACCTTCTGGGCAATGTCGGAAGGCAGGGCACCACGAGTGACGGCAATGCCAGTATAGGGATGCTGTGACTGAGCCTTACGAACAGCCTCGGCTGGTGTTACCCCACTCTCCAGCTGCTGCTGGGCATCCTTCATGGTCTTCATCAGAGCGTCACGGTCGGCAGGAGATGCTACAACCTGGAAGTCAACATACTTGATGTTGCGGCTCTCTACATACTGACGGAACATCTCCTTCTCTTCGTTGTACTTAGCCTTCAGCTCGGCATCCGTGGCCTCCACATCAGCATCCTTCACGGTGCTGTAAGGCAGTGAGGCAAGCAGAATCTGACTCTCCTCGTTCTGGCCGTCGAATGCCATCTTGGCAGATACGGGATTAGACAGCAGACACTGAGAAAGCAGTGACTGATATTTCTGGCCTAACAACTGCTGGCGGATATTCTTCTCCATGAACTTCCAGTACTTGTAAAGCTGCTGATACTGCTCCAGCATCTGAGCGTTGCCAGGCTGCTGCTGCATCTTCTTATAGTCGTTCAAGAACTTTGTCAGCTGACTGACATCAAAACGACCTGTCTCACGGTTGACAAACGGTGTCTGCATCAGCATCGGGTTTGTACCGGTCTTCAGCATATTCTGCAGTTCCTCATCAGTAACAGTCAGACCAAGTTTCTTAGCCTCACTCTCCAAGATGGTGTTGTTGACAAACTGCTGCCAAACCTGATCTTTTACCGAGTTCAACTCGTCCTCAGAGAGGTTGTCACGGCCCTGACTCATCTTGATGGCCTCCTGGTACTCATCAACGAGTGCCTGGAATTCCTGTACCGAAATTTTCTTACCTAACACTTCACCGACTTGCTGACGACGCTCGTTGCTGGTTGCTTCACACGAGCGGAACATCTCTTCGGCAATGAAAGCAAACAAGGCGAGACCGATTACCGTAGCAAGTACGGGGCCCCAGCTTCTGATTTTTCCAATTGCTGCCATTTTCTTTGTTCTTTTTTATACTTTAATTTTTGATTTTTCAATTTCAGCCTGCAAAATTACATAATTCCATGCAAACAACAGCATCTTTTCAAGAAAAAAACACTCGTTTTAACGTAATTTGTTTATATATTTGAAAAGAAAAACCGTTGTTGTATGGGGCTTTTTATTTAATGATACCCTGCTCCACAAATATCTTCTTGAGAATATGAACCGAACGTTCAACTTGCTCGTTGGTATGGGTAGCCATCAAAGCATAGCGCACCAAAGTATCCTGCGGAGCACATGCAGGCGGTATAACAGGATTGATAAAGACACCATTGTTGAATGCCAATGCCGTCACAAGGAATGTCTTGTCTACATTGCGAACGTAAAGAGGAATAATAGGACTCTCCGTGTCGCCAATCTCAAAGCCTTCTTCTGAGAAACGCTTCAATGCATACTTGGTGACTTTCCACAATGCCTCTATACGTTCGGGTTCCCGCTGTAGGATGTGAAGTGCCTCAAGGGCTGCTGCCGTAGCTGCAGGAGTGTTGGAAGCAGAAAAGATATAGGTACGGCAAGTGTGACGGAGGAAGTTGATGGTGTCAGAATCTGAAGCGATAAAACCTCCAATTGAAGCCAATGACTTCGAGAATGTTCCCATAATGAGGTCAACCTCGTCAGTAAGTCCGAAATGATCGCAAACACCGCGTCCATGATCACCAAACACGCCAATGCCATGAGCCTCGTCGACCATGATGGAACAGTTGTACTTATGCTTTAACTCCACAATTTCCGGCAACTTAGCCAAGTCTCCTTCCATCGAGAACACACCGTCGACGACGATGAGTTTAATAGCCTCGTGGGGCAACTTCTGGAGCACACGCTCCAAATCTTCCATATCGTTATGCTTGTAATGAAGCTGCTTGGCAAACGACAGACGGCGGCCATCAACAATACTGGCGTGATCGCGGTCGTCACAAATAATATAATCGTCTTTACCAACAACCATAGCCAGAACACCCTGGTTAACAGAGAATCCTGTCGAGAAGCACAGACAGTCGTCCTTGTGGATAAACTCTGAAATCTCTTTTTCTAACTGTACATGTAGGTCAAGTGTGCCATTGAGGAAACGGCTGCCTGCACATCCAGAACCATACTGGTCAAGAGCAGCCTTGGCAGCATCGATAATCCGCTGGTCGCCTGTTAAACCTGTATAGGCATTCGATCCGAACATCAGGACTTTATGACCTCCCATTTCAACTTCAGTACCCTGTTTTCCCGTAATCGCGCGGAAATAAGGATATACGCCAGCCTCCATGAACTTCTGAGGCTCGCGGTAATTCTTGTATTTTTCTTGTAATTGTCCCATATTAATATAGGTAAAGCAATGCTTTTTTTTGTTTCAGACTGCAAAGGTACAAATTTTTATTCAATAATGGCATAAAAATCGTAATAATTCATCAATTAAGCCAAATTTAATACATTTCTCTATATTATTTCATGCAAATTTTGTAATTTTGCAGGGTCATGGACAACAAAAAGCACATAACATTTATTATCAACCCCATCTCAGGGACGCATACCAAAAAGCAGTTGCCACAGCTCATTGGTGAAACCATTGATGCTGAAAAATTCAGCTACGACATCAGGTGTACTGAATATGCAGGTCATGCAGCAGAGATGGCCAGGCAGTGTGCTGCCGATGGTGTAGATGTTGTCGTGGCTATAGGTGGAGACGGAACCGTCAATGAGGTGGCCCGTTCTTTGGTACATTCAAAGACTGCACTTGGCATTGTTCCATGCGGTTCCGGCAATGGCCTGGCACGTCACTTATGCATACCGTTAGACATCAAGAAGGCACTGGGGCTTATCAACCGTTGCGATATTGAAGACTTTGACTACGGTGTCATCAACGGCCTGCCGTTCTTCTGCACCTGCGGAATGGGCTTCGATGCCTTTATCTCATTGAAGTTTGCAGAATCCGGCAAGCGCGGCCCTATATCATACGTTGAAAACGTACTAAAAGAAGGACTGAAATACCGTCCGGAAACTTATGAACTGATAGACGAGAGTAGCACGCAACGCCACAAGGCATTCCTCATAGCCTGTGCCAATGCGTCGCAATACGGTAACAATGCCTATATTGCCCCTGGCGCTACCATGAAAGACGGTCTGATGGATGTCATCGTCATGGAACCCTTTGATACACTGGATGCTCCACAGATTGCCGCTGACCTGTTCATGAAGACACTGGGCAACAACTCGAAGATAAAAACTTTCCGTACACAATCTATTAAGATACACCGTGACCGTCCTGGTGCCATCCACTATGATGGAGATCCTATCATGACCGATAGTGACGTTGAGGTACATATCGAGCATCTTGGCATCCGTATCATTGTCAACCCTGATGCACCAGAAGACAAGGCTCAACCTAACCAAATGTTAAATGCTTTCTCTGATTTCTTTAATAATATAAATAATGTACGCGATGACATCCGCGAAGATATCGGGAGAAGCGGGCGCCGCATTCAGGCTATCAACAAACTGCTGCTACGCAAACTGCGCTCATAAAAAGTGTTATAATATCATTTCTAAAGAGACCACCGATTACTATGCAATATGTTGCCACAATTTTGATTGTCTTATTAGCTATCGGCTATGCGGGATGGCGTATCTGTCAGTTGCTGCATAGAAATGACAACACGTGTATAGGGTGTGAACTGAAAAAAAACTGCAAAAAATTTGGTCAGTCAAAATAAAAGTATTACCTTTGCAGCCGCAAACCAATAAAGGTGCCTTGGATGAGTGGCTTAGTCAACGGTCTGCAAAACCGTCTACGGCG
>CAMJWJ010000088.1 GCA_946409435.1 uncultured Prevotella sp. | reverse complement strand
TCAACAATCGTAGAATACTGTATCGGCATATCGAAACCGCCGAAGGGTGACATCAAGGCTCCTAACGCCACGTGTTTGTCATAAAGACAGGTTCGTTTATTCACTGTTGTTTGCTCCATAGCATTTATTTAGTAATGTTCATATTCTTGTTCTATCTCTTCAATAGCGGCTACATCTTCTGCAGTAAGTGTCAGTGTATCAGTACAAAGTGTCTGACGAATAAAGTCCTTTAGCTCATCGAGTGTCAGCGAGACATGATCCTTCAGCAGGGTGATTCGCTGACGGACGCTCTGGATTCCCTTTGCCTCAAGCTTCTCAGGGCCAGGGGTGATGGCGTGAAGCATATGTTCCATCTGCGTATCGTAGAGCAGTGTACCGTGAATTATGGTGGCCGTGGGCAGATGGTATGAAGCCGTGCCGCTGACCTTACGCCCGTCAATCAGCACATCGTTATGACTGGTGCCGACGGCATCAACGCCCAGCCGACGAAGCACAAGCTGCAACATACCGACATAGCGGTTAAAAGCAAGACCGACATTCGTTTCCGGACTTATAAAGGAGAGCATGAGATTCTGACTGTCAGCATACACGCAACCGCCCCCACTCTTCCGGCGGTATATACTAATGCCATGCTCACGGCAGTACTGCACATTCACCTCGTTCTGTATCAACTGATTGCGCCCAAAAATGACTGTAGGCTCCACCTGCCAGAGGAAAAAATAGTCGGCAGGAGGCAACGTCCTCGCCACATATTCCTCCAATGCCAAATAGAATGGCAGATGTCTCTCAGTGACTTTCTCAGGGAGTCGAATGTATAGCATGATAATAGTCCGGTACCAATATTTCCTGCAAATTTATAAAGTTTTTATGTAATAAACAAGTATTTTCCTATATTTTTTTGTCATGTCAGCACTTATTTGTACCTTTGCCAAGTAAAACTTGGCGAAAGTACTGCCGCTCGAAAAAAAAAGAATAAAATTCTTTGTTTTCTTCTCGCTAAATCGTACCTTTGCAACGTAAAAAAAACAAAAAGAACTTTGGAAACACAACTTAAGGGACTATTAACCCAAATACAATATCCTTCTGACCTGCGAAAGCTGAGCGTTGACCAACTGCCAGAGGTCTGTCAGGAACTACGCGAGGATATTGTCAAAGAGCTATCGGTGAACCCTGGCCACCTTGCTTCCAGTTTAGGAGTGGCTGAGATTACCGTAGCATTACACTATGTATTCAACACGCCAGAAGACCGCATAGTTTGGGATGTGGGACACCAAGCCTACGGGCACAAGATACTTACTGGTCGTCGTGAACAGTTTTGCACCAACCGCAAGCTTGGCGGTATCCGCCCCTTCCCTTCACCCGAGGAGAGCGAGTACGACACTTTCATGTGCGGACATGCCTCGAACAGTATCTCTGCAGCCTTAGGTATGGCAGTAGCTGCCAAGTCAGAAGGTACGCAGCGTCATGTCGTTGCTGTCATCGGCGACGGAGCCATGTCAGGCGGCTTAGCCTATGAGGGACTGAACAATGTAGCCTCGTCGGACAACGACCTGCTCATCATACTGAACGACAACAACATGTCGATAGACCGTGCTGTGGGCGGTATGCAGGAATATCTGTTATCACTAAATACCAACGAGACATACAATGCCATGCGATTCAAAGTGTCACGTTGGCTGCACAGCAAAGGTTTGCTTGAGGATGACCGCCGGCGCGGGCTTATCCGACTGACCAATGCCCTGAAGTCGGCAATCTCTCATCAGCAGAACGTCTTTGAAGGCATGGACATCCGCTATTTTGGACCGTTCGACGGTCATAACGTCAAGGAGTTGGTACGCATTCTTCGGCAGCTGAAAGCCATGAAAGGCCCTAAGCTGTTACACCTGCATACCCAGAAAGGTCATGGTTATGCTCCTGCCGAGCGGGACGTCACTGTATGGCACGCCCCAGGGAAGTTTGATGCAGAGACCGGCGAGCGCTTCATTAAGGACACCACGAACCGCCCACCGCGTTTTCAGGATGTCTTCGGCGAGACGCTGCTTGAACTGGCCCGTGAGAACAAGCGGATAGTTGGAGTCACTCCAGCCATGCCCACAGGCTGCTCCATGAATATCATGATGAAGGAGATGCCTGAGCGAACCTTCGATGTGGGAATTGCCGAGGGACATGCTGTCACATTCTCTGGAGGTATGGCCAAAGAAGGACTTCTACCCTTCTGCAACATTTACAGTGCTTTTGCACAGCGGGCGTTCGACAACATCATCCACGACGTTGCTCTGCTCAAACTGAATGTCGTGCTGTGTCTTGACCGGGCCGGACTGGTGGGCGAAGACGGACCTACTCACCATGGTGCTTTCGACATGTCGGCCCTTCGCCCCATACCCAATCTGACCATAGCCTCACCAATGGACGAGAGAGAACTGCGACGGCTGATGTTCACAGCACAGCTACCCGACAAGGGACCGTTCGTCATCCGCTACCCCAGGGGCAGCGGCTCGGTGGTTGACTGGAGGTGTCCGCTGGAGGAAATACCTGTTGGCAAAGGCCGAAAATTGCGCGAGGGCAGCGAAGTGGCTGTGATTACCATCGGTCCTATCGGCGTAGAGGCGGCAAAAGCCATCGAAGGCACCCCTGCAGCTCATTACGACCTTCGTTTCTTGAAACCGCTGGATGAGGAGATGCTGCACGAGATTGGACGAAAGTTCAAGAAGATACTCACCATCGAGGACGGTGTACGTAAAGGTGGCATGGGAACGGCCGTCATGGAATGGATGAACGACCACGGCTACCAGCCAGTCATCAAACGTCTCGGACTGCCCGACCACTTCGTGGAGCACGGCACAGTAGCTCAACTTCGTGCCATTGTCGGCATCGACACGGAAAGCATTACAAAAGAGATTAACGGGCTATTACAAATAGAATAAGATACTAAAGATTATATAATCTATTATATCTATATAAAAGAGCAACATGAAGATTATCATTGTCGGAGCAGGTGCCGTAGGCACCCACCTGTCGAAACTGTTGTCGAGAGACCATCAAGACTGTGTGCTGATAGACGGTGACATCGAACGGCTATCCGGACTGGACAGCCGCTACGACATCATGACGCTGCATGGTTCACCAACCAGCATCCAGACGCTAAAGGATGCCGGCGTAGAGGATGCCGATCTGTTTGTGGGTGTAACCCCTGACGAGAGCACGAACATGAATGCCTGTATCATCGCACATGCCATGGGAGCCAAGAAGACGGTAGCCCGCATTGACAATGTAGAATATTTGGCGTCAAACCTAAAAGGCTTCTTCGAAAAGATGGGCATCAATTCACTCATCTATCCCGAAGTATTGGCTGCTATCGACATTGTCAACGGACTGAAAATGTCGTGGGTGCGCCAGCGGTGGGATGTACACGGCGGGGCGTTGGTCATGCTGGGCATCAAGCTGCGCGAGACCTGCGAGATACTCAACCAGCCACTGCGCGAACTGTGCGGTCCCGACGACCCATACCATATCGTAGCTATCAAACGAAGCGACGAGACGCTTATCCCCGGCGGTAACGACGAGTTGCACATCAACGACATTGCCTACTTCATGACCACACGCGAATATATTCCCTATATTCGTAAGATTTCAGGCAAGGAGCACTATGCCGATGTGAAGAACGTCATCATCATGGGTGGTGACAAGACGGCTGTCCGTGTGGCACTCACCGCTCCCGACTACATGAACATCAAGATAGTAGAGATGAACGAGCAGCGTTGCGAACGGCTCAACGAACTGCTTAACGACGTCAACACCATGATTATCCATGGCGACGGCCGTGACATAGGCCTGTTGCAAGAGGAAGGCATACTGAACACACAGGCCTTTGTAGCACTGACAGGCAATGCCGAGACTAACATTCTGGCCTGTCTGACAGCCAAGCGGCTTGGCGTTCGCAAGACCATTGCCATGGTTGAGAACCTCGACTACGTGGAAATGGCAGAGAGCTTGGACATCGGTACCATTATCAACAAAAAGACCCTGGCAGCAGGCCACATCTACCAGATGATGCTCGATGGTGACGTATCCAACGTCCGCTCACTGATGATGGTTGACTCCGACGTGGCAGAGTTTGTGGCAGCCGAGGATTCTAAGGTCACACGTAAAGCCGTCAAGGACTTAGGACTTCCTTTCGGAGTGACCATTGGCGGACTGGTTCGTAACAATCAGGGCATCCTTGTCAACGGCAACACCCGCATTGAGGCAGGCGACTCTGTGATGGTATTCTGCCATGAGCAGAACCTGAAAAAGGTGGAGAAATACTTTAAATAGTTCATATTCGTCATGCTAAACTATCGGCTGATATATAAGATACTGGGGTCGCTGCTGTTCTTCTTGGCAGTCATGCTGCTATGCTGTGCAGGCATTGCTCTCTACTACAAGGAGGACGACATCGTAGCCTTCCTGTCGTCAGCCATCTTCACGGCATCTTGCGGCTTCGTGCTGAAATATATGGGGCGCGACGCCAACAACAACCTCAGCCGCCGCGACTCCTACCTGCTCGTAACGGTTACATGGATAATATTCAGTCTTTTGGGAATGCTGCCATTTATCATCAGCGGCTACATTCCCAATGTGACGAATGCCTTTTTTGAGACGATGTCGGGATTTACTACGACTGGCGCCTCCATCCTCGACGATGTGGAAAGCTTGCCACATGGCATGCTCTACTGGCGTTCACAGACGCAGTGGATAGGCGGTCTTGGTATCGTGTTCTTCACCATCGCCATCCTTCCGTCAATGGTTGGCAGCGGCAGCGTGAAAGTGTTTGCTGCCGAAGCTACCGGACCACTGCGCACCAAGATGCATCCCCGGCTGTCGACAATGGCCAAATGGATATGGAGCGTCTACCTTGGCCTTACCGTCGCCTGTATTTTCTGCTACTATGCTGCCGGTATGGATTGGTTCGACAGCATCAACCACGCCATGTCGACCACCGCTACAGGAGGTTTTTCTACACACAACGACTCTACAGCCTTCTTTCAGTCAGCCAGCATCGACTACATCTCAGTACTGTTCCAATTCTTAGCCGGCATCAACTTCATGATGCTTTACGTCAGCATCTTCAAGCTGCGCCCCGGCACGATGTTCAAGAGTTCTGAGTTCAAGCTGTACATTGCCATCATCGTATTTTCGACGCTGTGGATTACCTACCTGCTCATGACTCGCAACGGCTACGGGTTGGAGCGAGCCTTCCGTGTTTCACTCTTCCAGGTAGTGTCGTTCCTAACTACCACAGGACTGTTCAACGACGACTGCTCGATGTGGCCACACATCACGTGGGTCATCTTAGGAGCACTCATGTTTTGCGGAGCCTGCTCTGGCTCTACAACGGGTGGTTTCAAGTGTGTGCGCATCGTCATGATTGTCAAGGTGCTGCGCAACGAGTTCCACAAATTGCTGCACCCCAATGCTGTACTGCCGGTGAAAATCAATGGCGTACCGGTGCCGCGCACCCAACTGTCAACGCTGCTGGCATTTTTTGCCATCTTCTCGCTCATGCTCATGCTGACTGCAACGCTGATGATTGTTGCCGATGTCGACAACACCAACGCTGTGGCCATAGCCCTGGGCTGTATCAGCAACGTAGGACCGTCGCTGAGTACAGCCATCGGCCCTGTCATGTCGTGGGGCGATCTGCCCGACTACGTCAAGTGGCTCTGCTCGTTCCTCATGCTGGTAGGCCGTCTGGAAATCATGTCTGTGCTGGTACTCTTTACCCGGGCTTTCTGGAAAGACAACTGAGTACGGAGAATCATAATTCACATTTAATACAGTAACAACAAGGATAATGAACTATTACAAATTCACACCTCTGCTGAAGACCTTGATATGGGGAACAGAAAGCTGGCAGGTTTCTGGTGTTCCCGGCAGTGAGACTATGTGCGATGGACAAAGTGTCAACGAACTGGTAAAGACATTGAAAGGTCGCCTGATAGGCGAAGCCAACTACCGCCGCTTCGGCGACGAGTTTCCCCTGCTTATCAAGTTTATCGACGCTCACCAGAACCTGAGCATCCAGGTACACCCCAACGACGAGACAGCCCACCGTCAAGGCAAGCCTCATGGCAAGACGGAGATGTGGTACGTCATGGAGTCGGCTACTGACGCCATGCTATATAACGGACTAAGACAGCAGATTACCCCCGAACAATATAAGGAGATGGTGGAGAACGACACCATCTGTGATGCCTTGGCACAGTATATGGTAAAGGATGGCGACTGTTTCTTCATTCCCGCAGGACGCATCCACGCCATCGGTGCAGGCTGCTATCTGGCCGAAATCCAGCAGACCTCCGACGTCACCTATCGCATCTACGACTATAACCGTCGTGACAAAGACGGCAACCCTCGCCAGCTGCATACCAATGAGGCTGCCGAGTCGATTGACTACACGGTTCTCGACGACTATCAGACCCACTACACACCGCGTAAGAACGAAGGCAGCATCCTGATAGAGTGCCCGTACTTCAACACGGCCGTCTACGACCTTACCGAGCCTATGACCATCGACTATAGCGAGCTTGACTCATTTGTTGCCCTGATAGGCATCAAAGGCGAAGGCCTGCTGACTGTCGACGGCGAAGAGGTGACGCTACGCGCCGGCGAGACCATACTTATACCAGCCACCGTACAGGAAGTCAACGTGGAAGGGACCGTCAAGTTTCTGGAGACATACGTCATATCAGCATCATAACAATCACATTATCAATATCATTTTCACGACATGAAGAAACTCATTCTATCTGCAGTGGTCGCAATGACCCTTATTGCCTGTGGAGGTTCAGATGCTCCATTCAGCTATCGCGGACTGGCATTCAGCATGCCCGTCGCACAGTTTGTCGACTCGATGATGGCCAGAGGCTTTGCCGTCGACAGTGCCGCTTCTGACAGCGGACGGCTTGTAGTGCTGGCCAGCCCGTCAGAACACTACCGCGTGCTGGCAGCCTTTAACGGCGACCAGCTGCAAGCCATTCAGGAGAACTACCACATTTCCACCAACGACAGCACACGCCATCTGTGGCAGCAGATCCGCGACAACCTGGAGAAGGAATTGGGCGAATGGCCAGACTGCCCCATGCTGAAGGACGACCACAAGATAGCCAACTTCGACACGGGCACTGGTTTCATCTCGGTGGTACTTGAGAACACCCACCGCCCCAGCCTCAAGGTCAGCTACACGCTGAAGAAAGAGAAGTAAGCACCCACAATTGAAAACTCACAATTGAGACTTCTCGTCTTCCGCTTTGAAGAAGTCTGCGAGGTCGCGCTGTATATGCTGATATTGAGGTGACAGCACATAGCCGATGTTCTTCTTCAACATCTGACGGATGTCCTGCAGCGAATGCTCGTAGCAGGACATCTCGTTTTGTTTCTGCATGTGGTGACGTGCAGTCCGCACAATCTCATCCTGACGTTCCTGGCGCAGACGGTTACACACCTTATTTAATATAGGTACGACGACGGTATCAAACAAGTGGTGCCCCTGAATATAGAGATAGGTGGTCTGCGGTGTGACGCCCAGCGACTTCACCAGTTCCTTGGTGCGCAGGTAGCCCTCCTTAGCATCAGGAAATTCCTGCTGTAGCTGACGTACCTTCACCCCGACCTTATGGCGCAGGTGTACAATGCTGGACATAGGTTCGGAAACGCTAAATCCTCCAGGATCGGCCACGCGATTGAAATCGCTCAGCGAGAAGCGATTGTGCTTCCCTTCCCGATATGCCCATACCGACCACACAAACAGTGGGAAGATAGCCTCAGAGTACTGCGTCATATATTCCTCGAAATCAAAGATACGGTGGTCGTTCAGCGTCACGGCCACACAGGTGTCGTGCAGCGAGGGAGCATAACACTGCATATTTTCGATGGCGTAGGCATAGGTATGAAAAACGTAAGGACTGTCAACGATGCGGCGCGACTGCTCTGTGATTCCTTGCAACAGGTAGTCGTAATCAGCATCCACACACGCTATCATGTCACGCCCCAGTTTCCCCACTCCATCACCGTTCTGACCACCCTGTCCGATCTGTCCGCTCCTATCTGTGCGACTTTGCAGGAAGTTCATCAGTACAGACTTCTTGCCGCGCTCCAGTTTGCGGTGCGAAGGCAGCATCACCTCGAAGTAACGGTGCTCGTTCTCGAATCGTGTGAGCACCGTACGCCAGAAGTAGATGTCGTCATAGCTCTCGACGTAGGCAACGATCCTGCGCCGCGACTGCTTCGACTTCAAGGCATTGGCAGCCTCAAAGTACTTGGAGTTCAGATTATCACGTAGTCTGCCGGGCATCAATTAAAATAAAAAATAAAAAATATAAACTATGAACTATGAACTGTGAACTATGAACTGTGAACTATGAACTATGAACTGTAATGTCGCTCACCTCCGTCACCTTGTCGACCCACCCGTTCATGATGACGGCGGGCGAATGGGTGGTGAGGATAATCTGCACGTTGGGGTTCAGCTCGACGATAAGGTCAATCAGCCGTTTCTGCCACTCGATGTGCAGGCTAACCTCTGGCTCATCCATGAAGAGCACGTAGGGCTGCTGGTCTTCCACGAGCACCGTCAGCAGAATGGCCAGCATCTGCTTCTCGCCGCTGCTCAGCTGGTAGGGTGCGAGCGTCTCGCCAATCTGTGAGAAGCGAATCTCGTTCTCCGTGCGAACAATCTTCTTGCCTGTTTCCTCGAACAGGTCGTCGACGATGTCCTGAAACCGTTTCTTGGCCTGCGACAGCTGCTGGGCGGCATCGGTATTCCCCTGTTGCAACTCGGCGATGATGCGGTTGCCAATGTTCACCTGATAGTCGAGGTACTTACGCTGCAGATGGTACAGCTGGAAGTCGAGGGCCGATGTGATGCGCGAGTCCACCATGCTCATGGTGTCCACGTCGAGCATTGGCGAGTCGAGCGATCGGATGATGTCGAAGCGTACGTGTGTGGCATCCTCAGGTTCTGCTGTGATGTGGACCCCCTTCAGCAGGTGGTTAATCAGGTCACCATTGGTACTGACGCTCTTGAACACCTTGTTCAGGATTGTCGACTTCCCCACCCCATTGATTCCACTGAGTATGTTCACATGTGGGTCCAGCTGCCACAGGATATGCTTCTTGCCGCTCCACAGCGAGTCAATCTCTATCTGTTTGATGTAGTCTGCATACTTCATAGTCGTAAGTTTTCTGCAAAGTTACGAAATAAGTGAGAGAAACGCAAAGAAAAACGCGATTTTTCTTTTGTTTCTTTCCTCGTTTATTCGTAACTTTGCAAATCGTTTTAAGAAAGGAACTGATATGAAAGAGAATCGAGCGCTGCTGGCGCACCTGTCGATGTTTGGGGCGTGTGCCGGCTGGGGGCTGATGGCACCAGTGGGCAAGGAGGCTATGACGCACGGTTTCGACGGCATCACGATGGTGACGTTCCGAGTGGTGGGGGCATGCCTGCTGTTCTGGATGGCGTCGCTGTTTGCCAAGAAGGAAGCGGTGACGGGGAGAGACAAGCTGATGTTCATCGGTGCTGCCCTCTTCGGGCTGGTGTGCAACCAGTGCTGCTACACCTTAGGGCTGAGCATCACGTCACCCATCAACGCCTCGATCGTGACGACGTCGATGCCTATCTTCGCCATGTTGCTGGCAGCACTGATACTGAAGGAACCTATCACGGGCAAGAAAGCGCTGGGTGTGCTGATGGGATGCTCGGGGGCACTGATCCTGATACTCACCTCGGCAGCCCACGCTTCCGACAAGGTGGGCGACATCCGCGGCGACTTGCTGTGTCTGTTTGCCCAGTTCTCGTTTGCGCTGTACCTGTCGCTGTTCAATCCGCTGATACGGCGCTACAACGTGTTCACCATCAACAAGTACATGTTCTCGTGGGCTACGCTGATGCTGCTGCCGTTTACGTTCGGACACGTGGAGGAGGTCATCTCAAAACCCATTCCAGCTCAGACGTGGTGGGAGGTGGCATACGTCGTGGTGATAGGTACGTTCCTGTGCTACATCCTGACCATGATAGGGCAGCGCACGCTACGTCCCACGGTAGTCTCGGTCTACAACTACGTACAGCCTATCGTCTCGGTGGCAGCCTCGCTGCTGATGGGCATCGGCATACTGAAAGCCAGCCACGCAGCCGCCGTGGCATTGGTGTTTGGCGGTGTGTGGCTGGTCACTAAGTCTAAGTCGCGCAGGGATATGGAGCTGAAACAGTCGTCAGCGCCAGAAGTCCTGCAGCCGCAGGTCGAAGATGAGCATGCTGTAGCCGGGGATGATGGTGCCGCCTGACTCGCCATAGCCTAACTGATAGGGAATGTACACGCGCCAGTAGTCACCGATGTGCATATGCTGCAGGGCAGTGGAAAATCCTTTATTGAAGTCACCCGGTGTGGCTAAGTCGTAGGGATGGCTCGTCGCCTTGTTGTACTCACCGTCGTAGCTGCTGTCAAAGACAAAGCCTTTGGCATAGCTTGCCGAGGGAAGCAGGCGACCCAGATAGTGGATAGCCACCGTATCGGTCAGACAGGGGCTGAGTGTGCCGTCTCCCGTCTCCATCACCTCGACCACGATATAGTCGTAAGGATTGTCGGCACCATCGTGGGAGTCGGCCTTGGTGTAGGAGCGTATCACCCTCCACTGGCCATCGGCCGAACTGCTGGCCTGGTTATAGACCTTCATGAATGCCTCGTTGTTCTTTTGCTCCCAGTTGGCATACTCCTCCTCTGTCTCATCAGCCTCGCTACATGAGGTAAGGAAAGGTAAAAAGGTAAAAAGGTAAAAAGGTAATAACCATTTCACCCACCTTTTAGCCATATAAGGATTAATCTGACTCATTGACTCCTACCGTTTTTTACCTTTTTAATTATTCACCTTATCACAGTTTCTTCAGCAGACTGGCGATGCTCACCTTGTCCTCGATGATACCGTTCAAGTCTTCAATCTTCACACGCTCCTGCTCCATGGTGTCGCGGAAGCGCAGCGTGACGCAGCCATCCTGCAGCGTGTCGTGGTCGACGGTGACGCAGTACGGTGTGCCGATAGCGTCCTGACGACGGTAGCGCTTGCCGATGGAGTCCTTCTCGTCGTACTGGCAGTTGAAATGGAACTTCAGGCTATCAATAATCTCGCGGGCCTTCTCGGGCAGGCCGTCTTTCTTAACCAGTGGCATCACAGCACACTTGACAGGAGCCAGCGCTGCAGGCAATTTCAGCACTACGCGGGTTTCGCCGTTCTCCAGCTTCTCCTCTTCATAGGCGTGGCACATGATGCTCAGGAACATACGGTCGACACCGATACTGGTCTCGATGACGTACGGCGTGTAGCTCTCATTGGTCTGCGGGTCGAAGTACTTAATCTGCTTGCCAGAGTATTTCTCGTGCTGCGACAGGTCGAAGTTGGTACGCGAGTGGATGCCCTCCACCTCCTTGAAGCCGAACGGCATCTTGAACTCGATGTCGGTAGCGGCATTGG
>CAMJWJ010000087.1 GCA_946409435.1 uncultured Prevotella sp. | reverse complement strand
AGGACCCCATCATCTTCGCGCTGGCCAACCCCGTGCCGGAAATCAGCTACGAGGATGCCATGGACGCCCGCCCCGACGTGCTGATGTCCACCGGCCGTACGGACTATCCTAACCAGATCAACAACGTCATCGGCTTCCCCTACATCTTCCGTGGGGCACTGGACGTTCACGCCACGGCTATCAACGAGGAGATGAAGATGGCCGCCGTGCTGGCCATCGCCGACCTGGCCAAGCAGCCCGTGCCCGACGTGGTGAACGATGTCTACAAGGTGAACAACCTGCACTTCGGCCGCCACTACTTCATACCGAAGCCTGTTGACCCCCGACTCATCAGCGAGGTAAGCGCTGCCGTGGCCAAGGCAGCCATCGACAGCGGCGTGGCACGCCGTACCATCAGCGACTGGGACCAGTACAAGCGCTCGCTCAGCGTGCTGCTGGGACAGGAGACCAAGCTGACGCAGAAGCTCTACGCCACAGCCGCCGCCCACCCGCAGCGCGTGGTGTTTGCCGAGGCCGTCCACCCCACCATGCTGAAGGCTGCCGTACAGGCCAAGGCCGAGGGTATCTGCCATCCCATCCTGCTGGGCAACGACGAGGTCATCACGAAGATGGCCAGCCAGCTGGACCTCTCGCTCGACGGCATCGAGATTGTCAACCTGCGCCACCCCTCGGAACAGGAGCGCCGCGAGCGCTATGCCCGCATACTGACTAACAAGCGGCAGCGCGAGGGCTATACCTTCCCGGAGGCCAACGACAAGATGTTCGAGCGCAACTACTTCGGCATGATGATGGTCGAGACGGGCGAGGCTGACGCCTTCATCACCGGTCTGTACACCAAGTATTCAAACACCATCAAGGTGGTCAACGAGGTCATCGGCATCCGTCCTGAATACAAGCACTTCGGTGCCATGCACATCATCAACTCGCCCAAGGGTACGCTGTACATTGCCGACACGATGGTGAACGAGAATCCCGATACGGACACGCTGGTCGACATTGCCAAACTGGCAGCCACGTCGGTGCGATTCTTCAACGAGAAGCCGGTCATCAGCATGATCAGTCACTCGAACTTCGGTTCCAGCCAGAGCTTGGGAGCCAAGAAGGTGAAGGATGCCGTAGACTACATGCAACAGCAGTATCCTGACCTGCTCATCGACGGAGAGATGCAGCTGGGCTTTGCCCTCGACCGCGAGCTGCGCGACGAGCAGTACCCCTTCACGCGTCTGCTGGGCAAGGATGTCAACACGCTGGTGTTCCCCAATCTGACGTCGGCCCGTTCCAGCTACAAGATGCTGCAGATGCTCGACGCCGACGTCGAGATCATCGGCCCGATCCAGATGGGACTGAACAAGCCTATCCACTTCATCGACTTCGGAGCCAGCGTGCGCGACGTGGTGAACATCGTTGCCGTGGCCGTCATCGACGCATACGTCGACAAGATCAAGACGCGCCTCAACGCTAGCTCAATGGCGAAATAACAAAGGGAACCAGCGAGAAGGCTACATCCATCATGTGGGTGAAGTTGTTCTGACGCTCTTCGGCCGTGATGGACTCGCCGGTCAGGATATGGTCTGAGATGGTACAGATGGCTAAGGCCTTGTTGCCCGAACGGGCTGCATTCATATACAGGGCGGCTATCTCCATCTCGACAGCCAGCACGCCCATTTTTCCCCACTTGTCGTAGTGGGGATTCTCGCTGTAGAATATGTCCGACGAGAGGATGTTTCCCACCTTGTAGCGGTAACCGAACTGCTCGCACAACCCGGCAGCGGCACGCACCAGGCCGAAGTCGGCAATGGGTGAGAACGTGCCAGGCAATTCGTACTGGGCGGCATAGTTGCTTTCCGAACAGGCCCCCATGGCTATGGCCAGGTCGCCGATGTACAGGTCGTGGCAGATGGCACCGGCACTACCCACTCGGATGATGGTCTTCACACCATAGAAATTGTACAGCTCGTAGGAATAGAGGCCCATGGATGCCGAACCCATGCCGTGGCCCATCACGCTGACGCGTCGGCCCTTATAGGTACCGGTGAAGCCCAGCATGCCACGCACGGTGTTGAAGCATACAGGACTGTCGAGGAACTTCTCGGCCATCATTTTCACACGCAGCGGGTCGCCCGCCATAATCACCATTTCGGCAATATCGCCATACTGTGCCCCGATGTGGGGAGTTGGGGTATTGTTCATCGCCATAAGTGTTTTTAGTTATTAATCATTGCTCCACGGGCTTTACGCCTTGAGGCTACTGCTTCGGAGCCACGTTTTTCCGCATGTTCAGGTCGACGATACGGCCGTCAGGCGACACCTTGGCGCTGACTTTATAGGTGTTCTTTCGTTCCCGCTCAGGGTCGGTGCGGTCTATCCGCTGGTTGACGCTGAAGGTCACGGCATACTCCAACTCGCCGGTATCGATGTTCTCAATCTTGTCAATCTTCCAGTCGTTGTTCAGCAGGAAGCTCATGCCCGTGATGTCGTCGTCGGCATGCAGCTGGCGCATGTAACCGATGACGTCGTTGAGCGTGGCGTCAGGCTTGCGCAGGAAACTGTGAAGCACCTGGGCAACACTCTGGGCAAGGCTGTTCTCGTCGTTTCTGGCCAGCGAGTTGAAATAGTTGGCAAAGAGGCGGTTGAGCATCTTCTCCTCGTCGGGCGACACATGGCGCTCGACGAGCTTGTCGTAGTTCATCTTCGCGTCGGCATAGTGCTCGCCGTCGGCATGCTGGTCCATGTACTGACGGTACGACTCGATGGTGTTCTGGCTGGCGGCGCGTATCCAGTCGAGCGAGTCGATCATGAGGCGTGCCTCCAGGTTATGAATGCTGCCAGAATGCTGGCTGATGTAGCGCTCAAGGGCGGTGCGCGACTTGCTGACGGAGGCCGTCTGCCACTCCTGGTCCGACAGGCGCAGCACCTTCAGACGGGCAGCAACGGAGTCGCGATGGTCGGCAGGGGCCTGCACGTAGATGTCGAGGAAGTTCTGCAGCACGGCAGGCTCGCCGCTCTGCATGGCATTCTCGTAGGCCGACAGCTCACTCTGCTCCTGGGTATGACGGTAGAAGTAGATGCCGACGAGCACGACGGCAGCCACGACGATGATGCTGACCAGCAGCGAGATCCACAGGGCACGATGACCGGTGGGCTTGGGAGCCTCCTGCGGCTGGTCTTGCTGTTGGGGACTGAAGACAGCACCCGTGCCGTCGGAATCGTAGACAGGCTGGTGGATGGACATCAGGCACAGCGGACAGACATCCTGGTCGGAGAGCATCGTACCGCCACAATGGGGGCACTGGATGATATGGCCGGCAATACGGATGCCACAGCTGGGACAACTCTCAGCATGGTCGCTCACCTGATGGCCACATTCGGGACATTTTATAATCATAGTTCGTTATCTCGTTGTTTTCGTTGTTTCGTTATCACGTTATTTCGTTATCACGTTGACAGCAACCGGCTAATGCCTGAAACGGATTTCGCGCAGGTGGTGGCGCCCCATGAAGCGGCTCTTGTCGACATAGCCGTTGACACCTTCAATACGGCCGCGGCCGGTGTACTGCCACATCTGGATGTCGCGGCCGTCGGCCAACACAGGCTCCTCGGTGGTGTACATGGCTATCATCAGCTTGTAGTCGTCGACCTTACCCTGCAGATGCTTATTATAGAAGTTACGACCCGTATAGAGCAAGGGCTTCTGGTGATAGGCATCCTCCACAAGGTCGAGGAAGTAGAACAGCGAATCGCAGAACTCGTCGGTGGTCAGCCCGCCAGTGGTCTCGATGTCGATCATGGGGATGAGGTCCTGCTCGCTGGGCAGGCACTGCGAACGGAAGTTCAGCAGCTGGCGCAGCTGGTCGGTACGCGGACGGTAGAAGTGGTAGCTGCCCACACGAAGACCGTGCTGCTGGGCCATCTTGATGTTACGCTCGAAGGTGGCATCAATGCGGTCGCCGCCCTCCGTGGCCTTCAGATAGACGTAGGCCATGTTGGTGTTGTCGCCGATGACATGCCAGAAGACGTTGCCCTGATAGTGGCTCAGGTCAATACCGTGAATGTGGGAACAGGTGTCCTCGCACTGTACCATACTGGGCTGGACAGGCACCTCGGGCTGCTCGTCGTCGGCTATGGCATCATCCTGTTCAGGCTGCCCGAAGACCTCAACGGGCTGTTCCGGCTCCACCGTCTGTGCACTTGTCGGCAAGGTGCAAAACAACAGAAAAAGAGCCAGATATATCGTTATTTTATTCATCTTTCGTCAAATTTGGACGCAAAGGTACAAAATTATTCATAATACAGCGACCATTCTTCACGATTTTTTCGTCTTGTCACAAGAAATAACACCTTTTTTATATTATATAGGAAAAGATTTATTCTGCCAATATGTCAGTCTTGACAAGATTGGCACGGTTTTGGCTGTTACGATGGCAGAAAGAACAAAAAACAAATACTATTAATAAAAAAAGTTTTAGCATTATGAACATTAAACCATTAGGAGACCGTGTGCTGGTAGTGCCCGCACCGGCAGAAGAGAAGATTGGCGGCATTATTATTCCTGACACCGCTAAAGAGAAACCCCTCCACGGAACTATCAAGGCTGTCGGACAGGGAACAAAGGACGAAGAGATGGTGCTGAAAGCCGGCGACGAAGTGCTCTACGGCAAGTACAGCGGCACGGAACTTGAGTTCGAGGGTGAGAAATATCTGATGATGCGTCAGAGCGATGTGCTGGCAGTTATTGAAAAGTAAAAAGGTAAACAAGTAAAAAGTTAAAAGAACTATGGCAAAAGACATTAAATTCAATATTGAGGCTCGCGACCTGATGAAGCAGGGCGTTGACCAGTTGGCTAATGCAGTAAAGGTGACGCTGGGTCCGAAGGGACGCAACGTAGTGATTGAAAAGAAGTTCGGTGCTCCACAGATTACCAAGGACGGCGTAACCGTTGCCAAGGAGGTGGAACTGGAGGACAAGTTCGAGAACACTGGCGCACAGCTCGTCAAGAGCGTGGCCTCGAAGACTGGCGACGATGCCGGAGACGGTACGACGACTGCTACCATCCTGGCACAGGCCATCATCACCGAGGGACTGAAGAACGTCACCGCTGGTGCCAACCCCATGGACCTGAAGCGTGGCGTCGACAAGGCCGTGAAGTGCGTGACCGACTTCATCGCCAAGAATGCCGAGAAGGTGGACGACAACTACGACAAGATTGAGCAGGTGGCTACCGTCTCGGCCAATAACGACGAAGAGATCGGCAAGCTGCTGGCCGACGCTATGCGCAAGGTGTCGAAGGACGGTGTCATCACCATCGAGGAGTCGAAGAGCCGCGACACACACATCGGTGTGGTCGAGGGTATGCAGTTCGACCGTGGCTACCTGTCTGGCTACTTTGTGACCGACTCAGAGAAGATGGAGTGCGTGATGGAGAATCCATACATCCTCATCTACGACAAGAAGATCTCGAACATCAAGGACTTCCTGCCCATCCTGCAGCCCGCTGCCGAGAGCGGCCGTCCGCTGCTCGTCATTGCCGAGGACGTAGACTCTGAGGCACTGACCACACTGGTTGTCAACCGTTTACGTGGCGGCCTGAAGATCTGCGCCGTCAAGGCTCCTGGTTTCGGCGACCGTCGTAAGGCCATGCTCGAAGACATTGCCACACTGACTGGCGGTGTCGTCGTCAGCGAGGAGAAGGGTCTGAAGCTGGAGCAGGCTACGCTGGAGATGCTCGGCACATGCGACAAGGTGACCGTCTCGAAGGACAACACCACCATCGTCAACGGTGCCGGTGACAAGCAGGCCATCCAGGACCGTATCGCCCAGATCAAGAAGGAGATTGAACTGACTACCTCTTCCTACGACAAGGAGAAGCTGCAGGAACGTCTTGCCAAATTGGCAGGTGGCGTGGCAGTGCT
Source organism: uncultured Prevotella sp. (assembly GCA_946409435.1). Classification (GTDB taxonomy): domain Bacteria; phylum Bacteroidota; class Bacteroidia; order Bacteroidales; family Bacteroidaceae; genus Prevotella. The sequence continues at coordinate 5,809 of CAMJWJ010000087.1, read as the reverse complement.
CTATGTCGGTGCCAACAGCGAGGTGGAGATGAAGGAGAAGAAGGACCGCGTGGACGACGCCCTCTGCGCTACCCGTGCAGCCATCGAGGAAGGTGTCGTGGCCGGTGGCGGTACGACATACATCCGTGCACAGGAGGCTCTGGCCAACCTGAAGGGTGACAACGCCGACGAGCAGACGGGTATCAACATCATCTGCCGCGCCATCGAGGAGCCGCTGCGCCAGATTGTCAGCAATGCTGGCGAGGAGGGTGCCGTGGTTGTCCAGAAGGTGCGCGAGGGCAAGGGTGACTTCGGTTACAACGCCCGCCTCGACAAGTACGAGGACCTGCGCGAGGCTGGTGTCATCGATCCTGCCAAGGTAGCCCGTGTGGCTCTGGAGAACGCTGCCTCGATTGCCGGTATGTTCCTCACCACTGAGTGCCTCATCGTCGACAAGCCCGAGAAGGAGCCTGCCATGCCGATGGGCGGTGCACCGGGCATGGGCGGCATGATGTAAAATACAATTAATAATTAATAATTAACAATTAATAATAAACCATTAAAAACTACCGTACTCCACATGGGGTACGGTAGTTTTTTGGTGCCAGCCAAATATGCTCGCTTCACTTATTGCTCTTCACTTACTGCTATCACGCTTCACTTACTGCAGCGTGACGGCCATCAGTCCGATGACGACATCGTTGGACAAGGTACGCATGGTGAGGCTGACCAGTTTCTTGCGCTCGTTCAGCGGCAGGCACAGCAGCTGAGCAGCGCCGCCAGGCAGCTCACGGCCATAGACTCCCTCTACGCCAAGCACCTTGCCGAGATCGCGGCTGACCTTGCCCGTAGAGAGCGACACACGATAGGGACGCGGCAGGGCAGCACGGAACGCCTTGCCGTCGACGTAGTAATCCTGCTCGATGGGGCACCAGTTGTCGGGATTCACCAGTTGCAGACTGTCGGCCGTGCCATCCTTATAGCGAGCCACGACGACGCCATTGGCTATACGACACTGCATGTGGTTGGTCGAACCGGCCATCAGCAGCCATGCCCTCTGCGCCGTACCACTCATAGGGATGACGACACTGTCGGGATAGTTGTCCCAAAGCGACGTAAAGATAATGTTCTGGCCCACAGCCGTCGTGCGGAAGGGGATGCCCATCACCGTCAGCTCGTCCTTTACGACCTGGGAACGCAGCACGGAGTCGTCAATCACGGGACAGTGCTTTGGGTGACACCACTCCCCTACCCCTTGCAACGGTATCTGCAGGGTGGTATAAGGAGGACGTGGCGTACGGTACTCGTTACGGAAGATGTCTGTCACACGAGCGTTCCACAGCTTGCTGATGTCGCGCTTCTGGAACTTACGCTCAAAGGTCGGCTCGTCAGTGCCCTGACTGACGGAACTCTTGGCAGCCTCGTATTCATCGTACAGCTCTACCTCCGGCAGACGGGGCACGTCAAGCACACGAATGACCTGATGGGCCTCGCTGGTTCCCTCGATGTCGCGGAACTTGCCAAGGCCAAGGTTCTGGCGAAGCAGGATCTTCAGCGGCTGGGCAAAGCGCTGGGTAACCTCGTAGACCAGCTGGCCGCCATTGCGGTGGAAACTGAAGTCAATATACGGAGTGTGTATGGAGGCAGAGTCCCACGCCTCGGGGAAACCGGGCTGTATCACGCAGTCGCCAAAGAGCGCTCGCGGAGTGATGCCAAAGAGCCCCTGAATGAGTGTACGAGCCGAGATGCCGATGCAGTCGCCGAAGTCACGGTAGCACTCGCCACGGGCTGCGTCGTACTGGCTGATCTGTCCGAAGTTGGCCGGCGACTTGCCGTAGTACATCTGGTCGAGAATATTGCCGCGCATCAGCCGGAAGCCTTCTTCGCAGCGACCTGCCTCAAAGTATGCCAGCGCGGTGTGCATCACCTCGGCGGCCGCCACATTGTTGATGCTCCACGAGTAAGGCAGCCAGTTGCTTGTAGCTATAGTACCGTTGATGTGAGGTATCTCGCGGTCGATATAGCGGGTGGCCTGATAGGCTTGTTCAGACGAGCAGGCGCCACAGTCAATCGGGGTATAGATGCTCCACACGGCAGCACTCTCATGGACGCGGCGCAGTCCCATCAGGTCTTGATACTCAGCCCAGTGGCCCTTGTCGGCCAGCCACAGACGGCTGTTCATGGCCTTCAGGATAGCATCCGACTCAGCGAGATAGGGTCTGTACTCCTCACCGAGGATTTGTGCGATACGGGCTGCCAGCCGGTTGGCACGGAAGTTATAGGCCGACGAGTGGGTCACGGCACCACCGCTGTAGTAGAGAGCATCGGACGCCCAGATGCAGCAGTAGGCATCATACAGATGGTCGCCGTCAGGGTCGAAGTTACGCTTCTCCCAGGCCAGATGGCTCTTCAGCACAGGCCACATGGCACGCAGATAGTCTGTCGAGGCATCGTACTGGAAGTGCCACAGCAACTCGTCGATGTAGTTCAGGTTCATGTCGTAGTGGTGCATCTGGTCGTTGCGGTTTGGGTTGCGGCAGATGTATCCGTCGGAGTACATCTGCGTGTGCCACCGCTTCTCGGCACGTGCCATCTGCTGCTGGGCATCCTGTGTCGGATGCGGCACGTCGGGTGATACATTCTTGACCTGACTTTTAGCATAGGCATTGAAGTGGCTCACGGCACGGTCGGGCCAGCCTAACACGTCGCCAAGGTAGCCGGCACGCCAGCCTGCCAGCGGCATGCGCCAGCCGATGCAGCCGTGCAGCCACGTCTCGCCGTCCCAGTCGCCGTCAGCAGCAACCACCAGGGCACCACCAAGCGTATTGATATAGGGATCGGGGGTGTTGAACGTCACACGGGAGGCCAGCCGGTGCATGTCCTCGACGGCGGCATCGAAGAGTTCCTCACCCTTGCGAACCGACTCGATGCGCAGCACAGGACCGTCGGAACACAGGTAGGTCTCTTCGGTGAAGCTCTGCTGCAACTGCTGAACAGGCTCCTTGCCGTCAGACTCGAAAGCATCGGCAGCGTCGACACCCAGGTCGCCGTTGCGCGACAGCCGGGGACGCTTGATATGGTTCGACAGCACATCCAGCTTCAACGGTCCCGAGAAGTTGGCTGCACGGAACTGCCATACTGCAGACTCCTTTTCACGAACTGCCACCACATGAACGGTCAGCACGGCACGGTCGCCCCACGAGTCATGACGCAACTCGTAGCTCCGCATGCCGTCTTCATAACTGGACACGCAACGGTCTGTCTCGTCGAGCGCCACACCGTTAATCAACAGCCGAACGTGACGGCAGTCCTTCTTCTTATAAATAGCAAACACGGGGCGGTCGCTCGTCTCGATACGGTAGCCGTTGCGGGCACCATAAAGGGCACGGGTAAAGCGGTGGTGACCGTTCACGCTGACAAAAGCACGGCCCGACGGGCGGTAGTTCTGTGCCGTCACTCCCAGCGACAGCAACAGCATTAGAAAGATGATATTCCGTTTCATAAGAATGATGATATTCCGTTTCTTGGGTGCAAATATACGAAAAAAAAATCGATTGTCATCACGACAATCGATTTTTAAAACAAACTACTTAAAAACTAATCTACTAAAACAAATCAAAAAAATATATCTTTTTTGTTAAACGCTAATATCATTTCGCCAAGGCTTTTAACCTTTTGACATTGCAAAGGTAGGAACTTTTCCGTTACGATGCAAACTTTTCGGAAAGAAACGGTGCACTTATTGATTTATATCAATAGAAAAATGGCTCACACCGCAAAGAGCACCGAAATTTGTTAACTTGAGTTGGCAAAACACATCATTTGGAGCATTCATCACACAACTTTTCCACGTGCAATCATCCTGCCGTGCACAGCCTCGATTTCATTTAACGCATAGGAAACCGCAGAAATGTTGAATAATTTTACAAAATTAACACGTTTAAACATTTTTAACTATATACATATACATTTTCTTATTTAATATAGTATCTTTGCAGCTGTAAATCAAATGAAACTTTAACCAAAATTGAAGATTATGAAGATTTCTAAATTATTTTCACCCTGCTTAATAGCAATTGGGGTGTTTGGATTGGTATCTTGCAGCAATCACGATGTTGAGAACAATCCGAATCAGCAAACTCAGACGGCCGCTCAGAAGTACAAGACAAACTTCGAGGCCAAGTATGGTAAGGTGAATTCCAACAAGACTTGGGATTTCTCTGGTATTTCCACCATCAAGGACGACACTGAGGTGCTCACGTGCGAACAGCCTACGTTCAATCCGAGCGGAAGCAGACGCGCTATCTCCTCTGCAGCTGTTGCTGGTGCTTTCGACTACGGTCTGGAGCCTAACAACGACATCTACGTCACTGGTCTTCAGACAGTCAACTCACTGAACGAGTTGGCATATATCCGCACCTATGCTGCCAGTCTTGAAGAGAAGGACTGGACCGAGGAGCAGATTTATGGCATTAACGACATGTGGGTATGGTATGCCCATGGCTTTGCCGGTCAGGAAACTGTATTAGCTGACCAGGGTGGATATGCATCGTATTCACTGGGTATCCATGTCATGGAAAGCGGCACAGGCTCTTACAATGCCGGAACAGAGTACTTCACCTCGTTACCCATCATGGGAGGTGCTGCTACGAACGGCTGGTATTACGGTATGGGAAATGGTGCTGTTGGTGGTACCGGATTTCGCATTGACGCATCGGCTCTGAAGAACAATGACAGCTACTCGAATGTCTATTGGTATGCAATGGTAGACGACGGCAGCCCCATGACGACAGCCAACGGCGACGATGAGTTCAGAGCAAAGTGGGAGCTGAAGAAGTATAAGGAGTACATCACCCCGATGGGTGCCATCTACTGGCTCTTCGACTGCAACCACGATGGCGACTACACCGACCTGGTTTGCCTGGTTGAGCCTATCGAGGCTTCCAAGCGCTACATGGTTGAGGACCTTGGTACTACCGACGACTTCGACTTCAACGACCTGGTCATCGACGTTCGTGCCTATGGCGACAAGCAGTGGGCTATCGTACGTGCCCTGGGTGGCACGCTCGACTTCACCGTGAAGATCGGTAACACTACATGGAGCAAGGGCGAAAGCGGACTGGATGTTGCCACCATGTACAACACCCAGAGAGGTGCCGTTGACTACAACGCAGTACTGGCAGAATTCGACGTTACTGGCTGGAATCCCAATGCCAACAACATCACCGTCACCGTAAAGGGCAAAGACAGTAGCGCTCCTGTAGTTATCCCATTCCCGAAGAAGGGCGAGATACCTATGATCATCGCTGAACATCCTGCAAGAAAGTGGATGTTCGAGCGTGAGTCCATCCCCGCTGACTGGTTCACCGAGGAGTAACAACGACACAAATATCTATTCAATATCACTCCCAGCGCTTCATGCGAAGCGCTGGGAGTTTTATTTCACCGCCACCCAACAATACGGGAAAACCTTCACCCAACTTTAGTGCTTATGAAAATCGGAACATAAAAGCAGATTATCAACCAGCCCCTACCCTTTCAAGGGAGAGCCTTTCCGACTGTTCTTGCGTGAGGTTCTCGTACACGAGGAAAATGAGTTAATATATAAAAATCAGCAAAAATGATTGATTTTCAATTTTTTCGTACTTTTGTAGTCGAAATAGACAATTACTTAAGCGTCTATTCAGATGGTTACCTCTCCACAGGTGTCCTCAACTCCTCTTGGGGTACAACGGTGAAGATCCTGAAGAATTTCTACGACACCGATGGTAAGCTCTCCTGACTTCGGTGTTGCGTCACCCTTTACGCGCGCGCGTATATAGTAGGGAAA
>CAMJWJ010000086.1 GCA_946409435.1 uncultured Prevotella sp. | reverse complement strand
ACAGGTCGTTCAGGTCGTCCTGGTCGTTGGCATAGATGTAGCACACCTTATAGATAGTACGTTTCTGCGCCTCGATCATCGTCAGGAATTCTTTCTCTAATTCTTTTGTCTCCATTGTTCAACTGAATCCTTTTGACCTATTAGTCGCAGAAAAGGCGAAATAATTACATCCAAACGTAAATTTTTTACATACGCGCCTTCTGCTTCTCGCCGGCACCAGAGCCGCGGTACTTCGAACGGGCCTCATTGAACTTCCATGTGAGGTCGAGCGAGAAGGTGCGACGGGCGGGATTGTAGGTGGTGAGGTCACGGTATCCGAAGATGATAGCATCGGTCTTGTTGGTGTTGAAGAGGTCAATGCAGCGCAAGTCGGCAGTCAGCGAGCCGAGTCGATGTAGGTTGAAATCCTTCTGAAGGCCGAGGCTACCTATGATGCGCGGCTTGGTGATGCGAAAATTATTATATTCACCCTTCGTGGCCCATTCCAAGTCGGCACTCAGGCGGAGGGCATGGGGTAGTTCGATGGTGTTACGCCAAGAGCCGTTGAACCAAGGCTGGCTGAGCGTGACTATCTCGCCAGCAGCGGTTGGCGACTTGTAGTTCTGGAACATGGTTACTACAGACCATGTGGGATGCCAGCAGCCAATGGTTGGCCGCGCTGATGCAACGACAATGAGACGGTCGTAATCCTCTTGACTGTTGATGGGGCGCACGAGACTTACCAACGGGTCTGTAGAACCGGGATAGGGTTCAGTGGACATGGTGACTGCATCTTTGATGTGCCCATAGTTCAGTGTCAGGTTGACCCACTTGTAGGCTGCATTCAGCACCAGGCTATGGGTATAGATGGGGCGCAGGTAGGGGTTGCCGCTCTGGTAGGTGTAACGGTTGATATAGACCGTCGAACTGGTCAGATTGGCGTATGCCGGTCGCTCGATGTCGCGACGGTATGACAGCGAGAGCTGTAACTTGCCGACTGGAACGGAGATGACCGCCGTGGGGAACCAGTCGCCGTAGTTGCGGCATAACTCGTCCTGACGCTTGCCGAAATCGAAGTAGTCGTTCGTCAAGTGCTCATAGCGCAGTCCCACCTGGGCGAACACCTTACCGAACCGTCGACCGTACTCTGCGAAGACAGCGGCAGACTTCTCGTTAATCTCTATGTCTGTAGTCTTCACGGGAACAGCATCGGTGGCCTTGAAGTCGTAGGCATCCGTCCGGTGGTTGTAGCTGTACTCGCCACCAAGGGAGATATTACCCTTCCATACCGGGTAGCCGAAAATGAGTTTCGAGGCCCAGAAGTTATTGCTGCTGAGGGTGCTGCTTTCGATGTTTCGATTGACGGGACTGCCTCCAACTTCCGTCGTAACTTCATGGGTGTTGCTTGGCGACTGTGTATCGTCGAACAGACCGTCAATATTCAGGTCGATACTCAGCTGTCCCACCTTACCGTTGTAGTAGGCATTGAAGATATGCTTCTTGAACTGGTCTACTTTGGAGATATGGCTCTCAGAGCGCTCTTTGAAAATGCTGTTTTCATAACTGTCGGTATAGAACATGCTGGTGAAGTCACCGCTCGGGTGACGGTCGTATTTGTAGAAGGCACCGAAACTGTGGTTCTCGTTTACCATGTAGTTAACCTGTAACTGCGGTGACCAGCCTTTCCAGATATTCTTCGACTCCTGCGTGCTGACACCCTCGATTTCATCCGGTCCGGCATAGTAGGTAAGGGTATTCTCCTGTAGTGACTTGCCGTGACCGTAGCGGCCTGCCCAAAACGAGGCTGTGATGTCAAGACCACCAATGCGGTAGTTTACATCAAGGTTATTGGTTAAAGTATGTCCATACTGGTACATGCCACCGAGGTTATCCTGGAAACTGAATCCTTCACCCTGAGCCTTCTTCAGCGTGATGCGCACCACGGCTTTGGTCGATGCTTTATAGCGTGCACCTGGGTTCTGCACCACATCGACGTGCTGAATCTGGTCGGAGCGTAGACGAGAAAGTTCATTCATGTCCTGCACCTGTCGCCCGTTGATATACACTTCGGCATCGCCTCGGCCCAGCACCTTCACACCACCGTCGCGCTCAGCTTCGAGCGAAGGAATCTTCGAGAGCGCATCGTTTATGGTTCCGGCTTTCTCCAGTATCGTACCAGCGACGGTGGTGCGCATGGCGTCTCCCTTCACACGTGTCTTAGGCAGGCGTCCCTTTACAACCACGCCACTCAATTGCTGAGTCTGATTGAACCACATCGTCGTGTCTGTCGACAGACTGTCATTCTGTTGAGCGGACGTCATCATCGTCATCATCATTGCAGTCATCAGCGCTGCAAATCTTAAACTTAAATTTTTCATATCATTTGTCATTTTAAATCATTTGCCCTTTTGACGGCATAAAGGCTTGGCAAGGTTGCAATTCATATCGTTTCTGGGATAAATTGCATGTTTCTGTGACGAATGGTCAGTTCGTGACGTCCACGCAGCCGAGGAAATTGCTGGCGACGGTTCTTGGTTTCATAATCATTTGTCTTTTTAACGTTTCTTGCAAAATTGCGGTTATCAACTGCAAAGGTACATTGCACTTCTTAACCCTCCAAATTTCTGGGATAAACGGCATGGAAATGTGACGGATGGTGTGTCAAATGGCAAAAATGTGAGGAATGGTTTGGTTTTTCGTTCGTTTCTTTGTACCTTTGCGGTTTGTATGAATCAAGGACGTATAGAAACGATTACGACGAGGATTATCAGTACCACGTTTATTGTGGTGGCGCTGGCCGTTTTTAAGCCCTTCGGATTAGATGCATGGAAGTGGCAGGGCTATGTGCATCTGATAGCTTTGGGAGTGATTGGTTTCTCGATCTGCATGATGACGGACATCATCCTGAAGTATATCGTCAAGATGCCGAGGTCGTTCAAGAAAGGCGCCGAATACATCATCCGCCGCAATCTCTGGTTTCAGCTTATCAATACGCCGCTTGTGGCGCTGGGCATCTGTCTCTACCGCCACTTCGTGCTGAACGACCGTGTACAGGGTAATCAGTTTTCTGTCGTCAATTTCCTTGAAACCCTTGTCATCATCGCCTTCTGCTCCTTCGCCATCGGACTATACTGGCGCTTCAAGTTCCGAAGCAAGTATCTGGCGATGGAACTGGAAGAAACGAGACTGCTGAACGAGGAGTTGAAAGAGATGAGTGAGAAACCACGTCTGCAGGAACTTACCCTCACAGGTACGACCAATGAATCGGTGACGCTCCAGATTTCCCACCTATTATATATTGAGGCCGTGGGCAACTATATGAAGGTTTGCCATCTGCGCAACGAGCAAGTGCGTACTGACATGCTTCGCGCCACGATGAAACAGATGGAGGAAACGTTGCAGGACTATCCGATGATTGTCCGCTGCCATCGCGCCTTCCTGGTCAACCTTGGTCAGGTCGAGCAGATCGTCTCACATTCCGGCTCCACCCAGTTGCTCATCAAGTACTGCCACGAATCACTCCCCGTCTCGCGCAGCAACATGGCGCAAGTTAAGGCAGCGATTAAGCAAGGATATAGCCATACGCCAAGTATTTGAATACTTGAGTAGGTTTGGCTGGGTAGGCGTGTTCTATGTTTTGCAGGCAACGTAAAAAAAGGGAACCCTGTCGGCTCCCTTTTCCATGATTTATCTGGTTGGTGCATTGCTGTTATCTGATGAACAGCAGTTCGCGGTACTTCGGCAGTGGCCAGAGACTGTCGTCGACAATGAGTTCGAGCTTGTCTATCTCGTAGCGTATTGTGTCAAGCTTGGGCTCCACTGTGTCGTGATAGGCGATGGCCTTCTCGTGCTCGTCGTCTATCTTGTTGGCTTTCTTCCGAGCCTCCACCAGTTCTTCTACGCCTTTCTCAATACTGCTGGTGCGCTCGGCTATCTCCTGGATGATCTTCTTGTTGCGGGCAGAGAGTTTGTCGGCAGTGTCGATGGGGAATACCACGGCCATGTTGCTGATGTTCTGCAGTAGTTGCGTCTGGTAGCGGGTGGCCACGGGGATGATATGGTTCATAGAGAGGTCGCCCAGTACGCGGGCCTCAATCTGAATCTTCTTCGTATAGGTCTCCCACTTCACCTCGTTGCGAGCCTCCAGCTCCTTGCGGGTCATCACGCCGAGGCTCTCGAACATCTGGATGCTGGAGTCGTCAAGGTAGCGCTCGAAGATTCTTGGGCATGACTTCTCTACATCAAGACCACGCTTTTCGGCTTCCACCACCCACTCGTCGCTGTAGCCATTTCCGTCGAAACGGATGGGTTTGCAGGTTTTAATATCCTCGCGCAGCACCTCGATGATGGCGTGGAACGTGGCGCTGTGGTCTGTGCCCTTGAGCTTCTTCTCCAGTTCAGGGATGCGGGCGTCGACGCGTCTCTTGAAGTCGGCCAATGCCTCGGCGACGGCGCTGTTGAGAGCTATCATAGCCGATGCACAGTTGGCCTCTGACCCCACGGCACGGAACTCGAAGCGGTTGCCTGTGAAGGCGAAGGGCGACGTGCGGTTGCGGTCGGTATTGTCGATGAGTAGTTCTGGAATCTCGGGGATGTCCATCTTCAGTCCCTGCTTGCCAGCCATGGCGAGGATGTCGGAGACGTCGGCCCTCTCGATATGGTCTAACAGCTCTGACACCTGTTTGCCGAGGAACGAGCTGACGATGGCAGGAGGAGCCTCGTTGGCTCCTAAGCGGTGGGCATTGGTTGCCGACATAATGCTGGCTTTCAGCAGTCCGTTGTGACGATAGACCCCCATCAGCGTTTCGACGATGAAGGTTGCGAAGCGCAGGTTCTGTTCTGCCGTCTTGCCTGGCGAGTGGAGCAGCACACCGTTGTCGGTCGAGAGGCTCCAGTTGTTGTGCTTGCCCGAGCCGTTGATGCCGGCAAAGGGTTTTTCGTGGAGCAGCACCCTGAAGCCGTGCTTGCGAGCCACCTTCTTCATTACCGACATCAGCAGCATGTTATGGTCGACGGCCAGGTTGGTCTCCTCAAAGATGGGAGCAAGCTCGAACTGGTTGGGTGCCACCTCGTTGTGGCGTGTCTTGCAGGGTATGCCTAACTCGAGGGCAACAATCTCCAGTTCGCGCATGAAGGCAGCCACTCGCTCGGGGATAGCTCCGAAGTAGTGGTCGTCCATCTGCTGGTTCTTGGCACTGTCGTGTCCCATCAGGGTGCGTCCTGTCAGCAGCAGGTCAGGACGTGCTGAATAGAGGCCTTCGTCCACCAAGAAATACTCCTGTTCCCATCCCAGGTTTGACGTCACTTTCTTGACGTTAGGGTCAAAGTAGTGGCACACCGCTGTAGCGGCCACGTTGACAGCATGCAGCGCCCGCAGCAGTGGAGCCTTGTAGTCGAGCGACTCGCCGGTGTAGGATATAAATACGGTTGGGATGCAGAGCGTATCGTCGATGATGAATACTGGCGACGTGGGGTCCCATGCCGAGTAGCCACGGGCCTCGAAGGTGGAGCGGATGCCACCGCTGGGGAACGAGCTGGCGTCTGGTTCCTGCTGTACGAGCAGCTTTCCGGTGAACTCCTCGACCATGCCGCCCTTGAACTTTGTTAGAGTCTGCTCACGCTCGCCAGCATCGGAGCATGCTCCATCCTGCTCTTGCTCAATCGCAGCCTTGCTGTCGTACTCGATAAACGAGTCGTGCTTTTCGGCGGTGCCCTCCGTCAGCGGCTGGAACCAGTGGGTATAGTGTGTCACACCATTCTCCGTAGCCCATTGCTTCATGCCGGCAGCAACGGCGTCGGCTACGTCACGGTCGAGTCGGGCACCGTTCTCCATCACGTCAATCATTTTCTGGTACACGTCCTTGGGCAGGTACTTGTACATCTTCTCACGGTTGAAGACCTTCTTGCCAAAGTACTGTGCTGGTCTCTCACTTGGTGCTTCTACGTCGAGAGGCTTCTTCTTGAATGCCTCGCCGACCATTTGAAATCTTAATGTTTCCATAATTCAAAATACTTTAGTTGACTATTTTGTCCATTTTTCTATTCGTTTCAGTGCCTCCTCGGTTTTTTCATGACTGCCGAAGGCTGTAAAGCGCACATATCCCTCGCCACTGGGACCAAAACCGACGCCAGGGGTGCAGACGACATGTGCACCGTAGAGCAGCTGCTCGAAGAATTGCCATGAGGTGGTGGAGTCTGGCGTACGCATCCAGATGTATGGGGCATGCTCGCCACCATAGCACTCGAAGCCCAGCCTCCTTAACACTGCCAGCATCCGGGAAGCGTTCTGCATGTAGTATTGGATGGTCTGCTGTACCTGTTGCTTGCCTTCAGGCGAGTAGATGGCCTCGGCGGCACGCTGTGAGATGTAGCTGGTGCCATTGAACTTGGTACACTGGCGGCGTAGCCAAAGCTGGTTCAGAGGGATGCGTTCACCCTCGAAGGTGGCTACGCTGACGTCCTTGGGCACGATGGTGTAGCCGCAACGGACTCCCGTAAAGCCAGCAGTCTTGGAGAACGAGCGGAACTCAACGGCACATTTTCGGGCACCCCGTATCTCGTAGATGCTGTGTGGAATTTCCGGGTCCTGGATGTAGGCCTGATACGCGGCGTCGAAGAGTATGAGGGCATCGTTCTTCAATGCGTAGTTCACCCACCGGCGCAGCTCCTGCCGGGTGATGACCGTGCCTGTAGGGTTGTTCGGGTAGCAGAGATAGATGACGTCCACCGGCCGACCTTTCGGAAGTTCGGGAACAAAGCCGTTTTCGGCCGTTGTTGGCATGTAGCGTACATTGCTCCAGCGTCCGTCGCGCCAGGTGCCGCACCGGCCGATCATCACGTTCGAGTCGATATAGACGGGATAGATGGGGTCGGTGACACCGATGAAGTTGTCCCAGTGGAGCAGTTCCTGAAAGTTTCCCGTATCGCTCTTTGCACCGTCGTTGATGAACACCTCGTCGATGCCGAGGCGTATGCCGCGTGTGGCGAAGTCGTTCTTTACTATGGCTTCGCGCAGGAAGTCGTAGCCTTGTTCCGGTCCGTAGCCGTGGAATCCGTCGGCCGTGGCCATCTCGCTGACCGCCTTGTGCATTGCTTCTACGACGGCAGGGCAGAGTGGTTGAGTGACGTCGCCAATGCCAAGCGAGATGACGTCGGCCTTGGGGTGCATCACCTTGAAGGCATTGACCTTCTTGGCGATGTCGGCGAACAGGTAGTTCTGTTGGAGGTTCAGAAAGTGGATGTTTACAAGTGCCATATCAATAGTTCATAGTTCATAGTTCATAGTTCTATTTCACCGTCGAATACGAAAGTGGCAGGACCAGTCATGTAGACGTGGTTGTCCGCCTCGTGCCACTCGATGTGCAGCGTGCCACCGTCCATCACGATGTCGCTCGTCCTTCCTGTGCGCTGGGTGAGACAGGCGGCCACCGCAGTGGCGCAGGCACCTGTGCCGCAGGCCATCGTCACGCCGCTGCCTCGCTCCCAGACCCTCGTCCTGATGCGTCCGTCGGGCAGCACTTGTGCAAACTCGATGTTGCAGCGCTGGGGGAAAGCAGGGTGATGCTCGAGGATGTGTCCTGTCTCGCTCACTTGGTCAACATCGTCGGTAAAGATGACGTAGTGGGGATTGCCCATCGAGACAAACAAAGCCTCACCACCGTCCCCTCTCCGGGTGGCGAGTGGAGCAGGCAGGTTTTTTGCGCGACTGGGGGTGAAGAGGCTGTCGTCTTTGAAGACGGGGATGCCCATGTCGACGGTGACGCTCTCTACAATATCATGTATAATGTGGAGGTGGAGCGTCTTGATGCCCGAGAGGGTGAGCAGTCGAACCTCGGCCTCCTGGCGGTCGCTCGCCTCGCCCCTTGGAGAGTGGCGGGGAGTGAGGCCCCTTTCGTAGACGTATTTGCCGATGCAGCGCGAGGCATTGCCGCACATCATGGCCTCCGTGCCGTCGGCATTGAAGATACGCATGGAGAAGTCGGCCTCGGTGTCGGTGCTGCGGTCGATGAGCACGAGTCCGTCCGAGCCGATGCCCTGGTGGCGGTCGCTCCATGCTATGGCGCAAGCCTGCGGGTCGGCAATGGGGTGCTGCATGGCATTGACGTAGATGTAGTCGTTGCCGCAGCCGTGCATCTTGGTGAATGGGATCTTCATCTGTTCAGGTATTTGTTCACATTCTTGGCTGTCTCTATTCCGCTGGCTATGGCGCGTACTACGAGCGAGGCACCATGCTGGGCATCGCCGCACACGAAGACATTCTCCGGGTAGTCGGGATGCTCGGGTTTCAGGAATCCCATGGCCAGCAGGCAGAGTTCGGCCTTGATGACTTCCGGCTTGCCTTTCTCCACCATGACGGGTCGGCCGCCGTCGGGGTTTGGCTTCCAGTCGATTTCCTGTACCTTGACACCAGTGAGCCTTCCTTCCTCGCCGAGGAACTCCAGCGTGTTGACGTTCCATCGTCGGGTGCACCCCTCCTCGTGGCTTGAGGTAGTCTTGAGCGTCCGAGGCCAGTAGGGCCAAGGGTTCTGCGGGTCGTCGGGACCTTCAGCGGGTCGGGGCATAATCTCGATCTGAGTCACACTCTTGCACCCCTGCCTGTGAGCCGTTCCGATGCAGTCGGACCCCGTGTCGCCGCCACCGATGACGAGCACGTCCTTGCCCTTGGCGGTGATGCGCTCGTCCTTGCCAAACTCCATACCAGCCAGTACGCGGTTCTGCTGCGATAGCAGTTCCAGGGCAAAGTGAATGCCCTCCAGTTCGCGGCCCGGTGCTTTCAGGTCACGGGCAGTAGGAGTGCCTGTGGCGAGGACGACGGCATCAAATGAAGAATGAAGAGTGAAGAGTGAAGAATTTGCTACCGCCAATCTATCCGCAGGCGATTCTTCATTCTTCATTCTTAATTCTTCATTAAAGCGGAACACGATGCCCTCTTGCTCCAACAGCCTGATGCGGCGGTCGATGACGGCCTTGTTCAGCTTGAAGTTAGGTATGCCGTAACGGAGCAGGCCGCCGGCAGCCTCGTTCTTCTCGTAGACCGTGACCGCATATCCCATCCGGTTGAGGGCGTTGGCGGCAGCCAGTCCGGCCGGTCCGGCACCGACGACGGCCACCCTCTTGCCGTTGCGTGCAATGTCCGTCGCCGGCTGGATATACCCCTCGCGGAAGGCGGCCTCGATGATGGCACACTCGTCCTCGCGGTTGGTTGTCGGCTCATGGTTGAAACGGTTCAGCACACAGGCTTTCTCGCAGAGTGCCGGACAGATGCGCCCGGTGAACTCTGGAAAGGGATTGGTGCTCGTCAGCAGCCTGAAGGCCAGCAGCCAGTCGCCCCTGTAGAGCGCATCGTTCCATTCGGGAGGCTTGTTGCCCAACGGACATGCCCAGTGGCAGAAGGGCACGCCGCAGTCCATGCAGCGGCTCGCCTGTTCGCGGCGCTGGTGAGTGTTGAGCGTCTGTTCCACCTCGCCGAAGTCGTGGATTCTGTCGTTTATCGGACGGTAGCCCGCCTCCATGCGGTGTGTTTCTAAGAATGCTTTAGGATTCCCCATATTTTACTGAATCATTAATTACTTTAGTTACTCATTGAATTAATAGTCTCGTTGGATGTCGGCAATTCTCTCGTGCAGTCTCCTCATCTGTTCCTCCTGCAGCACCCGTTTGTATTCGATAGGCACCACCTGGATGAAGTCGCCGACGACGTGAGTCCATTCGTCGAGCATCCGTCCTGCCAGTGGCGAGCCGGTGTGCAGATAGTGCTGGCGGATGAGTTCAAGCAGTTCCTTGCGCGAGCTGCTGTCCTCTACGAGGTTGATTTCCACCATGTCCATATTGCAGCAGTTGTCGAACGAGTGCTTCGGGTCGTAGACGTAAGCCAGTCCGCCCGACATGCCGGCGGCAAAGTTACGCCCTACGTCGCCGAGCACTACGACTCGTCCGCCGGTCATGTATTCGCAGCAGTGGTCGCCGGCTCCCTCTACGACGGCCGTGGCTCCCGAGTTGCGCACGGCGAAGCGCTCGCCCACCATGCCGTTGACGTACAGCTCGCCGGAGGTGGCGCCATACAGTCCCGTGTTGCCGGCGATGACGTTCTCCTCGGGCTTCATGTCTTCGCTGCGACGTGCCGGAGGCAGTATGCTGATGCGGCCTCCGCTCAGTCCCTTGCCGAAGTAGTCGTTACACTCGCCCTCCAGACGGATGTCCAGTCCATGAACGGCGAATGCTCCGAACGACTGTCCTGCCGAACCCTTGAACTTGATGCTTATCGTACCGTCGGGCAGCCCCGCCTCACCGTATTTCCTGGCAATGTCGCCGCTGAGCATTGTCGTCACGGCACGGTCGGTATTCTTGATGGTGTAGGAAGCCTCGCTCCCCTCTCCACTACGAAGGGCGAGTGGAGCAGATTGTACTACGTCTTGGAAATCAGCGAGAATCCGCTTGTTCAGGCTGTTGCCTTCTACGAGCGCATCGGAGTTGGCATGGGGCGATTCAAATGAAGAATGAAGAGTGAAGAATGAAGAATCGCCTGCGGATAGATTGGCGGTAGCAAATTCTTCATTCTTAATTCTTAATTCTTCATTAAAGCGGAAGGCGATGCCCTCTTTGTACAGCAAGCGTCCGAAGTCGATGGTCTGCCACTTCCCGACGGCGGAACCCTCGGGCACGCGAACCTCGATGAGTTCGGTATGGCCGATGATCTCCTTCAGGCTGTGAACGCCGATTTCGGCGAGATACTCCCTCACCTGCCGTGCCAGCATCGTGAAGTAGTTCACCACATACTCGGCACGTCCTTCAAAGTGCTTGCGCAGCTCGGGGTTCTGCGTCGCCACCCCCATCGGACATGTGTTTGTGTTACATTTGCGCATCATCACGCAGCCCAGGACGATGAGAGGCAGCGTGCCAAAGGCGAACTCGTCGGCTCCTAACATGGCCATGATGACGACGTCCTTGGCGGTCTTCAGCTGACCGTCGGTCTGCAGTCGCACCTGACTGCGCAGACCGTTTCTCACCAGCGTCTGCTGCGTCTCGGCAAGCCCGATTTCCGGCGAGATGCCTGCAAAGCGCATGCTGCTGGCGGGCGATGCCCCCGTACCGCCCTCTGCTCCGCTGACGACGATGAGGTCGGCCTTGGCCTTGGCCACACCGGCGGCAATGGTTCCCACACCACTCTCGGCAACCAGTTTCACGCTGACCGCAGCCGTGGGGTTGACGTTCTTGAGGTCGAAGATGAGCTGTGCCAAGTCTTCGATGCTGTAGATGTCGTGGTGAGGCGGTGGCGAGATGAGCGAGATGCCTGGTATGGCGTTACGCGTCTTGGCGATAATCTCGTTCACCTTGAAACCGGGCAGCTGTCCGCCTTCGCCAGGCTTGGCACCCTGAGCCACCTTGATCTGTATCTCCTCGGCGTTTACCAGGTATTCTGCCGTCACGCCGAATCGTCCGCTGGCCACCTGCTTGGTCTTGCTTGATAGCGATATGCCGTCAACCTCTGAGTGGTAGCGGGCATTGTCCTCACCGCCCTCCCCAGTGTTCGAGCGCGTTCCCAGTTTGTTCATGGCCAGCGCCAGCGCCTCGTGTGCCTCGATGCTCAAGGCTCCGAAGCTCATGGCTCCCGTCACGAAGTGCTTTACAATCGACTCTACAGGCTCCACCTCGGCCTCACCGCCAGCGCCCACCCTGGGGGCGAGGGGAGCCGACGCTTTCTTGAACGTGAGGAAATCGCGGAGGAAGATGGGTGACTCCTTTTCGTCCACCGTCTTCGACCACTCCTTGAACTTCTCGTATGAACCCGTGCGGCAGGCTAACTGCAGCTTGGCAATCGTCTCGGGGGGCCAGGCGTGGGCGATGCCGTCCTTGCGCCACGAGAACAGTCCGTGGTTCTTCATTCTTAATTCTTCATTAAACCGCACCTGGTCCCTCGCAATCTCCTTTAGTCCGATGCCGCCGATGGTGCTCACCTCCGTACCGAAGTACCTGCGGAGAAGGTCCTCGCCCAGTCCGATGCTCTCGAAGATCTTCGCGCCACGGTACGAGCGAATGGTTGAGATGCCCATCTTCGACATGATCTTCTTCAGTCCCTTGTCCACAGCCTTGATGTAGTTGCTCTCTGCAGTGGCATATTCCTCTTGAATCTTTCCTCGTTTCACCAGGTCGTCGAGAATGGCGAA
>CAMJWJ010000085.1 GCA_946409435.1 uncultured Prevotella sp. | reverse complement strand
TCGGCGCCGATGCCATTGCCCACGGTTCGACGGGTGCCGGCAACGACCAGATACGTTTCGACATGACATTCCTCGTGATGGCTCCCGGCGTGGAGATTATCACCCTGACGCGTGACAAGAAACTGACACGCAAAGAGGAAGTGGACTACCTGAACGAGAATGGTTTCTTTGCCGACTTCACCAAGCTGAAGTATTCCTATAACGTCGGCATCTGGGGTACCAGTATCTGTGGCGGCGAACTACTTGATCCGACACAGGGACTGCCCGAAGAGGCCTACCTGAAGCACGTGACGGCCAAAGAGCAGGAACAGCTGCTGAAGATACAGTTCGAGAAGGGCGAGATAGTCGGCGTAAACGGCGAGAAGTTCGACGACCGCGTCAAGGCCATCCAGAAGATTGAGGAGATTGGCGCCTCGTATGCCATTGGCCGTGACGCCAATGTGGGCGACACCATCATCGGCATCAAGGGGCGCGTGGGATTCGAGGCTGCTGCCCCCAAACTGATTATCGAGGCACACCGTCTGTTGGAGAAGTCGACGCTGTCGAAGTGGCAGCAGTACTGGAAGGACCAGGTGGCCAATTGGTACGGCATGTTCCTGCACGAGAGCCAGTACCTGGAACCTGTCATGCCCGACATCGAGGCCATGCTAACCAGTAGCCAGCGCAACGTCACAGGTACAGCCATCCTGAAACTTCGCCCTTACGGTTTCGAGACGGTGGGCATCGACTCGGACAACGACCTGACGAAAAGTAAGCTCGGCGAGTACGGCGAGACGCAGACGGGTTGGACAGCCGACGAGGCCAAGGGCTTCATCAAGGTGTCGTCGACACCCTTGAGAGTGTATTACGGAATCCACAAGGACGAAAAAAGATGATAAAGATAGGTATACTTGGTGCAGCAGGCTATACGGGTGGCGAACTCATCCGCCTGCTGCTCAACCATCCTGAGGCAGAGATTGTCTTTGCCAACAGTGAGAGCAACGCTGGCAATCTGGTGAGCGATGTACACGAAGGCCTCATCGGCGACACCGACCTGTGCTTTACCGACCAGATGCCGTTCGACCAGGTGGATGTCGTATTCTTTTGCTTCGGCCACGGCAAGAGCGAGCAGTTCATGAAGGAGCACACCATCCCTGAACACGTAAAGATTATCGACTTGGCACAGGACTTCCGCATCAAGGGTGACCACGACTATGTCTATGGGTTGCCCGAAATAAATCGCGAGGAAATAGTCAAGGCACAGCATGTTGCCAACCCCGGCTGCTTCGCCACCTGCATCCAGCTGGCCCTGTTGCCTGCTGCTAACCTGAACCTGCTGAAGGACGACGTCAGTGTCAATGCCATCACCGGAAGCACCGGTGCCGGACAGAAGCCCGGAGCCACCACCCACTTCTCGTGGCGTAACAACAACCTGAGCATCTACAAGCCCTTTACCCACCAGCACCTGGCTGAAATCAAACAGTCGTTGCGTCAGGTGCAGGGCTACCTCGATGCCGACATCGACTTCATCCCCTATCGTGGCGACTTTGCCCGTGGCATCTTCTGCACGGCCGTTGTCCGCACGAAGGCTCCCGAAGCCGACATCATCGAGGCTTACAAGGACTACTACAGCAATGCCGCCTTCACGCACTACAGCGAAAAGGCGATAGACCTAAAGCAGGTAGTGAATACCAACAAGGCTGTGGTACACTGCGAGAAGTTCGGCGACAAGTTGCTCATCACCGCAGCCATCGACAACCTGCTGAAAGGTGCTGTCGGACAAGCTGTTCAGAACATGAACCTGATGTTCGGCATCGACGAGAAGGCTGGTCTTCGGTTGAAAGCATCAGCTTTCTGACGCTACTCTGACCTTATGGTCAAAGTAGCTGTCATTCTTTGAGCTACGCTTGAAAGCTACTCTCGACAATAAAAACAAAAAAAGTGCTTTTTGTTTTGTATTGTTCTCACTTATTCGTATCTTTGCAGACAAATTGAAACTAAACAGGAGAAAGACTATGAAACTTTTCGACGTATATCCCCTGTTCGACGTAAATATCGTCAAGGGAAAAGGCTGTAAGGTGTGGGACGACAAGGGGCAGGAGTACCTCGACCTCTATGGCGGACATGCCGTCATCAGCATCGGGCACTCGCACCCCCACTATATTGAGAAGGTGACGGAGCAACTGAACAAGATCGGGTTCTACTCTAATTCGGTCATCAACAGGCTGCAGGAACAGCTGGCCGAGCGGCTGGGCAAGGCCTGCGGCTACGACGACTACCAGTTGTTCCTCATCAACAGCGGTGCCGAGGCTAACGAGAACGCTCTTAAACTGGCATCATTCAAGAACCCGACGGCTACGCGCATCCTGTCGTGCGAGAACGCATTTCATGGACGTACGTCACTGGCTGTTGAGGTGACACACAACCCGAAGATTGTGGCTCCCCTGAACGACAACCACCACGTGCGCTTCCTGCCGCTGAACAACATCGAGCCGTGGGTGCGCGAGATGTCGCGCGGCGGCGTGGCAGCTGTCATCCTGGAGTGCATCCAGGGTGTCGGCGGCATACAGATGGCTACCCCGAAGTTTGCCCAAGACCTGGCCTACGCCTGCAAGCGCTTCGGCGTCACGCTGATATGCGACGAGATACAGTGTGGCTACGGTCGTAGCGGTAAGTTCTTTGCACACCAGTGGCTCGGCATCAAGCCCGACATCATCACCGTGGCCAAGGGCATTGCCAACGGTTTCCCGATGGGTGCCGTACTCATCAGCCCTGAGTTCCAGCCTGTCTACGGACAGCTGGGTACCACCTTTGGCGGCAACCATCTGGCCTGCGCTGCTGCTCTGGCCGTGCTCGATGTGTTTGAAGACGAAGGACTGGTGGAGAACGCCCGCGTCATGGGCGACTACCTGATGGACGGTATCAGGGGTATCGGCAGCTCGCATATTCTTGACGTTCGTGGCCGCGGACTAATGATTGGCATCGAGCTGGACATGCCGCACAAAATGGTGCGCCGCCCGCTCATCAAGCACGAGCATTGCTTCACGGGCTGTGCCGGCCAGAACATTCTCCGCCTGCTGCCACCATTATGCCTGACAAAAGCCGAGGCCGACGATTTCATCGAACGGCTCATCAGGGTACAGCCCGAAGACGACTAACACTTTTTTATTATGAAGATTTCAATTATAGGAGCCGGTGCCATGGGCGGAGCCATGGCCGAGGGACTCATCAAGAGTGACTATATCCAGAACGAGGACATCTGCGTGGCCGACCCGTCGCGCCCCACACGTGACAAGTTTGCCGACATGGGCATCACGGCTACTCCCAGCAACCAGCTGGCAGCACAAGGAGCCGACGTGGTGTGCGTGGTTGTCAAGCCGTGGCTCGTAGAACAGGTGCTGAAAAGCATCAAGGACGTGCTGGACTACGACCAGCAGATACTTGTCGTAGTGGCTGCCGGCGTGAAGGGCGACGCCATCCGCGAGTGGCTCGCCAGAGATGGGAAGACGATTCCCACCTTCCTCGTCATACCCAACATCGCCATTGCCCAACTGCAGTCCATGACGTTCATCGTGCCCTGTGACGATGTCCAGCCCCACCATACGGAATGCATTAAGACACTGTTCGACGCGTTGGGAAAGACCATCATCACCGAAGAGAGCCACCTGGCCGCAGGTACCACCCTGGCCTCCTGTGGCATTGCCTACGCCATGCGCTATGTCCGCGCAGCCAGCGAGGGCGGCGTAGAACTCGGATTCAAGGCTGACGAGGCCAAACAGATCGTCATGCAGACCATGCGGGGTGCCGTCGAGCTGCTACAGGCTACCGGCCTGCACCCCGAGGCCGCCATCGACCTTGTCACCACACCGGGCGGCGTCACCATCAAGGGACTGAACGAGATGGAGCATGCCGGCTTCACCTCCAGCGTCATCCGCGGACTGAAGGCCGGTGCCAGGTAAACGCTAAGAACAATCAACATCTACTGAAACAACTACGAATATGAAAAAACTATTAACGACAGCAACAATGCTCTGCTCGACACTCTGCATGAACGCACAGAGCATCGACTTTGACATTGCCGGAAGAACCGGACAAGCCTTGCAGGACGGCTTCACAGAGTGGGTAGTCCCTGAGGGCGTTTCCGACTCCAAGTCATTCGACAACGGCATACAAGTTACGTTGACAGCCGCCCAAGGCACTAACCCTATGGACCCGGCAAATAACGACAGCGAAATCCGTCACATCAAGACGGAATGGTGGAAGACGGGCATCACCAGCGGCAACGACGGAGCACGTATATTGGGCGACGCACTCATCATCACAGGTGACGACCACAGCTACGTCACCTCGGGAGCCACCAGGCTCGACGTCACCATCACGGGACTGGCTGCCGGGCACCACAGCCTGCAGGCATACCACAACTGCGTGGAATGGGAGGAGAACCAAGGCGAGGCCGCCGACATCGACATCTACGTGAACGGCACGAAGGTGCTGGAGGGTGTCAAGCAGAGCCGTCGCAAGAGCAAGTTCGCTGAGGCCGGTCAGTCGTATGTGGAGTTTGACGTGGAGGAGGGCCAGCCGGTCACCATCTCCTATGTGTCGACCCCCAAGGCTGGTGTCAGCTATGGCAGGACTTACGTTACCATCAATGCACTGGTGTTCAACACCGTCGACAACAGTAAGATAGCACTTGACCCCATCCCCAATACCGGCGAACTACATGCCGGCGACGGCGAGGGTAACGTCACCCTGCAGTGGACTGCTGCGTCGGCAGCAGTCAAGCACCATGTGATGCTCGGCGAATCGGCTGAGAGCCTGACGGAATACAGTGTCGTGACCGATACGAAATGCACCGTCAGCGGACTCAACCCACTGAAGGACTACTACTGGCGAGTAGACGAGGAAGACGCCTCGGGTAACGTCAGTGAAGGCGACGTCTGGCTCTTCCGTCCCGCACGTCTGGCATTCCCCGGCGCTGAAGGCTACGGCCGCTATGCCATCGGCGGACGCGGCGGCGTGGTATACCACGTCACCACGCTGGACGACAACGGTGACGACGAGAACCCCATAGAAGGTTCGCTGCGCTATGGCATCAAGAAGGTCAGCGGTCCACGTACTATCGTGTTCGACGTGGCAGGCTTCATCTCGCTGAAGAGCCGCCTGACCTGTTCCGATCCCTTCGTGACCATCGCCGGACAGACGGCTCCCGGCACTGGCATCACGCTGCGCACATGTCCCTTCGGCATGGCCAGCGACGGTATCACCCGCTTCCTCCGTATGCGCTTAGGACATAAGAAGATGATCAAAGGCCTCATTCCTAAAGGCGGTGAGGACGGCAACGGTGTGGAGTACGATCCTGAAGAGGTGGGACAGACCGAGGAGACCACCCTCAGCGGACTCGACGGCATGGGTATGGCAGGCAACGACAATGCCATCATGGACCACTGCTCTATCTCGTGGACCATCGACGAGGCATTCTCGTCGCGTGGCGCTAAAGGCATCACCCTGCAGCACACGCTCATCAGCGAGGCCCTGAACATTGCTGGTCATCCCAACTACTCGTCAGGCACCGGACATGGCTATGCTGCCACCATCGGAGCAGGACAGAACGGGGGCAATCCCGGCTCGTTCCACCATAACCTGCTGGCTCACTGCGAGGGCCGTAACTGGAGTATCTCCGGCGGACTGACAGGCGGCGGCGACTATGACGGCCACCACGACATCTTCAACAACGTCGTCTACAACTGGGGCGGACGTGCCAGCGACGGTGGCACCCATGAGCTGAACTTCGTGAACAACTATTACAAAAAGGGGGCTGCCACCTCGCAGAACTACCTGCTGAGTCACGACTTCGAGGGTACCGGCAGCGGTACGCAGCGTGCCTACTATAGCGGTAACGTACGCGAGGAGACCAGCGGCTCGAAAACACAGGATGCCCCGACCAGCACGAAGCAGGAGAAGGGTCAGACCTTCCGCTACACCGTAAAGAACAGCCAGACGCTCAACTGGGAACCATGGTCAATGACTCCGTTCTTCCCCAGCCATGCCAACATCGAGTCGGCACAGGCTGCCTACGTCAACACGCTCAGCGACGTCGGCTGTACGCTGCCTTTCTTCGACCTGCACGACCAGCGTATGGTCAGCGAGACGATCAACCGTACCACCAGTACCAAGGGTGTACGCTCCAAGAAAGCCGGTATCATCGATACCGAAGAGGACGAGGGCTGCGAAGGCTTCGACATGGAGAAGCTGGGACTGACCAACGCCACACGCGAGGCAGAGTGGGACACCGACCAGGACGGTATACCCGACTGGTTTGAGACAGCCGTGGGTACCAACCCCAGCGTGGCCAACAACAACGACGACCGCGACGGCGACTACTACACAGACCTGGAGGAATACCTCAACTGGATAGCCGTGCCGAACTTCCGCTTAAAGGCTAACGAAGAGTGGACCATTGACCTGACCCCTTACTTCGCCGGCTACAAGACCTTAGAGATTGTGGACGACGAGGTACGGCCTAGCAACGGCTTTATATGGAATTTCGAGGGTACTTCCATGACGGTAAAGGACTTGTTTGGCAACCGTCTCATGCCTCTTGCAGTCACCGCTAAGGACCCGTCGAACGGCATCAGCATGACTCGCGTGTTCCACTTTGCTGTTGAGGGCGACGACACTGGTATCATCAACCTGAAGGCCGGCCAGCCCGATGCCGCCAACGCTCCCGTCTACGACCTGCAGGGTCGCCGCACCAAGCAGGCCACTCAGAAGGGTGTCTACATCCAGGGTGGCAAGAAGTTTGTGGTGAAGTGAAGCAGCTGACATGTCACTGACAGCATCCCCCATACAGGTACTCCAGCAGCAACAGCTCCTGTTGCAGCTGGAGTACAACTATGAAAAGGAGGCTTTCCGCCAGCTCACCGAACAGCTGGGTATCGAGCGGAGGGTCCATCGCGGTGATGCCTGGTGGCCCGTCCGCTTCAGCCGCAGCTACTACAATTCACTGAACCAACTGACCATTGAAATCGTACGCTCTACCGACTCCGACATCGAGCATAACTTCGAGTTCGGACGCCCCATCCAGTTCTTTACGACAGCCGCTTCCCCTAACGGCAAGTTCAGTGTAGATGCCGGCTCCGTCGGCATCAAGTATTTCCGCCACACCGCCACCGTCAGCTACGTCGACGGCGACCGCATGGTAGTCACCGTCCCTGACGCCTTCCCCGTCGTTGACCTGCAAGCCGCTGAAGGCCTCGGCGTGCAGCTGTCGTTCGACGAGACCTCCTACCGCACGATGAAGGACGCCCTGGATCGCGCCATCAAAGGCAAGGGACGTCTGGGCTACCTCCGCGACCTCTTCTACACGAAGAGCCAGAAGCCCGAGACCTTCACCTTCCAGCCCATGCACTTCCCCTACCTCAACGCCACGCAGGAGGTAGCCGTCAACCAGGTGCTACGTGCCAAGGACGTGGCCATTGTCCACGGTCCGCCGGGCACTGGAAAGACGACCACCCTCGTCGAAGCCATCCGCGAGACGCTGATGCGCGAAAACCAGGTGCTGGTGTGTGCACAGAGCAACATGGCCGTCGACTGGATCAGCGAGAAACTCGTCGACCGTGGTATCAACGTGCTACGCATCGGCAACCCCACCCGCGTCAACGACAAGATGCTGTCGTTCACCTACGAGCGGCGCTTCGAGGCGCATCCCGACTACCCCCAGCTATGGGCACTGCGCAAGGCCATCCGTGACCTGCGCAGCCACCACTCCCGTCGGGTTACCGACGGGTACCACCAGAAGCTGGAGCGCCTGAAGAGCCGCGCCACGGAGTTGGAGATACGCATCAACAGCGAGCTGTTCGGCGAGGCACGCGTCATCGCCTCGACGCTCGTTGGCTCTGCCAACCGCCTGTTAGACGGCCAGAAGTTCGGCACGCTGTTCATCGACGAGGCAGCCCAGGCCTTGGAGGCAGCCTGCTGGATACCCATGCGACGTGTAAGCCGTGTGGTGCTGGCCGGCGACCACTGTCAACTGCCCCCCACAGTCAAGAGCATCGCAGCCCTGAAGGCCGGTTTAGGCAAGACACTCATGGAACGCATCGTCGAGACCCACCCCGAGACCGTCACCCTGCTCAAGATACAATACCGCATGAACGACGACATCATGCGCTTCTCCAGCGACTGGTTCTACGGCGGACAGGTAGAAAGTGCGCCAGAGGTGAAGTATCGCAGCATACTCGACATGGACCTGCCGATGACGTGGATAGACACGAGCCAGTTCGACCTGCCACAAGAGGAGATGCAGGGCGAGAGCCGTGTCAACAAGGCCGAAGCCGAGCTAACCCTGCTGGCTCTTCAGCACTACTTCAACCGCATAGGCAAACAGCGGCTACTCGACGAGCGTATCGACGTCGGCATCATCTCGCCCTACCGTGCCCAGGTACAGCTGCTTCGCCGCCTGCTGATGAAGCGTGAGTTCTTCAAGCCCTTCCGCCGCTCCATCAGCGTGAACACCGTCGACGGTTTCCAGGGTCAAGAGCGCGACGTCATCGTCATCTCGCTCGTGCGTGCCAACGACGACGGCCAGATAGGATTCCTCCGCGATCTGCGCCGCATGAACGTAGCCATCACCCGTGCCCGCATGAAACTCATCATCCTCGGCGACGCCCCTACCATGACGCGCCACCCCTTCTACCGGAAGCTGTATCAGCATATCTTAAATCTAAAGAATAGTTAATTTAACTATTTAACTAATTAATTTTCTTTAACAACTAAACTATTTAGTTGGATATAACTAAAAGTTTTAGTTACTTTGCAGCAGATTTGATAACCGACGCGCAAAAGTAACTACTATTCAAGACACATGACAATGAAAAAGCTGACAAACAAAGAGAAGGAAATCATGGACCTGTACTGGCAGCACGGACCGATGTTCGTGCGCGAGTTGCTGGAACACTACGACGAGCCACGCCCCCACTTCAACACGCTGTCGACGATGGTACGCATACTGGAGAAGAACGGCTTCCTCGGACACAAGCAGTTTGGCAACACCTACCAGTACTTCCCTACGATGACGGAGCACGAATACGGGCGCAGTTCCATTGCCGGAGTCATCAAGAACTACTTCAACGACTCCTACCTGAGTGCCGTTTCCTCATTCGTCAAGGAGGAGAAGATTTCCGTGGACGAACTGAAAGAACTCATCAAAGAGATTGAGGACAGCAAATCGTAACCTGTAAATCTGTAAATCACAAATAGTATGATGCTTGACTTCCTGACATACGATGCCAAAGTGGCGGTACTGATTGCCGTGTTCTACCTGTTCTACAGGCTGGTGCTGGCCCGTGAGACATTCCACCGCGTCAATCGCGTGGTGCTCCTCTTGACGGCCGTCATATCCTTCGTGCTGCCGTTGTGCGTCATCACGATGCACCAGACGGTGGTACTCGACGCTGCACCGACAGTCGATGTGGGCGACGTGCAGGCGGCCCTTGCCGACGAGCCTGCCATGCCGACTTTCTGGCAACTGGCACTCCCCACCTTATTTATGATAGGGGTGGTGGCGACACTCTGCCGCACGCTGTTCTCCATGGCCCGTGTGTGGCAGCTCATCCGCCACAGCGAGCAACACCGTCAGGACGATGGCACCGTCATTTGCGTCACCGACCGGCAGGTATCACCCTTCAGCTGGTTCCACTACATCGTACTCAGTCGTCAAGACTATATCCAGCCCGACGCTGCCGTGCTGGCTCATGAACGGGGACACATCCGCCTGCGCCATTCGTGGGACGTGTTGCTCGTCGATACCCTCACCGCCCTCCAGTGGTTCAACCCCGCCATGTGGCTGCTGCGCCAGGACCTGCGCGCCATCCACGAATACGAGGCCGACGGTGCAGTACTCTCTCAGGGGTTCAATGCGCGTCAGTATCAATACCTGTTAATCACAAAAGCCGCGAGCATTGGCGGGTACTCCATTGCCAACGGTATCAGTCACAGTACCCTCAAAAACCGTATACACATGATGTTACATAAGAAATCCGGGCGCAGCCACCTGCTGAAGTTGCTCGCCCTCCTGCCCATTGTGGGCGCAGCCCTCGCCCTTAACGCCCGTACCGTCACCGACTACCACTACAACGAGCCTCAGAAGAAGATTGTCAAAAAGGGTAAGAAGAACACCACCATCAAGTCTGGCCCCATCAACGAAATCGTGGTCATCGAGCAGACCGTCACCCCGCAGTCCCAGACAGCAGAGACGACCGATGGGACCAAAGACGGCGAACATGCGAATACCAAGCCTGTAGAAATGCCCAATGGGACGAAGGACGGCGAGCATGCGAATACCAAGCCTGTAGAGATGCCCAATGCCATGAAGGTCAAACAGGGCGAGCGCCCCTACGACGTGGTCGAGCAGATGCCCCAGTTCCCTGGTGGTCCTGCTGCCCTGATGGAATTCCTGAGCAAGAACATCCGCTATCCTAAGGAGGCCGACAAGAACAACATCCAGGGGCGCGTCATCGTCACCTTCACCGTCGAGAAAGACGGCAGCGTCAGCGAAGCACATACCGTGAAGTCCGTCGACCCGCTGCTGGATGCCGAGGCCATGCGCGTTATTAACGCCATGCCTAACTGGATACCAGGCAGGCACAATGGTGACCCCGTCCGCGTGAAGTACACCGTGCCCATCACGTTCAGACTGAAAGGCGACGCCAAGCCTGCCCTGGAGCACATCAAGATAGGTCCGGAGCACAAGGGGAAAGAGGTTGAATTGGTTATTGACGGAAAAATTGTAGAAACCGAAACATTGAACAGCATTAACCCTGCCGACATTGAAAGCATGCACGTAGAAAAGGCGAAGGACGGCCACCCCAAAGACAGAATCATCCTTAAAACAAAGAACAAGAAATAAGCACACACACTCTCTTTCATACATGAACAAGACACTCACATTGTTCACCCTCGCCCTGCTGTCGGTCACTACCGCCAAGGGCGAGGGACTGGACTCTCTTGCCCTGCTCGTGCAGCGTGGCGACAGCCTGATGCAGCAGTACAACACCTACGAGGCACTAAAGTACTACCAGCAAGCCTACGACAAGGCGCAGCAGCGCGATGCCGTCTACTTCACCATGAACGACAGCGACCCGACCAGCCCTACATCCAAGAGCTACGTGCCCGAAGACCGCGTTCCCCGTCAGCTGCGCCTAAAGCTGGCCGACTGTCAGTACAAGCGTGCCAACTACCGCCAGACGGCAGAGTTGCTAAAGAACATGCCCGAGGACAGCCTGACGCACGAGGCTTTCCGCCAGTTGGCCAACAGCTACAAGCAGCAGGGCGACATGGGCGCCTACATGTACTGGGCAGCGCAGCTGCTGAACCACTACCCCATGGACGGCGAGGTGGTGGCCGGACTGACGCTGGCCTACGCCCGCAGCGACCAGCCACAGAAGGGTATCGTCTGTGCACTGAAGTACACGCTGAAAGACTCCACCAACATCCTCGTCAACCGCGCCGAGGCCGAGGCCTGGCTACTTAACGGCGACTACACGGCGGCCAGCAAGCTGTACGAGCGACTGCTACAGCAGGGCGACTCTACCTTCAGCACGCTCTATTCTGCCGGCATGTGCTACACCAAGACCGACTCGTTGGAGCGGGCCTACGA
Organism: uncultured Prevotella sp.; assembly: GCA_946409435.1. GTDB lineage: Bacteria > Bacteroidota > Bacteroidia > Bacteroidales > Bacteroidaceae > Prevotella. The sequence goes on along the minus strand of CAMJWJ010000085.1, from coordinate 962 downwards.
GTGTTTGAAACCAGCCCTTTGGCTCAGCAACATGAAGCACCCCGGCGCCGCCTGGCGACTCGGCGTAGTCAGCGTCGACACCCACCGCTACGACGAGGGCCTCAGCTACCTGTCGCTGGCCCTCGACCTGATGCAGCCCGACACGGTGGCCATGCGAGCCATCACCCTGTCGCAGGGCGAGGGATACTACCTGGCCAAGCACTACGATAAAGCCGTTGAATCATGGAAACGACACTTGACATACAACCCCACCTCCATGGCAACGTACTACAACATAGCCAACGCGCTAGGCTACCTCATTAAGGACGACGAGCAGGCCTAACAGTACTACCGCCAGTTCCTGGACGTTGCCCACCGGGAAGCCAAGCCCACCAAACAGCTCGCCGACATGATGAAACGGGCGCAAGACATGGTCGTATACTACGAAAAGAAAAAGAAGAAATAAAACGAATTCTGGTAAAAACAAAAACACATTTCCTACATCCTTAAGAATTGTCAATTTTCAAGTAAGTATGTCAAGGAATACACCGGGGGGGACAATGCGCACACATGGCGCACTGCCCCCCCCGATGATTTGTTCAGGATTTTACATCGCGTCGTCCCATGGGGTTCCGGGCAGGCCACCAGGTGGCAACACCAGTTCATCTCCCATGTCAAGGCCCGTGGTCGTAACGCTCGTTACAGACCCGGCCAGAATCTGGCTCTTGTGCTGCAACTCTATGACCTCCATCACGGGCTTCTGATATTCTTTCTTTGTCATATCTCTGTCCTCCATACTTTTACTTAATGATTAACTTCTTACCATTCTGAATATACACACCCTTCTGGGCTGCGCCATTTACGCGGCGGCCCTGCAGGTCGTAGACAGAATGGTCAATGTTCAATGTTCCATGTTCAATGGAGATGATTCCCGTCGTCTCTCCCTCGCCGAAGTCCATGGCGAACATACGAGCAGAAGCAGC
>CAMJWJ010000084.1 GCA_946409435.1 uncultured Prevotella sp. | reverse complement strand
CATCAACAAAGTACGGCGTAGGCGATGACTGCGCCGTACTTCACTATCCCGACACCGAGGTTCTCATCACTACTGACATGCTCATGGAGGGTGTACACTTCGACCTCACCTACATTGACCTGAAGCACCTCGGCTATAAGTCGGCCATGGTGAACATCAGCGACATTTTTGCCATGAACGGCACCCCACGGCAGATGACCGTATCGCTGGCTCTCAGCAAGCGCTTCACGGTCGAGGACATGGAGATGTTCTATAGCGGACTGCGACTCGCCTGCGAGAAGTGGGGCGTCGACATCGTGGGAGGTGACACTACCAGCAGCTACACAGGACTGGCCATCAGCATCACCTGCATCGGTGAGGCACGCAAGGAAGACATCGTCTATCGCAACGGTGCCAAGGAGACTGACCTCATCTGCGTCAGCGGAGACCTTGGCGCAGCCTATATGGGATTGCAACTACTGGAACGAGAGAAAACTGTCTACTACCAGATGGTCGACGAAGCCAAGCGTAAGCATACTGCTGACGGGTCGCCCGTCAAGATCCCTGACTTCCAACCCGACTTCGCAGGCAAGGAGTATCTGCTGCAGCGTCAGCTGAAGACGGAGGCCCGCGGCGACATCATACAACAGCTCCGCGAGGCAGGTATCCATCCAACGGCCATGATGGACATCAGCGACGGACTGTCGTCAGAGCTGAGGCACATCTGCAAGCAGAGTCATGTCGGTTGCCGCATCTTTGAGAAGCAGTTGCCCATCGACTACCAGACGGCTGTCATGGCCGAGGAGATGAACATGAACGTCACCACCTGTGCACTCAACGGCGGCGAGGACTATGAACTGCTCTTCACCGTACCCATCGGCGACCATGAGCGCATACAGGCTCTCGACGACGTACATCTGATCGGACACATCACACGCGAAGAGCTGGGCCATGTGCTGGTTAGCCGCGACGACCAGGAGTTTGAACTGAAAGCACAGGGCTGGAATCCGCTAAAGTAAAACATGGAAAAACTATTACTACTTTATCGGCAATGGTGCGGGGCAGAGCCACAAAGCGTCATGCCACTCTCAGCAGGCGGCAGCAACCGCCAATACTACCGCATGACATCAGCACAAGGCGAAAGCGTGGTGGGGTGTATCGGTACAAGCCGCGACGAGAACCACGCCTTCGTCTATCTTGCACGTCACTTTACCCGCAGACAGTTACCCGTACCTAAAATACTGGCGGTCAGCGACGACGAGCTGCGCTACATACAGACCGACCTCGGCAATGTGTCGCTGTTCGATGCCATCAGCGGAGGCCGTGAGGCAGGAGGGCGTTACACGCTGAAGGAACAGGAACTGCTGAAGCAGACCATCCGCGAATTGCCCAACATCCAACTTCGCGGAGCTCGCGAGCTGGACTTTACCAACTGCTATCCGCAGGCGGAGTTTGATACCGATTCCGTGCTCTTCGACCTGAACTACTTCAAGTACTGCTTCCTGAAGGCCACCGAGCTGGACTTCCACGAGCTGAAACTGGAGGCTGACTTCAGACTACTGGCTAAGGACTTAACGGCAGCCGGCGACACGCAGTGCTTCCTCTACCGTGACTTTCAAGCACGCAATGTCATGCTCGATGCCGACGGAAAGCCGTATTTCATCGACTTCCAAGGTGGGCGCCGAGGCCCCTACTACTACGATCTGGCATCATTCCTCTGGCAGGCCAGTGCCAAGTATCCGCACAAGCTTCGCCGTGAACTGGTCTACGAGTACTATACTGCCTTGAAACAATACTCCGAGGTGCCGACACCCCACCGCTTCGTCGAGCGGCTGAGCCTCTTTGTGCTCTTCCGTCAGCTGCAGGTGTTAGGAGCATACGGATTCCGTGGTTATTTTGAGCGCAAGCAGCACTTTATCGAGAGTATACCGCCGGCCATGCAGAACCTGCGTGAGCTGCTCAACGAGCGTAGCTTCCCCTATCCGCATCTTGTTGACGTGCTGCAGCGGCTGACGTCACTGCCACAGTTCCGACAGATAGAGACAGTCGCTTCGCGTGCCGATGGTTACAAGACGACTGACAAGAATCCCTACAAGCCTCACCCACAAGACGGGCCTCCTACATTTTCTAAGTACGATGCACAAGGGCCGTTGGTTGTTAAGGTGTACAGTTTCTCCTACCGCAAGGGCATTCCCGACGACGAGTCGGGCAATGGTGGCGGCTACGTATTCGACTGCCGCTCCACCCACAACCCTGGGCGCTATGAGCCGTACAAGCAGCTGACGGGACTTGACGAGCCTGTCATCCGTTTCCTTGAGGACGACGGAGAGATACTGACTTTCCTCGACAGCGTATACAAACTGGCCGATGCTCACGTGCGCCGTTACATCCAGCGTGGCTTCACATCGCTCATGTTCTCATTTGGCTGTACCGGCGGACAGCACCGCTCGGTCTATTCTGCCCAGCACTTGGCAGAGCACATACACGAGAAGTTCGGCATAGAGGTACGCATCTGCCACCGAGAACAGGGAATCACACAGACACTGAAGTAGGAAACACCTCAGTTGCTCGACAAAACTTAAAGATGACAGAAAACAAATATTTACTTTTATACTATTAACAACTACAACAATGAAGAACATTTTAAAATTATGTCTACTACTTTCCGCACTGACTGCCTTATGGTCGTGCGAGAAAAGCATCGTCGATGAAGAGGGCGAGCAACAGCCCGAAGCCACCAGCAGACTGAACATTGTGACGAGAGCACCTGGCGACGTCGGGGCTATCAGCTATCCCGTCACGGTGTATATCATGGATGCTGACGGGCTATGCTACTCAAGGCTGACGCTTAACGACGGTGACGACGAACTGGCAGCAACACTTCCCGCAGGAGAATACCATGTGTACGCCATTGCTGGTGCAACGTCAGGCAACTACACGCTGCCTTCCTCAACCGACGCAACAGCCACCAGCGAGATTGTGCGCAAGGAAGGCGCCGCAGAGGCTGACCTGATGACAGCGGCAAGCAGCATCAAGATTGGTCAGCAGGAAACCAACACGCTGGCACTGGCCCTGACCCGTAAGGTGATGCAGTTGCAACACGTCGAAATCAACCACGTGCCGGCTGACGTCACTGCTGTCACAGTGTCTATCTACCCCATCAGCAAAGGACTCCTGCTCAACGGCAACTACACGACAGAGACCGTAGAGCAGTCAGTCAGTCTGGAACAGCTGTCAGACGGTACCACATGGTGTAGCACCAACAGCCTCTTCATGATGCCCGCTGTCGGAGGAGCCACGGTAAAGGTGACGCTGACCGACGCCAACGGACAGACCAGCTACACCTACCCATGTCCGCAGGCACTGGAAGCCAACCACCACGTCAACATCACCGGCCAGTACATCGGCACGCAGGGCATCCGCATGGAGGGTACCATCAGTGGTGCCCTCTGGGGTGAAGACATCACCGTGAACTTCACATTTGGCGAGAACGGTACGACAGAAGATCCACAACAGCCGCAGAATCCTGAAGAAGGGGTTGAAGAGGGTACCGCACCAGCAACCAATACGAAGTACAAGGACTGCTTCGTCGTATCTGTCAAGGATGACGAGACAGGCAACTACGTAATTGCCACACTGTTGCACAAGAAGGCGGTAGAAATCAGCGGCAGCAGCAAGACGGAAGATGAAGTTAAAGCCGAGATAGCTGCGGCACTGCCAGCATTCGACATCGAGGGCATAACAGGATGGAGACTGCCGACAGAGGATGAGGCAAAAGCCATTAATTTGGGACCATTCAACGCAGCCTTCGATGGGGATACAGAAACAACACCTTTAGGTAATTCCATCTATTATCGGTCAGATGGAGAAAGTATTAAGGGATTTGTTGTTAATGGCAACTACAACATAGATTACAATACAGGCCAACTTCTCCGCCCCGTCACGACGCTGAAATTCCAAAAGCCTTGACGATTAAGAGGTGACAAAGAGGAGCGCTGTGCGTCTATATAATAATAAGGTATAGAAGATGAAAAATATTATATTCGCACTAACGCTCCTCTTTTACGTGGCTGCCAGTGCAGCCGACTTGCACATCACACCAGACTCGTCTCTCGCCGATGCCATACGTAAGGCACGCGAGATGCACCGTCAGGGGCAGGCCACTGCGGTAACCATCCATCTGGCAAAAGGTGTCTACCCACTGTACGAGCCGCTGCGTCTACGTCCTGAAGACAGCGGGCTGCACATCGAGGGCGACGAGGCCGTTGTCAGCGGTGGCATAGCCATCACGGGCTGGAAGCGGCAGGGCAAATTGCTGGTGGCCGACGTGCCCGACTTTAACGGTCGGCCCATTGACTTCCGGCAGCTGTGGGTCAACGGTCAGAAAGCAGTCCGTGCCCGTGACGTCAGCGATTTCGAGCAGATGTACCGCATCCGTACCTACGACAAGAAGCACCGTGTGCTTTGGGTTCCAAGGAAAGCCGTAGAGAAAATCGTTCATGCCCCATACACTGAAATGGTGCTGCACGAGATGTGGTGTACCAGCAACCTTCGCATAAAGAGTATCAAGCTACAAGGCGATTCCGCTGCAGTACAATTCCACGCCCCCGAGGCTAAGATACAATTTGAACACCCATGGCCATCGCCCATGACTCCCAACACAGGGCATCCGTCGCCTTTCTACCTGACAAACGCCAGAGAACTACTCGACGAACCAGGAGAATGGTACCACGACATCCGCGACCATCGGTTGTACTACATGCCACGTGATGGTGAAACTCCCCAGTCGCTCAATGCCACCGTCCCTGTATTGGAAACACTTGTCGAAGTAATAGGCACGTCAGAACATCCGGTGCGCGACATCAACATCAAGGGGGTCACCTTCAGCTATACCACCTGGATGCGTCCCTCGTTGCAGGGTCATGTACCTCTACAGGCTGGCATGTTTCTCACCGAGGCCTACAAGCTACGCCCACAGATTGACCGTCCCAACAACCACAAGCTGGACAATCAGGGATGGCTTGGTCGCGCTGACGCTGCCGTGGAACTGCGCTATGCCGAGCATGTCAGTTTTGAGCGTTGCCGCTTCGAGCACCTGGGAGGCTCGGGGCTCGACTATGTCTTAGGCTGTCGCGGTGGCACGACAACAAGCTGCACGTTTACTGATATTGCCATGAACGGCTACGTCTGTGGTTCCTTCTCACCAGCTGGTTTGGAAACCCACCGGCCCTATCAGCCCACCGACTTCCGCGAGGTATGCAGCCAGCAGGTGATAGCTAACAGTCACTTCTACGGTGTCAGCAACGAGGACTGGGGCTGTGTGGCCATCTGTGCCGGCTACGTCAGCGGCATCAACATCGAGCACAACACCATCCACGACGTATCCTATACAGCCATCAGCCTTGGCTGGGGCTGGAACCGTGACATGGTGTGCATGAAGGACAACCGCGTTCACGCGAACCTTATTTATAACTACGCCCAGCACATGTACGACTGTGCCGGCATCTATACCCTTGGCAATCAGCCGGGCACCGTTATCAGCGAGAATGTGGTGCGCGACATCGCCACACCATCCTACGTCCACGACCCTAACCACTGGTTCTACCTCTATACCGACGAAGGGTCGTCGAACATCACGGTAAAGGACAACTGGACACCTGCCGAGAAGTATCTCCAGAATGCCAACGGACCGGGAAACACATGGCTGAACAACGGGCCTCAGGTAAACGAGCAAATCAAGAAGCGTGCAGGGACATATGAATAAAGCAACTTGGATATGGTACCCCGGCGACTTCGAGGTATGGTTAGGCAACATCTTTAATAATCGGCGCACAGAGCGTGGTGCCATGTTCCCTCCTTTCTGGAAGCAGGATTCACACTGGCCTACGGTGGAGTTCTCCAAGAAGGTCATGCTCACAGAGGAAGAAACAGTCGACATCACCTGTGAGGGACAACTCAACCTCGCGCTCGACGGCAAGCTGCAGCGCATCGTTCCCATTCCTCCTGATAGAGACACCGCAGCAGCGCCCCGTTTCCGTTTCACGATACCTGCCGGTGAGCATCAGCTGAACCTGAAAGTATGGAACCAGACAACCCCACCCGCCCTCTTTATCGACGGGAAGACTATCCATACCGACTCTTCATGGCTGGCGACTTATGAGGACAAGCTCTGGATTGATGAGAACGGTGTGGCCCACGGTTCTGGCATCTACGTACCTGCCGCTTCGTGGTGCTTCGACAGTCCCGACACTTTCCCCTCCCACTACCGGCTGTACCGCAAGGAGTTGCGACCAGTGAGCCAAAAAGATGTCACGGCACGTGGGACACTCTACGACTTCGGCCGCGAGACTTTCGGTTATCTGAAGGTAATAGGCCTACAGGGCATTCTTCACATCTATTATGGTGAGAGCCGCGAAGAGGCCCTCGACCGTGACCATTGCGAAACCCTCGACACCCTCGGTTGTATGGAACGCAGCGACTGTGCCACTGCCTCCAAAGCTTTCCGCTACGTCTACGTCGAACCAGAGGACGGCAGCACCTACGACGACCTGCTGATGGACTATGAATATGCGCCTCACGATCTGTCGCACAGCGGTTCTTTCCAATGTTCTGACGAGGAGCTGAACAGGATATGGGATACCGCAGCCTACACAATGGACCTCACCACCCGCGAGTTCTTTATGGACGGCATTAAGCGTGACCGGTGGACGTGGAGCGGCGATGCCATCCAGTCATATCTGATGAACTACTACCTGCGTTTCGACTCCGAATGTGTCAAGCGCACCATCCGTCAGCTGCGTGGCAAAGATCCCGTGACGGCACACATCAATACTATCATGGACTACACGTTCTATTGGTTCAAGTCCATCCTCGACTATTACCAGTACACTGGCGACGTGGCTTTCGTCCGCGAGATGTGGCCTCGCATGGAGACCATGATGGACTACGTGCTCAGCCGCACCAATGACGACGGCATGGCAGAAGGGCTGCCTGACGACTGGATATTCGTCGACTGGGTGGACTTCCCCATGCACAAACGTGGCATCCTGTGCTTCGAGCAGATCTTGCTCATGAAGTCCATGGAGACGATGGCTGTCTGTGCCAAGCTGCTGGGCATCAACAAGAGCGACTACCGCATAAGATCAGAAGTGCTGCGCAACAAGATCAAGCAGACTTTCTGGAGCTACGAGCAGAAAGCATACCAGCATGCCATCGAAGACGGCAAGATGAACCGCCAGATTACAAAGTTCCCCAACATGTTTGCCATCCTCTATGGCTTAGCCTATGAGGAAGAGCGCCGCGAGATTATGCAAAGCGTGATGCTCAATCCCGACGTCGACCCCATCACCACGCCCTACATGCGATTCTATGAGTTGGAGACTCTTTGTATAGCAGGAATGCAGGAGCAGGTGCTCAAGGAGATGAAAACCTACTGGGGAGGCATGCTACGCGAAGGTGCCACCTCGTTCTGGGAGAAATACGTACCCTCCGAGACCGGCACGCAGCATCTCGCCATGTACGGCCGTCCCTACGGCAAGTCACTGTGTCATGCCTGGGGAGCCTCACCTATCTATCTGGTCGGTAAGTATTTCTTAGGCGTTCAGCCCACCAAGCCTGGCTATGCTGAATATATGGTACGCCCTTGTCTGGGCGGATTGGAATGGATGGAAGGCGACGTACCCACCCCGCAGGGAAAGATACACATCAAGATGGACCGCAAACAGATAACAGTATGTGGTGCAGAAGGCCGCGGCACCCTGATAGTAGGCAATCGTCAGATTACGATAGAACCAGGAACGGAAGTGTCCGTCAGCTATTAGCCGACGGACACTTTACTGTTTGCTTGCTGCAACCGTCACGATCAGACGGGCGCAACACTTACCTTATTGGCTGACGCACCTCTGCTTAGAAAGGTAGGTCGTCGGCACTGCCCTCACCGGCAGGTTCCTGAGCAGGCGGGAACGGAGCAGCGCTACTCTGCGGTGCTTCAGCAGCAGCTGGCTGAGGGGGGAACGGAGCAGCACCTGCCACAGGGGCAGCACCTGCTACGGGAGGTACGACACCTCCACGAATGATATTGAAGGCACGGATATCGTTGAACCAACGGCCGTTGTACTCATGGGCATCAATATCAAACTGCACCGTAAGATCCTCACCTGGCTGAATGTTAAACTGCTTGATGCGGTCCTCACCAAAGATGCGGAACAGACACTTACGGGGATACTGGCCAGGCACTTCGATTACGTAGTCCTGCGACATCCATGAATTGCCAGTGCGTGCAGAGACACCACTGCTTGCCGGTAACACGGCAATGATTTTTCCTGTTAAATCCATACTTTTTTATTTGTTTTTAATGACATTTTTCTGTTTCAGATTGCGAAATTACGGAAAATAATTGTAAAAAGCGCAATTTTCTCCAAATATTTTTGCATTTGAACAAGACTTTTTGTATTTTTGTACTCAATTTGTACGAGAACAAAACTAAAAACAGCAATAAAGATGAGATTTACAGTATCAAGCACTGCACTTAGCAGCAAACTCAACTCACTCGCAAGAGTCATCAACAGCAAGAATTCTTTGCCCATACTGGCAGACTTCCTGTTTAACATCAAGGACCAAGTCCTCTACCTCACTGCCTCAGACAGCGAGAACGTGATGAACACACAGTTGGAACTGGTAGAGAGCGACGGCAACGGGTGCTTTGCTGTTGGCAACCACGACTTGTTAGAGGCCGTGAAGGGATTTTCGGAGCAGCCGATAACCTTCGACGTTGATCAGGAAGCCAACATTGCCAAGATCACCTACCAGAACGGACTATTCTCTCTGCCTATCGAGAATGCCGACGAATATCCGCAGACTCAGGTTGTCAGCGACAGTGCCACGCAGATTGTCATTTCCAACGCCGTGCTGGCCGAGAATATCAACCGTTCGCTATTTGCCACCGCCCAGGACGAGCTGCGCCCTGTGATGAACGGTATCTATTTCGACCTCACTCCCGAATATCTGGCTCTCGTTGCCAGCGACGGCCACAAACTGGTACGCAACAAGCTGCTCAACATCCACAGCGACCAGCCTGCCTCGTTCATCCTGCCCAAGAAGCCGGCTTCACTGCTGAAGGCCCTGTTAGGCAAGGATGGTGGCGACGTCATCATCCGCTTCGACGAGCGCAACGCACAGATCAGTTTTGATGAGGGTCAGATTACCTGCCGGCTCATCGAAGGCCGCTACCCGAACTACAACTCAGTCATTCCTCAGAACAATCCCAACATCCTGACTGTCGACCGTCAGGGTCTGCTGGCAGCCCTGCGCCGCGTGCAGCCGTTTGCCAACGACTCCAGCAACCTCATCCGTTTCCATGTGGAGGGTGGCACGCTGCAGCTCGATGCCGAGGACTACGATTTCTCGAAGACAGCTACCGAGCGTATGTCGTGCGAATACAACGGCATGCCGATGAGCATTGGCTTCAAGGGTTCTTCGTTCATCGAGATACTGAGCAACTTCGATTGCCAGGAGGTTATCATCCAGCTGGCCGATCCCAGCCGTGCAGGACTGGTGCTCCCCTCCGAGCAGCCTGAGAACCAGGATGTGCTCATGCTGATGATGCCCATGCTTATCAACGATTAGGCCAGTCTAATCGCTGAAATGAGAAATGCAAAATGAAGAACGAGCAATGAAACTGAACCTACAGAAGCCACTCGTGATTTTCGACTTGGAGACGACGGGACTTGACCTGGTCAAGGACCGCGTCATCCAGTTGTCATACATTAAGGTATTCCCCGACGGAAAGGAAGTGCGCGGCAACGAGCTCATCAACCCGGAGAAGACCATCGAACCGCTGATTACCGAGCTGACGGGCATCTCCAACGACGACGTCAAGGACAAGCCGACGTTCAGCCAGCTGGCCAAGAAGCTGGAGGAGGTGTTCAGCGGCAGTGATATTGCCGGATTCAACAGCAACCACTTCGACGTGCCCTTGCTGGCCGAGGAGTTTCTGCGCGCCGGCATCGACTTCGACTTCTCTAAGTGCCGTCTGATTGACGTGCAGACCATCTTCCACAAGATGGAGCGCCGCAACCTGGCGGCAGCCTACAAGTTCTACTGCGGTCGCAAGATGGAAGACGACTTCGAGGCACACCGTGCCGACCAAGACACCGAGGCCACCTACCGTGTGCTGCAAGGACAGCTGGACTACTACACCGAGGAGCACCAGCTGGCACTGGGCGAAGACCCTAAGGACCGCGTGCTGCCTAACGACATGCAGGCACTGGCCGACTTCTCGAAGGTCAACGACAATGTCGACTTCGCCGGGCGTATTGTGTGGGCTGAGGTCAACGGCCAGCGCACCGAGGTGTTTAACTTCGGCAAGCATAAGGGCGTCCCTGTTGCCGACGTGCTGCGCTTCGACCCCGGCTACTACAGTTGGATACTGGGTGGCGACTTCACTTACAACACCAAGCAGGTGCTGACGCGCATCCGTCTGCGTGAAGCAAAGAAATAATGCAAAACGGGGTTCTGCCCCGTTTCTTTCATTCTTTCATATAGTATAATCCATGCTCAAAGGGAAAAAGATCGTATTAGGCATTACTGGCTCCATAGCCGCCTATAAAGCGTGCCTCATCATCCGCTGCCTTGTCAAGGCCGGTGCCGAGGTGCAAGTAGTCATCACGCCTGCCGGAAAGGAGTTTATCACGCCTATTACCCTGTCGGCACTGACCCAGAAGCCCGTCATCAGCGACTTCTTCTCACAGCGCGACGGCACGTGGCACTCCCACGTAGCGCTGGGTTTGTGGGCCGATGCCATGCTCGTCGCACCGTGTACGGCCTCGACGCTGGGCAAGATGGCCAACGGCATTGCCGACAACATGCTCATCACCACCTACCTGTCGATGAAAGCCCCCGTGTTCATTGCACCCGCCATGGACCTCGACATGTACCAGCACCCCACCACTCAGCAGAATATGGAGCGGCTGCGCTCCTTCGGCAACCACATCATCGAGCCTGCCAGCGGTTTTCTGGCCAGCGGGCTGGAAGGCAAGGGGCGCATGGAGGAGCCTGAGCGCATCGTGGCCTGCCTCGACATGTTCTTCGAGCAGAAGGACCTGCAGGGCAAGCGCATCATGATTACCGCCGGTCCTACCTACGAGAAGATAGACCCCGTGCGCTTCGTCGGCAACTACTCCAGCGGCAAGATGGGCTTTGCACTTGCCGAGGAGTGTGCCCGCCGTGGTGCTACGGTGACGCTGGTGGCGGGTCCCGTCAACGTCGGGCTGAGTGTCCCCTGTGCCGAGATGGTCCAGCGCATTGACGTGGAGAGTTGCCAGGAGATGTACGATGCTGCTACCAAGGCGTTCCCCAGTCAGGATGCCGCCATCCTGTGTGCCGCCGTGGCTGACTTCCGTCCTGAGCATGTGGCCGAGCAGAAGATCAAGCGCGAGGGCGACGAGCTGCTGCTGCGGCTGCAACCCAATCCCGACATTGCTGCCCAGTTAGGTAAGATGAAGCGCGACGGCCAGCTGCTGGTGGGCTTTGCCTTAGAGACGAACGACGAGCAGGCCAACGCGCACAAGAAGCTGGAGAAGAAGAACCTTGACTTCATCGTGCTCAACTCGCTGCAGAACAAGGGCACCTGCTTCCGCTCCGACGAGAACCAGATCAGCATCATCGACCGCGACGGCCAGCAGGACTACGACCGTAAGCCTAAACAGGAGGTGGCCAGCGACATCATCGACGCGCTGGCCCGCCGGTTCTAAGCCTCACCCCGGGAGCCAATATTACAACGGGTTGTCAAAAAAGGACAACTACAAGAAAGAACTACAAATTACGCGAATTTCACGAATTGTTCTACAACACACAGCACTTGTAGGGCGTAGCAATTCGTGAAATTCGCGTTATTCGTAGTCAAAAGTATTCCGTGGCCAAAAGCAACCAGTGGTCAAAAGCGACCAGGTGGGACTACGGTTAGTCCTCCTGATACTCCGGACGCAGCTTGCGGACGGTTTCGCCGGCACGCCACATCTCCTGGTTGCGCATAGCCTCCAGCTCCTTCTCCAGTCCGGCACGGTAGTCGGGCTTCGAGTTGGCATCGATGGTAATCTGAGCCTCGTTACCGGTCTTCACCGAGTAGTACAGCCACTCCATGACGGGCTTGATGGCATCGTGGAAACGCGGTGCCCAGTCCAGTGCGCCACGCTGAGCGGTGGTCGAGCAGTTAGCGTACATCCAGTCCATACCCTTGGCACCAAAGAGCGGGCCAAGGCTCTGGGTCAGTTCCTCAACAGTCTCGTTGAAGGCCTCGGAGGGCGTGTGGCCGTTCTCGCGCAGCACTTCATACTGTGCCAGCAGCAGACCCTGGATGGCACCCATCAGCGAGCCGCGCTCACCGGTGAGGTCAGAGGTGGCCTCGCGCTGGAAGGTTGTCTCGAACAGATAGCCGGCACCGATACCGATACCGAAGGCCAGCGTCTTCTCCTTGGCCTTGCCGGTAGCGTCCTGATAGACGGCATACGAGCAGTTCAGTCCGCGGCCCTCGCAGAACATGGTGCGCAGGCTGGTGCCGCTGCCCTTGGGGGCCACCATGATGACGTCGACGTCCTTCGGGGGTACGACACCCGTGCGGTCGCTCCAGTTGATGGCGAAGCCGTGGCTGTAGTACAGCGTC
>CAMJWJ010000083.1 GCA_946409435.1 uncultured Prevotella sp. | reverse complement strand
TCTTATCATCACTGATAATAATGGTGTTGGCCGTACCCAGGTCCATTGCAATCTCTTGCACAAAACTAAAAAATCCCATAGTCTTTTTTCTTTTAATTAGCAATTAGTAGTGAGTAATTAGTAATTATGATTACAATGCGCGTCCTCATCACAAGCACTTTCAGCATCGTATTTCTAATCATAATTACTCATTACCGATACCCATTACTTACTTGTTAAACCATTCGTGTATGGCAGTGTCGTAGTGCGAGCTGACGCCGAAGGCACGTGTGGCCAGCATGCGGCGCTGCTCCTTAGTGGTCTCGGCACCCTGGCGGTTCAGGATGTCTAACAGTACGGAGTATTCAGCCTTGGAGGGGACTATCACGACATCGTTGAAATTCTTCGCACCGGCACGTATCAGCGAGATGCCGCCGATGTCGATCTTCTCGATGATGTCTTCTTCCGAGGCACCACTGGCTACGGTCTGCTCGAAGGGATAGAGGTCGACGATGACCAGATCAATCTCGGGAATGTCGTATTGTGCCATCTGCTCACGGTCGCCTTCGTTGTCGCGGCGCCCGAGGATGCCTCCAAAGACTTTCGGGTGCAGTGTCTTGACGCGGCCGCCGAGTATCGAGGGGTATGTAGTCACCTGCTCTACTTTCTGACAAGCGTAGCCGAGCGACTCGATGAATGTCTGCGTACCACCAGTCGACAAGAACTTCACGCCCTCGTCGTTCAATTTCTTTAGCAGCTCCTCCAGCCCATCCTTGTGGAATACGGAGATGAGTGCTGTCTTAATCTTCTTGTTTTCTGCCATAAATGTATAACGTTATATCAATAGGGTGCAAAATTACAAAAAAAGCAGCATACTACCTCATTTTCAACAAAAAATATTTTTCTTTCGTTATTTTTAATAATATATGTCAAGCAACACTTGTTTTGCCGTTTTTGCAGTTTTTCAAACAAATGTGATAAAATTTCTATCCAAAAATTTGCAAGAATTATAAAAAAACATTACTTTTGCAGATTGATAGAGCAAGCTACAACTTCTTTTTTTTTAATTAATAACTTAAAATTTAAAAACAAATCATTATGAAAAAGACTAATTATGTGTTGAGCTTCGTGCTTGCATGTGCCGGTGCACTGGGTTTCCAGTCGTGTTCACAGAGTGACATTCCCGTTGAGCCAGAGCCTGAGATCGTGGTTGCTGAGCCTGACCTGGTGTACGACTTCGCAGCAGCAGGTGCCGCAGCAGAGAATCCTGGCAACAAGAACGGCAGTGCCAGCAACGGACAGGCATTCTTCGCATGGGAGAAGGCCGAAAAGACCGACAGCAAGCGTCAGGACTACAAGGGTTACGAGTGGGCCGAGGGTAGCGTGCTGCCTCAGGTATGCCACGTATGGCGCCGCAGCGACCGCATCAACGGCAACATGATTGAGACAGGTCTGAAGTGCCCGAACAACCGCGAGTTTGCCATCGACGGTCTGCAGGCTGGTTCTGCTGTGGAGATTTTCTACAATGCCGATGAGGCTGCCGACGACGCCAAGGAAATCCTGTGGGCTATCGGCGACGGCATCGGCGACGAGTCACTGGAGTGGAGACCGCGTGCTACTGCTACGGTCAATGGCACAGCCCTGGTTACTGGCGAGAGCACCATTGCTTCTGGCGCCAAGATCGAGATTCAGAGTGTGACTCCTGCTGAAAATGGCAGCGGCTACATCGTCGTTCAGGTGAAGAAGAATATGGTCATCACGAAGATCAACATCTACAACCCCGCTGAATAATACAAACAGCGAAAGGCAAAATCAAGCAGTGGCGGCTGTCCGTGAGGAACAGCCGCCACTCTTTGTTGGTTTGTTTTGAAGCGTTGCACAAATCAACGGTTACACATAGCGTGTTAGAATTTAAACGGGTTGAACTCGTTGAATTCGTCACGTTTCTGGACGAAGGCGTCGAACAGCTTTTGCAACTGACGGCCAGGAGCATCGAAGCTGTGCATCAGTGCGTTGTAGTTCTCGCGGTCGGCGTCGGTCAGGTTGTAGTTCATCACCTGGAATTCACTCTCACCCTTGAAGCGCAGGGCCAGTGCAGGCACTAAGTGGTCATTGATCTTTGCGGTCATCAGCTTACCATCGGCGGTGATGCCGGTGCTCTTCTGGCTGACGCTGAAGGTCAGCGACTTGTTCAGCTCCTCGACCAGCGGGTCGATGTCGGCCTGAGTGGGATTGCCGCCGTTATGGCGCAGCCTGATAGACTTGCCGAAGGCTGATGCAGCATTGGCAATGTCGGTCAGGTTGATGTCAAACACGAGGTCGTTCATCAGCGTCAGTTGAGCATCACCGGTGCGGTGGTTGAACATGCTCAGCAACTCGTAGAAGGCAGCAAAGACAGGGCCGTCTTGGCGCATCTCCTTCAGCTCTTCCATCTTCTCGTCGCTGTAGGGTGTGCCTACGCTGTTGACGGACAGTCCGAGCACCTCGGAACTATTGGCGAAGATGGAGGCATTAGCCTCGATAGTGCCGTCGGCAAAGTGGTGGATTCTGGCAGCAGGCAACTCGAAGCGGTCGTTCAAGGTGGTGCCAAGCATGACAGCGATATCCCAGTCGCCCTTCCTCAGCGAGACGTACTTCTGGCCACTGGGCGATACCAGCGTCACGATGCCGTTCAGCACTTCTTTCTGCACACCGTTGTCGGTGTGGTTGACGGTCAGATTGATAGCTGCGGGGAACTTAATGGCCACGGGGATGGCATTAACGACATTGGCAATGAACAAGGATACACCGTCGACGGGATTGTCGAAGCGAAGCTTCAGCTCAGTGCTCTCACCGTTTGTCGGGTTCAAGTAGGCGATAACCAGGTCCTCACCTATGCCAGTCTCATAGTTCATCTTTTTCTCACCCTCGGTGAAGGTCATGCGGATACCGCCCAAAGCCGCCTGGGCATTGACCAGAATGAATTCCTCGGCATCGGCCGACTTGCTGAACGTGTTCTTCAGGGCTTCGCGAGCCTCGGCCTCCTGATCGCCCATGTTAGCAAACTCAATAGTCTCTGCGTTAGATAAGACGGAGTTCATGATTTCCAGAAGCTGATCCGCCAGAGCCTCCATGTTAAGGTTCTCGACGAAAGCCGTCAGCACCTGGGCAGCATGCGTTGAACTCTCAAGGTTCTTCTGCTCAGCAGAGGCAGCAGCGAGTGTCGTGGAGAGCTGCTTCTCGAAGGTGGCACGCTCCGTGACGGGCTGGTTGTCTACTGGGTTGTCCGTGTTGTCTGAACACGACGACAGCATCGTAGCGCCGCAAATGGTCAGGATGGCGGCGAACATCCACGTGAGTTTCTGTTTCATAATTTGGATTTATTAATAATTAATAGTATAAAGTATGGTGCAAAGATAAAAAAAATACTGAAATTAAAAAAGTTTTTTGGGTGATTTATCGTGATAAGTCCAAAAATTATCGAAAACGTGAACAATGTTTTTTCCTTAGCAAGCATCTCCAAATAATTCGTCATTCATTTGTTCAATTCCGAAAATATGTGTACTTTTGCAACAGAAATGACGATGATGAGACGACTTTACACCATTCTGCTGGCACTCTGCACACTGCTGGCGGTGAGCTGCGACAAGCTGGACGACGGCGACGACACGCTGGTGGCCGAGGTGCTGCCGGGCGAGTGGGCATTCACCTATGAGCTGAGGAGCGACGAGGAGCTGTCCTTGGAGTTCAACTACAAGCAGGTCATCTTCCGCCGCGACTCGACGTGTGCCATTACCTACGTCGACGGCTATACAGAGCGGCTTGACGACGAGGGCAACCCTGTCGTCGGTGTTGACGGTGAGCCAGTCTATGACATCGTGTGGGGAGCCTTGAACGGTACTTACCAGGCTACCAGTGCCATGATACGCATCGAGAGCAACGAGCTGGGCAACGGCCAGCAGGTCATGCTGTGGCGTATCGACCGTCTGTCGCGTCGTCAGATAGTGGCCGAGTACGAGTTTGAGTATGCTAAGGACAAGTACGCCACTGCCATTGTCACGCTCGACAAACAGGTCGACGAGAATTAGAGTTCATTTTTATTATATAAAGGACAGATCGTTGTGCAACAAAACCCTTCACCAGGCGGCTAACGTACAATGATACAACAAGATACGGTGAAGGGTTGGATGTGTGATGTGTGATGGATGATGTGAGATGGATGATGTAAGAGGTGAGTGTGACATCGCAGGTCTTTGCATTTACTTAGTGAGTAATTTCAATTAGTAGGCCACTTACAGTCGTAACTAGGCCACTCACGGAATTGAGTGGGCCACTCACCGTCGTGAGAAGGCCACTCACTGCGTCAAAAAAATGATTGGAAGAATTCGTGAAGGGCGTTATCTTGTCGGTCCTTCACATTGCATCACCGTAACCCATCACATTGCCTCAACTGAACCCTTCACCGCAAGTCATTGTCGGGCAGCATATTACAGCGTTGGTGAAGGGTTTTTCCGTTTTGTGAATCATTATAAAAATCTGTTCAATCCGTCCAATCCGTTGTTTAAACAATCAGCAGGTTTTGGTAGTTGTATAAGTCAATGAGCTTGGCAAAGAGGGCATTCTTGCTGAGCACTTTCGCGTTGCCCGTCATCAGCAGTTGCTTGCGGGCCCGCGTCATGGCCACATTCAGTTTGCGGTCAATGGTGTGGCCGTCTTCCGTGAAGCTGTTGGCCGTCAGGAAGTCCAGCTGGTAAGGGTGCTGTATGGTGAACGAATAGATGATGACGTCGCGCTGTGAACCTTGATAGCGCTCTACCGTGTCGATGCTGATATTGTTCAGCGCGGCAATGCCCAGCCGCGCCACCTCATGGCGAATCATGGCTATCTGATTCCTATAGGGCACGATGACTCCCACGGTATGAACAGGGTCGAAGCCGTCGGCACCCACCAGCCGGTAGACGCGTCGCAGCAGGTCGGCCACTGTCCGTGCCTCGGCAGGGTTGGCCTTGTCGGTAGTGTTCTCGGTGGTATGACGTGTAGCACAATTCGTCTCCACTTCCTCAGTTGGGAAGAACAGCACCCTCTGCTGTTTCAGCAGGTCGTCCTGCGAGTCCTGCGACGGCTGGTCGTAGCCCAGCGTCGCGTCAGACTCCTGGTGGGGCAGGGGTACGGGCATCAGCTGTTCGCGGCAGTAGAAGTGCTCGTTGGGAAAGCGGGCGATGTCAGGGTGCATGCGTCCCTGACGGCGCAGCACGGCGGTGAAGTCGGTGCGCCCGGCAGCCTGCTCCTGGCGTAGCAGCCGCTCGAAGAGCGACAGCCGGCAGTCGTGCAGCCGTGGCTCGTCGTCAGGTTGCTGTACGACGGCGGGCAGCTGCTTGTGGTCGCCGATGAGGATGAAACGGTCGACGCTGTCGCTGGCTAACAGTCCGATGATGCCTGGCTCGAGTATCTGTGACGCCTCGTCGACGATGCACAGCCGGAAGTGCTTCAGCGTGAAGATGAACGGGCGGCTCAGCAGTGTTGCCGTAGTGCTCACCACCACGTTCTTGCCCGACAGCAAGTGGCGGATGTCGCTGAGCTTAGGGTTGTCGGCCAGCATGCCGTCCAGCAGCCGGTCGGCAAATCGCGGGTCGCACGACGTAGGACTGCCCAGCCGCACGTAGTCGATGGCAGCATCGGTCAGCATGGCACATATCTCGTCGACGGCACGGTGGGTGTAGGCTGTCAGCAGCAACGAGTCGGCAGGCGTGGCAGCGGTGGCCAGTGCCTCCTCGACAAGGAAGCGAAGGGCCATCGACGTCTTGCCCGTACCCGGCGGTCCCTGTAGCAGGAAGTAGTCGCGGCTCTGGCAGGCCTTCAGCAGTACGTCGTCGTAGTAGGGGTGATAGCTGCGTGAACAAGTGATGCTGGCGTCGCGGCGTGGGGCGCGGAGTCCTAACATTAGGTCGCGCTTCTGCCGTGATGCTTGGCAGAAGGCCATGATGCTACGCAGTGCCGACGTGGTGGTGATGTCCGACGAGGCATGCTCGACGGCAAACGTCCCCTCTTTGAACACGCGCCCGTTCTGCTGGCGGTCGTTCAGCAGCACCGTGACTTCGGTGTCGGTCAGCCGTGCTATCACACCTTTATATAATATGCTTGCCGTGACGTCTGGTTCCGTATCATAGTGATAGAGATACACCATGTCGCCACGGCGGAAGTTGGGCAGCACGGCCGTGGTGTCGATGCTGAGCGTGACGTGCTCGGTGTCGTGGCTGACGACAGGCCCCATGAGTATGCAACCCGTCTCCAGCTTCTCGCTGAGCGGCATGTTCCACAGGTCGGCCTGCGCTCCGGTCTGGCCCTCCTGCACACCAGTCTTCTGGGCCAGCTGTTCGCGGTAGACGAAGGTGAGCATGCGCTCCACGTAGTCCCTCCCGGCAGCCGACAGACAGTGCAGGGGTTGTAGCACACTGTCGATGCCGGGGCGGATGTACCGGTTGAAGAAGTCGGACTTGCGAGGGTCTTCTAACAGCGCGCCGGAGCGCAACTGGGGCATGAGCGAGGCGAAGCCGCTGCGTGCCATCTGCCGTTCGAGTGTCACGATGCGGTTGCGCACACCAATGGCCTCGCAGAACAGCTGGTGGTAGTAGGTTGCCACTACCAGTCCCTGGCGGGCAGGGTATTTCGAGTAGAGCAGCCGTATGTCCACGCGGTCGGCCGGCAGCTGGAAATTGTAGTGCAGCACACCGTAGTAGAGCAACAGCTGAACGTAGTGTGTCTCGGAGTAGAGGTGCTGGCCGACAGGTGGCAGGTGCTGCATCAGCCGCTCGATGTTCCAGTTCTTGCCAGACTTCTGCTCTACCAGTAGCCGCATGTCGTCGGTCATCAGGTCGACGCGCCCCTGCAGACCCAGGTGTTCGCAGACGAACGACGGCTCCAGCAGTGCACGGCTGCGGTCGTAATGGCTGCCCATGCGCTGAGCGCTGTCGGCCTTGCCGCTGAACAGCAGTGTTACAGCCTCGCGGATGTTGCCTACCTGCCGTTGGGCATCCTCTTTGAAACGCTGGCCGTCGAACGGCTCACAGGTACAGAACTGCAGCGCCTGCTCGCGGAACGACTGGCGTAGCGTGTCGGAAAAGCTGAAGGTGTCGGGATGGTGTATCAGGTCGTCAAGTGCCGAGCCGGCGAAGTTACCTAATAGCATCGGCTGGCTGGTGTCACGAGGCTTCAGCCTGTTGACGATATAGCTGAAGGGGTGGTGGCCGTAGACTTGGAAACAGGCGGCAATGGAGGAGATGTCTACCAGGAAGTCTGGCTCGACGACGACAAGGCGTGGACGTACCTCCAGCACGTCGGCGCCGTCGGCCGACAAGACGCTACAGTCGAGCAGGTTGACCTGCATGCCCTCGCATAGCAGCACGCCCTCCAGTTCGGGGTGTTCGCCTAATACTGCCACCACGGGGCCGTCGGCTGCCGTGGCGTAGAGCAGTGTGATCTTAACGCTGCCGGCCGTGTCGTGGTCTTGCGTGCGTTCCATCCTGTCAACGATGCAGCGCAGCCGGACAATCTTTGCCGTCTGTTGGCGCACGATGGCGCGACCCTCGATGGGCAGCAGTGTCAGCAGCTGTTGGGGGATGTCGACATGGAAAACTGCAGAGATAAAATGTGCCAGCGAGCGCAGGTCGTAGCACCACTCTTCTTGCTGCAGTGCTGTGGTGCTGTGGTGCTGCAATGCTGTCGTGCTGTCGTGCTGCAATGTTGTGGTGCTGTCGTGCTGCAATGTTGTGGTGCTGTCGTGCTGCAATGCTGTGGTGCTGTCGTGCTGCAATGCTGTGGTGCTGTCGGCACCTTTCTCTTCTATATGACCGTTGGAGTGGCGGCGCATCAGCTGGATGGCGATGCGCTCGCGCAGCGAGATGCCGTTGTGGCGACAGAGGTAGTCGACCTGTGAGAAGAGGTTGCCGAAGGCCTGCGGCGTGTCGCGTAGTGCCTCGCTGCAGGCAAGCACCAACGTCTCGTGCAACTGGCGCAGCGATGCCGGCGACGGTTTTGCCGTTGCCAAGCGGTAGCATCGGTCAAACAGTTCGTCGGCCTTCATGCACGGTCATTCAATCTTCGATTCCATCGGGTTGCGCAGCCCCTTGAAGCCAGTCAGGTAAGCCTTGGCGGAACCAAACGAGAGGAACATGTCGAGACGTACCGGCAGGTGGTTCTTGTCGTCGGTGATGTAGAAGCGTATCAGCTCGTTGTTCTTGCCGTCTTCACGCTCGATGAACGAAAACACCAGACAGCGGTACTTGTCGTCGGAGTTCTTCATCTTCAGGTTCGTGGTGCCGTTGTACTTCAGCCATGAGTTGGTGATGCGCTTGGCATCGCTGATGGGCAGGGGAATCTTGTCGCCCACCTTGATCTTGGTGGCATCGAAGTTACGGGCACGCAGGAAGATGCTCATCATGTCGTAGATGCAGTCCTTGTACTCGTCCTCCTTCCAGTGTTCCTCACCGTCGGCATCGATGCGGTGCTTCTTCAGGTGGCAGTTGCCCTTGGGGTATGTGTACCACAGCTCGTCGACGTAGTAGCGCTTGCCTTCACGGGCACCCTTGCGGTAGTACAGCGGCGAGAGGTCCTCGTCGGTATAGCAGAGCAGGGTGTCGCGCATGACGAACATGTTGTCCAGCTGGCTGTTGCCACGGGTGATGAGGCTGCTGCGATAGGCCGTCTGACCGTTGTAGCGCGACTGGATGGTAGACATCGAGGCGGTGCCGACCTTCACCCACACGAACTTCCAGTTGAAGTAGAGGTCGTAGCCCAAGAACTCGCCAGACTTGAACGCTGTGTTCTCTATGCCGCACTGTGCATGGGCGCTGACGGGAAAGAGGACAAACAGGCAGAGTGGCAACAGGACGTTGGCCATTCTGCGGAGGTATGTGTTATTCTTTGTTGTCTTCATTGTTCTTCTTTGTTTTGATTTTTATCTTTTTAGTCTTCAGCTTTTTCTCCTGCTTGACATACTCGATGCCCAGTTTGAGGGCACGGTCGGCATTGCGGTTCTTCATCTGCTTCTTCTGCTTGTCAGGCTTTTGCTTGACAATCTTGTCGGGCTTCTGCTGGTGACGCTTGCGGGCTGTCAGGTTCCACTGCTGCGTGATGTCCCACTTGGCCTTTGCCTCTATCTCGCGGGAATAGTAGTAGACGTCCTCGGGCTGCTGGTCGGCATCGTAGTCGCCAGTATCCCACAGACCGTTGCCGTTACGGTCGACGAAGGCGCGCACATAGTAGGTGCCGGGCATGACATTGTCGAACTTGGCACGGCCACTGCTCGTGGCACGTATCTCCCTGACCGCAGCGTCGCTGCTGTTGAGCAGCTGTACGACGATGCCTGTATCGCTGACGCCGCTCAGCTGTAGCACGATGCTGCTGTATTCGTCGAGCGAGCGTACCTTGATGCCCGTCTTGTAGGCTGGCGAGACAACTCCGTAGATGTCGGTGAATGCCGCCGAGTCGACCTCGAAGCTGTACTCGGTGCCATAGTGCCAGTCGGCCGTCACCGTAAACTGTCGCAACAGTGAGTCGCACCGTCGGAACTCGTAGGGCGTGCGATACCACAGCGAGTCGATCTGGGAGTACAGGTGGATGGCCGACGTGTCAAGGGCGGCCAGTGGGGTAGGCATGGTGATGGCCAGCTTCTCTCCTGGAGTGATGGACTGCGGGATGTCGTATTTCACCTGTAGCATCTTCACAGGGAAGATGCTGTCGTAAGCCTCCTCGCGCTTCTTTTTCTTCTCCTGTTCCTTCTGCCAGTCCTCCATCTCCTTCTTCAGGGCCTTCATGCGTTTCTCGTACGGCGTCTTGGCCAGCACTTCGACGGCGGAGTCGGTCTGTAGCACCAGGTTGCCGAGTGTGTCGGTCATACGGTATGTGATGTCCATGCGCAGCGTGTCCTGATTGATGAGCGTCGTGTCGCGCAGCCAGTAGGTGATGGTGTCTTTCTTCGGCGTGGTCTCTATGACGAAAGCAGAGTCGGCATCGAAGTTCAGACCCTGGATGACAGGCAGCAGCGAGTCGCCGTAGGAGAAGAACATGGTGAAGTGGTCGGCCTCCTGACGATCCATCTTCAGCAGGTAACGGTCTGTCTGCGGTACCTGGAAGGCCAGCAGCACCACGTCGTCGGGATAGAAATGGGTGTAGGGCACTTGCAGGATGTTGTCGATGTGCAGCGAGTCGCGCCAGATGGTGTCCTGACGGGTGTCAGGGCCAGCCCACGGCTTGTAAGTCTGGTGAGAGAAGGCTATCATCTCGCTCTTCTGCGTGTAGCGGTAGTCACCGTCGACATCCTGCAAGGCGTAGATGCGGTATTCGCCGGGAGCCACGCCGCGGATGCAGTAGTGGCCGCTGCCGTCGGTGCGTGCCACGCGCAGCAAGGGCTTGGTGCGGAAGGCCGAGTCGGCCAGGTCGCTGTAGAGTCCTACGCTGATGCCCTTGACGGGTTCCAGGTTAGCTGCGTCAACGACGTAGCCGCTCACCTCGAAGGTGTCAATCTGTTCTCCAGTGGAGAAGGTGTAGGTATAGTTGCCCAGGGCGTTGCCCTCATTGTTGTCGGTGATGGCATCGCTGAAGTCGATGGTATATGTGGTGTTAGGCAATAGCGTGTCCTGCAGGGCAATGACGATACGCTTGCCCTTGGCGCTGATTTCAGGCATCTCCAGCTGCGGAGGCGACACGATGACGTTCTGTGCCGGGTCGGCCAGCTTGATGTATTCGTCGAAGTAGATAGTCATCTTGCGCTGTGTCACGCCGGTCTCCTGCTCAGCGGGGATGCTGCCAAGAATGCGGGGCGGGTCGTCGTCGAACCAGCCGCCGTCGGGACTGCCCATGCGGGCACAGCCAGAAATGAGAAATGTGAATTGAGAAGTGAGAAACGCTGCCAGCAGCATTCCCACACCCCCCTTCAGGGTCATCCTGTACCGCCTGACGATGACGGCCCACTTCCCGTTCTTCATTGTTAATTCCTCATTTCTCATTTAGCCGAAGCAGCTCTTCTATCTGCTTACGGTCGTTGCTCAGCCGTGGCACCTTGTGCTGGCCTCCCAGCTTGCCGCGCAGCTTCAGCCAGTCGTTGAAGAGGCCTTCGCGGGCCGTGACAATCTCCAAGTGCTGGAGCGTGATGTCCTTGTAGCGCTTGGCCTCGTAGTCGCTGTTGAGCTGCTGCAACCGCCGGTCCAGCAGGGTGGCAAACTGTGCCAAGTCACTTGGTGACTTGGAAAACTCGATGAGCCACTGGTGGCGGCACTTGGCGTGGGCATCCATGAAGACCGGGGCTGCGGTGTACTCCAGCACCTCGGCACCTGTCTGCTCGCAGGCGTAGGCCAGCCCCTGTTCGGCATTGTCGACTATCAGCTCTTCGCCGAAAGCGTTGATGAAGCTCTTCGTGCGTCCGCTGATGACAAACTTGTAGGGGTTGGTGCTGGTAAACCGTATGGTGTCGCCAATCTTGTAGCGCCACAGTCCACACGAGGTGCTGATGAGCATGGCGTAGTTCTTGTCCTTCTCGACACCCCACAGCGGCACGATGGCACCGTCGGTACCGGTATTGCCGGAGAGGTCTTCAAACTCGTAGAACACGCCGTAGTCCAGCATGAGCATCATGGCCTTGTCCGACGGGTCGTCTTGCAGACCGAAGAAGCCCTCGCTGGCGTTGTAGGTCTCCATGTAGTGCATGTGGGGCGACGTGATGAGCTGTTCGTACTGCTTACGGTAGGGCGTAAAGGCCACACCGCCGTGAAAGAACACCTCCAGGTTGGGCCACACCTCCTCCAGATGGCTCTTCCCCGTCAGCTCCATCATGCGGTTCAGTACCGACAGCATCCACGACGGCACACCCGAGATGTTGGTTACGTTCTTCGTCATGGCTTCACGGGCTATGCGGTCGCGCTTCAACTCGAAGTCGCTCAGCAGGGCCGTCTGCTTCTTGGGCACGCGTACCATGTTGGCCAGCGGGTTGATGTTCTCGATGAGGATGGCCGAGAGGTCGCCCACCAGCGAACCCGGTAGGTTGTAGTTAGGGGCATGGCTGCCGCCCAGTATCAGCGCACGGCCGTCGAACAGCCGCGACTGTGGGTTGTTGCGCAGGTAGAGGGCCACCGAGTCGTAGCCGCCGGCATAGTGTATCTTCTGCAAGCCCTCGCTGCTGACGGGAATGAACTTCGACTTGTCGTTCGTCGTGCCGCTCGACTTGGCATACCATTTTACGCGGCCCGGCCACAGCACGTCGTGCTCGCCATGACGCATACGGTCGATGGCACCCTTCAGCTCCTCGTAGGTGTTTACGGGGTTCAGCTTCACGAAGTCGTCGTAGCCCTTGATGGTGGCAAAGCCGTGCTGACGGCCGTACTCCGTGTTGCGTGCTGTCGTCAACAGGTGCCGCAGTACGTCGCGCTGCAACTGCTCGCCGTGCGTCTGGTGCTGCTCGAGTTCCCGCATGCGCGCGGTGAATATATGTCTTACTAAACTTGTAATGCTCATCGCCTTGTCTGTCTATACAGGGTGCAAAGGTAAGCATAATCTTTCGTAACTATCCAAGATTTTACATTTTTTTGTATAATAAAGGGAAAAAGACTTCGGCATAGTACCACAGCTATAGGGTCCACCACAAGGTTTAAAATAACAATTTTTATTTAGTTTCTGTATGTCATAACGACTACTCCTGACTTCGGCGGTTTTAACATTTTGTGAGACACTCATCTTCCAAAGCCTCG
>CAMJWJ010000082.1 GCA_946409435.1 uncultured Prevotella sp. | reverse complement strand
GTGGCGTTGCAATCCCACACCTAAAGGTATGAGTGTGGCGTTGCAATCCCGGACCCGACTTTGTCTGATGTTACATCACGAAATGTTACACCACGTAAACTAGGTGTGAGAAGTGTGGGAAGTGTGGGTTCTTTTTTTCTTTTCCCTACTATATACGCGCGCGTAAGGAGTTCCTTGCGTTGAGCCAGGCGGGATGGTTGTGTTAGTCGTTAAAGGGAGTTAAAGGACAAAAGAAAACATGAAATTGTTTTGCTTTTTGCCCACTTCTTTGTACCTTTGACGCTCATACTGGTTCGATGGCCAGAAGTGGGGCATGCCCGCCCCCTATACTATTTATTTAAAACAATGCATATAGCAATAGCTGGAAACATAGGCAGCGGGAAGTCGACCCTGACACGGCTGCTCGCGCGACACTACGGATGGGAGGCACGCTTTGAGGCCGTTGACCACAATCCCTATCTGGAAGACTACTATAGGGATATACACCGATGGTCGTTCAATTTGGAAGTGTACTTCCTCAAGGAGCGCTTCCGCGACCTGATAGACATCTCCCATGCCGACCATACCGTCATACAGGATCGTACGATCTATGAAGGCGTTTACGTCTTCATGGAGAACAACAAGGCCATGGGACACCTCAGCGACCGCGACTACGAGACCTACATGGAGTTGTTTCAACAGATGATGACTGTAGTGAAGCCGCCACAGCTGATGATTTACCTGAGAGCCTCGGTGCCCCATCTGGTAGGGAATATCCAGAAACGGGGACGTGAGTACGAACAGAGCATTCAGCTGGAATACCTGCAGAACCTGAACCAGCGCTACGATGACTTCATCTATAACAAGTACCCTGGCCGGGTGATGACCGTCGAGAAGGACGAGCTGGACTACCTGAACAATGCAAAAGACCTGGCGAAAATCATCGACCGAATCGACGGCGAGTTGTTCGGTCTGTTCCCGATAGAAGCCGATAGCAAGGATAGATGAGGCTGTGAACAAACAGCTGCCGCCGTCCTTACACACGATAAGAAGTAAACGAAAATAACACAAATATATACTATGCATATAGCAGTAGCAGGAAACATCGGAAGTGGCAAGACCACACTGACCAAGTTGCTGGCCCACCGTTACGGCTGGACTCCGCGCTTTGAACCCGTAGACAACAATCCCTACCTCGAGGACTTCTATGCCGACATGCCGCGGTGGTCGTTCAATCTGCAGATATACTTCCTGAACAAGCGCTTCAAGGAAGTGGTAGAGATATCGAAGTCGACCGACACCATCATCCAGGACCGTACCATCTTTGAAGATGCACGCATCTTTGCCCCCAACCTACACGGTCAGGGCATGATGTCGGACCGTGACTTCCAGAACTATACCGACCTGTTCGATCTGATGATGTCGCTCGTACGGTTGCCAGACCTCATGATCTATATACGGTCGAGCATCCCCACGCTGGTGGCTCAGATTCAGAAGCGCGGCCGCGAGTACGAGCAGTCCATGCGACTGGACTACCTGGAGGGCCTGTCGAAACGCTATGAGGAATGGATTGGCGGCTACAAGGGCCAACTGATCATTATCGACGGCGACACATGTAAGTTTGGTGATAACCCCGAGCACCTCAAGCAGGTGACGGACATGATAGACGCTAAGCTCTACG
Source organism: uncultured Prevotella sp. (assembly GCA_946409435.1). Taxonomy (GTDB): domain Bacteria; phylum Bacteroidota; class Bacteroidia; order Bacteroidales; family Bacteroidaceae; genus Prevotella. The sequence continues at coordinate 11,173 of CAMJWJ010000082.1, read as the reverse complement.
GCCTGTTCCCCATGGAGTAGAAGACAAGCCTTAGATTCTTTGCATGCGTGGCTTCAGCGGCGGCGCGTCTTCCGCTTGCCTTTCGCCTTTGCCCTTGCTTTTATTCTCGCCCTCGCCCTGGTCTTTGCCCTTGCCTTCACCTTCCGTCCCTTGGTAATCTTGCGCACTACGGGACGAGCCACGGAGTCGTGCCAGGTGACACATTCCCGGGCAGTATAGAACGGAACATCCTCAGACGGGTTCCGCTCGCAGTACTTCAGTATGGCGTAGTAGTCGTAGTGACGTCGGCTGTGGTCTTCGTAGAACCACACCTCAACGGCCTCGTGAGCCGTGGCGATGAGCACAATGTCGCGGTCGAAGTCAACAAACCATCGGGCAAAGGCATGTCCGCGCACAGACGATTCCCACGTAGGGGCGCCGTAGTGGTGGTGCAGCCACCGCATCAGCGCCTTGAAGTCGTCGCGCTGAGAGTGTCCCTGCTGCTGGCGAGTAGACATCACGATACGGCTGACGCGTGACGTGTCCTTTGCAGGTACGACGGTGATCCATACGTGCAGCCCGGCGATACGTCCCGAGAGTTCGTAGGCATCTTCCTGTACCAGTCCGCGGCGGCTGAGCAGGTCGACCAGCGAGTCGGCGCGCATGTCTAACGGCAGGTCGAGAAATCGGGTGTGCTCCTGAGCGCGGCCAAGTAGCGTCGTGAGCAGCATAACGGCTATGAAGATGATGCTTTTGCGTGTCATAAACAGAAAAATTTGTGCAAAAGTACAAAAAAACAGCGACAATACGTAAAAAGTTAAGAATAAATTTGTATCTTTGCGCTTGATTATGGCCTTTTTGGCAGAGAGAAAGCATGTGATGAAGAAGAAAAAGAAGACGAATAATCCATATCCGCGGTCGTTTGCTGGCAGGTTGACGTGGCGTATCATGTTGACACTGCTCGTCGTTATGGGCTTTACCTCATACCTCATCTATGCTGCCAGTTCGTCATCCATGGAAGAGGTGACAGTACAGTACTGTCAGGAGATGCTCAATAGCAGGTGCGGGAAGATTCAGCGTGCGCTGTCGGACATCTATGTTGCCTCAGTCAATACCGTTCCGGATATAGAAAACAACATCGGCAAGCCCGACAAGCTGTTCGGCATCATGAAGCGCATGCTGGAGTTGAATCCTTCCATCCGTAGTTGCGGCATCAGCTTTGTCGAGAACTACTATCCACAGAAGGGGCGTTGGTTCTGCCCCTACGCCATCAGAGACACCAGCGGGGTAATCACCACCACCACCATAGGCAGTGCACAGTTTGACTACCTCTCTGCCCAATGGTTCTTGGAGGCCAAAGACGCCAAGGAAGGCTATTGGTCGAAGCCGTTCTACGACGGCACTGACTCGGTCACTATGCTGACCTCATTCCTGGTGCCCATCCGCAATGAGCAGGGCGCTACTGTTGCCGTGCTGGGCGTGGACTTGTCGCTGGAAAGACTGAATGCTAAACTTCAGAAAGGAGCCCAAGCTGCTGTGTTAGGCAGTACCAAGGACGACGATGATGACGATGAAGATGACCTTAATAAACACTATAACAACCTGGCTTACTTCTTCGTCATTGACCAGGACGGTACCTATATTGCTCATCCTGACTCTGACAAGGTGCTCAAAAAGAATCTCTTTGACTATGCCAAGCAGACGCCCGACACCCTCGACGACCATATAGGCCGCTCCATGGTAGCAGGCGAAGAAGGCTATGTCTACGAAGATGGTGACGGCAAGGAGTTGATTATCAACGATAAAGCCTCCTACGTATTCTACAGACCCATCAATCATGTCAATTGGTCGATGGGGGTGGTCATACGCAGTTGGATAGTCAGGCTTTTCGGCTACGTGCTCGGCGGACTGCTCCTGCTATTCATCGTCCTCGCCTTGCTGGTCATCTTCTTCGTTGGTCGCTTCGCCATCAAGCGGGCCGTCAAGCCCGTGAGCCAGCTGGCCTACTCGGCCAATGAGGTGGCACAGGGACGCTTCGATACACCTCTGCCAAAGGTCAAGAGACGTGACGAACTGTGCCAGTTGCGCGACTCTTTCGAGCAGATGCAGTTGTCGCTGACAAAGTATGTTGAGGAACTGAAGACCACCACCGCACAGAAGTCAGCCATCGAGAGCGAGCTGAAGATAGCCCACGACATACAGATGTCGATGCTGCCCAAGATATATCCGCCATTCCCAGAGCGCAACGATGTCGATATCTACGGTACACTGACACCAGCCAAGGGTGTCGGCGGCGACCTGTTCGACTTCTTCTTACGTGACGAGAAACTGTTCTTCTGTATCGGCGATGTCAGCGGAAAGGGCATCCCTGCAGCACTCGTGATGGCCGTCACACGATCGCTCTTCCGTAACATATCGTCGTATGCCACCAGTCCCGAGAAGATTGTCTTTGCCTTGAACAATGCACTGTCCGACGGCAACGAGACCAATATGTTCGTCACAGTGTTTGTCGGCGTGCTCGACCTGGCGACAGGCCACCTGAACTACTGCAATGGCGGTCATGAGTCGCCGTTGCTCATCGGGCGTGACGTTGGTACACTGCCCTGCGACCCTAACCTGGCCATTGGCATCCTGAAAGACTACAAGTTTACACTGCAGGAGGCTGACATTGACCCGCAAACCACCATTTTCCTCTATACCGACGGACTGAATGAAGCAGAGAATGCATGGCATAGGCAGTTCGGCGAACAGCGTATTCTTGACGTGGCAACCAACGTGCTGGCCAAGGGCGAGCAACAGCCGCTGAACATCATCTACGAGATGAACCAGGCAGTACACGAGTTTGTGGCTGGTGCCGAACAAAGCGACGACCTGACCATGTTGGCCATACAGTATATTGGTGGGGGAGAGACGTGTGTTATACCTAATTAGAAATATATAAGGAAGGCAAGTGGAAATGAAGAGAATTCTAATAATGACAGCAGTGCTTTCGGCATGCCTGACGGCGGTGGCACAAGACATCGTCTTTTCGCCGCAGTGGACGGCGCAGGCACAGTTTGCAGGTTTCTACGTCGCCGAAGCCAGAGGATACTACCGCAAGGCAGGCATCAATGTGCGCATAGACCATCCGTCGGCCTCCAACTCGTGTGTCCACCGCCTGAAGACTGGCACAAGCCAGATAGTCACCATGCATCTGCAGTCGGCCATGAGGTTTATCAACGAAGGTATGCCGCTGATTAACGTCATGCAGATCATCCAGAACAACTCACAGATGATAGTGTCGCACAAACCATTGAAGAACATCCAGGAACTGAGGGGCAAACGAGTAGGATGCTGGAAGGCGGGATTCTCCGAACTGGCTTTCGTCATGGACAAAAAGTTCCATTTGGACATCGAATGGATTCCATTCGTCTCCAATGTCAACCTCTTTATTTCCAAGGCTATCGATGCTACTATGTCGCAGAGCTACAACGAGTTCTTTCAACTGAAACTGGCCGGACAGCGCTTTGAGGACAACCAACTCATCTACCTTGCCGACATCGGATTCAATGTGCCGGAGGACGGCGTCTACGTGACGGCCAACTACTATCGTAGCCATAAGGCAGCCATCGATAAGTTCGTCGCTGCCACCAGAGAAGGGTGGGAGTGGGCTGTTCAGCATCCCGAGGAAACACTGAAAATCGTGATGGCCCAGTGTCGGAAGAACATGGTTAACACCAATCTCCCTGCCCAGCGCTGGATGCTGCAGCAGATTGTCAAACAGATGGCTGACAAGAAGAGCGGGAAACGTACCTATCGGCTGGAACCTGACGCGGTAGAGCTGGCCAGCCGTCTGATGCTCGACAATGGATTTCTGAAAAAGATGATTACTTATCAGCAGATTACACGCCCATGAAACTAAAGACTATATTCCAGACATCACAGTCAATGGCCCGCCGGCTGACGCTGTGGGTGACTTCGACCAACTTCCTGGTCTATCTGGCACTGTTGGTGCTGATAGTCGTGCTGATTTATATGACCGGCTATTTCATAGGAATGATGCTGATGGGTGGTATCACCAAATATTCCAACGAGAAAACCGACAACGTGCTGTCGTCTGTCGAAGTGGCTATAGCCAACACTGTGCCGGAGATAGAGGAAAGCTTAGGAGACCCTGACAGGATGTATGTCATAGCGGAGCGTATGCTCACGCTGAACCCCAATATAGTAGGCTCTGCCATTGCCTTCGAGCCGAACTACTATAAGGACAAAGGCGTACAGTTCTCGCCGTTCGCCTACCGTCAGGACTCTGTCATCAAGCTGAAACAGCTGGGCACTGCTGATTACGAGTATCACTTTATGGACTGGTACCAGATACCGAAACTGTTAGGAAAACCCTACTGGAGCGAACCCTATTTTGATGCCGGCGGTGGCGACATGCCTATCATCACCTATTCGCAACCACTGTTCGACAGCGACGGCAATTTCTATGCTGTGTTTACCGCCGACCTCTCGTTGGACTGGATAGAGGATATTGCTTCCTTCTTTGTCAATAAAAGCTACAAGAAACTGGATGACTATCTGTATAACTTCATCATCGGGCGTGGAGGAACATATATTATGCACCCCAAGAAAGAGCACGTGCTCAACGAGACCATATTGAGCAAGTGCTTTGAAACGAAGAGTGACAGTGACGACAGCGTGGCATACGCTATGCTCAGCGGCAAAAAAGGTATCGGATATTTCGATGAGAATGGCATCTCCTATAACGTATATTATGCTCCCATCGAGCGTACGGGATGGTCTATGGGACTGGCCATTGCCGACAACTTACTCTTCTATTGCATCGGACTGTTATGCCTGCCAATCATTTTGCTGATGTTTGTCGGTGTACTTTCAGTCTATTTTATCAGCCGTCACATCATACGACGTATCACCAAGCCGTTGACGCTCTTCACCAATTCGGTGGACGAGATAGCTCAAGGCCACTTCGACACGCCGCTTCCTGAGATTAAGACACACGATGAGATGCTGCGGCTGCGCAACTCCTTCGCTACCATGCAGGCGTCACTCGCCAGACAGATAGAGGAAACGAAGGCCGTCAATGAAGAGAAGGGACGTATTGAGAGTGAGCTGTACATCGCACGCAATATCCAGATGTCTATGCTGCCAAAGATGTACCCGCCGTATCCTGAGCGTACCGACATCGACATCTTCGGCATGCTGACACCTGCCAAGGAGGTTGGTGGCGACCTTTACGACTTCTACATACGCGACGAGAAACTGTTCTTCTGTATTGGCGACGTCAGTGGCAAAGGCGTGCCGGCATCGCTTGTCATGGCTGTCACACGGTCGCTGTTCCGCAACGTGTCATCGTATGTCTCGGAGCCGGCAGCCATCGTCAATGCCCTCAATAAATCGGTGACCGACAGCAACGACACCAATATGTTTGTCACGTTATTTGTCGGTGTCCTCGACTTGCCGACAGGCCGTCTTCGCTACTGTAATGCCGGCCACGATGCTCCGCTGCTCAACGGTGACGTCGGTATCGGACTGTTGCCTGTGGAACCGAACCTGCCGGCTGGAATCGTTTCGGAGTGGAGGTACAAGCAGCAGGAGACGGTCATCAATCCGCAGACCACCATCTTCCTCTATACCGACGGAGTGACGGAGGCCGAGAACATACATCACGAACTGTTTGGCGAGACCCGTGTGATCAATACTGCAACGCAGGCTCCCCGCCAGCCACGTGCACTGATTGAGCAGATGAAGGGTGCCGTGAAGGAGTTTGTGGGCAATGCCGAGCAGAGCGACGACGTGACGATGCTTGCCATCCAGTATACCAAGCAGCATCTGACCGTCAGGATGCAGCGCAGCATCACCCTCGACAATGATATTGACGAGGTGCCGCAACTCGCAGCATTCGTCGATGAAGTCTGCGAGGAAGTGGGCTTTGACATGGGTGTCACCATGAGCCTCAATCTGGCTATGGAGGAGGCTGTGGTCAACGTGATGGACTATGCCTATCCGGCAGGCATAAAGGGCAAGGTATGTATCGAGGCGGAAGCCGACGACCAGCAGCTGAGTTTTGTTATCAGCGACTGGGGAAAGCCTTTCGACCCGACGGCGAAGGCCGAAGTGGACACTACGTTGTCGGCCGAAGAACGGCCTATCGGAGGACTGGGCATCCATCTGGTAAGGCAGATTATGGACAGTATCAACTACGAAAGGATAGACGAAAAGAACGTCTTGACGCTGCGCAAAAAACTCGTTTAGACGACTTTTAATGATTTTTAACTGCCACGATAGGGCGATGCTCTGAGATTTTTAATAAATTTGCAACTTAATATAGAGATGACCGACATCGTATTATCAAGTTTCATCAGTCTGTTTGCTCTCTTTGGAAGGGTAGAGCAGGTAGACGAGACACGAGCAAAGGAAATGCTCGTGAGCTATTTGCGTCGACATTTCGGCATAAGGAACATTGACCTCTATCTCGACCTGTACAGTGACATGCGTATGGCCTACGAGATGACTGACGACCTGAACAGCGAAGACACTGTGAAGTCTATCTGTTCGACGCTGCGCAGCAGTATACGTACCAGCGACGAGGCTCTGTTGCTGCTTCGACTGATGGAGTTTTGTGGCTCGATGGATTCCAAGGCCCGTACGATGTTTGAAACGATGGCATCGCAGTTCCATATTCCCCAGGAGCAGTACCGCGACTTTACCGACTTTGTCTCCAATGTCGAGGGTGAGCGTGTCAGACTGCACCATATCGACGGCTTTGAAGGAACGCTGAAGACGCTGCTCGACCGTACCACTGGGCTGTTGGTCTTCACCTATCTTGGCAGCGACACCGTTTTGTTGAACGATGTTCCCGTGCTGTCAGGAACCTACCAGGTGTGGCAGCAGAGTAGTGTGCTGAAGAGTGCCGGTGGCCGCCCCGTCTACTATTCTTCGATTATCAGCAGCTACAACCAGGATGCCGACGAGGCTCAGATGGTGGAGTTCTGCGGACGTGACATTAATTTCCGTTTCCCCAATAGCGACAACGGTATGCATGACCTGAGCTTTACCCTGCACAGCGGCGAGCTGTTGGCCATCATGGGCGGTTCTGGTACGGGAAAGACCACGCTGCTCTCGCTGCTGAACGGTAGCATGAAGCCTCAGAAGGGCATCATCACCATCAATGGTCACGACATTGCCGAGCCTCAGGCCAAGGACCTGATAGGTTTCGTGCCGCAGGACGATCTGCTGATCGAGGAACTGACCGTGTACCAGAACCTCTGGTTCACCGCCAAGCTTTGCTTTGAGGGCCTGTCGGATGCTGAGATTGACCGTCGTGTCATGAAGACGCTGAAGGACCTGGGGCTGGATGCCACCAAGGATCTGAAGGTGGGCTCAGCTATCAACAAATACATCTCCGGTGGACAGCGCAAGCGTCTGAATATCGCTCTGGAGCTGATTCGTGAGCCAGCCGTGCTGTTCCTCGATGAGCCAACGTCAGGCCTGTCGTCGGCAGATACCGAGAAAGTAATCCTGCTGCTGAAAGAGCAGACACTGAAGGGCAAGCTGATTGTGGTCAATATCCACCAGCCGTCGAGTGATGTCTATAAACTGTTCGACCGTCTGTGGCTGCTCGATAGGGGCGGCTACCCTGTGTTCGACGGCAATCCCATTGATGCCATTACCTATTTCAAGGAGGCTGCTAACTATGCAGACGCAGAGACCAGTGCCTGCCCCACTTGTGGCAACGTGAATCCCGAGATAGTACTGAACATCATCGACGAAAAGGCCCTCAGCAACACCGGCGAGCCGTCTGACGAGCGCAAGATGACGCCGCAGGACTGGCATGAACTGTATTTGAAGCGCCGCCCATCCATGGAGCAGCCGGAAGTCACCGACGTTCCGCATTCCGACCAGAAGAAGCCGGGAGCACTGAAGCAGTTTGCTATCTTCCTGCATCGTAACATCATGACGAAGGTGACCAATGTGCAGTACTTGTGCATCACCTTGGCCGTGGCGCCGCTGCTGGCCGTCATCTGCTCACTGCTCACTCGTTTCGCACCTCCCGAGGGCTATACGGTGATGGATAACAAGAACCTGGTGAGCTACTTCTTCATGGCCGTCATCGTGGCTACATTCACGGGCATGAGCGGTTCTGCGGAAGAAATCATCAAGGACCGTGCCTTGCTCAAGCGCGAACGGTTCCTGAACCTGTCGTATGGCAGCTATATTTGGTCAAAGATGGTCTATATGGCCGCTGTGTCGCTCATCCAGACGCTGCTGTTCATCGTCATCGGCAATACCATTATGGGTGTCCACGGAATGTTCTGGACCTGGTGGCTCGTGCTGTTTGCCACTGCCCTGCTGGCCAGTCTCACAGGCCTGTTGCTGTCGCAGTGCCTCAACTCCGTGGTGGCTATTTACATCAGCATACCGCTGCTACTCATTCCTCAGATATTGCTCTGCGGACTGGTAGTCAGCTTTACCGACCTGTCCCCGAAGAGCACCACGGGCAACGTGCCGCTAATAGGCGACGTGATTCCCTCGCGCTGGTCGTACGAGGCGCTGGCCGTTACGTCGTTTACTGACAACGAGTATGAGTCCATGTTCTTCGACACCGACCGCGAGAAGTACGAGACACAGTTCTATAACATGGGATTCCTCTACGAGTTGCAGTCACAGCTGGAAACGATGAAGAGCGAGCAGGACAACGGCAAGGAGGTGAAGGCGCAGCACATGGACGTGATACGTGAGAACCTGCCCGTGCTGACAGCGTATTGTGGCATGCAGCCTTACAGTGGCGACGAGTCGTATGCATCACTCAGCGCCTATATGAAGGATGCAGAGCGCATACTTGCTAAGCGCAGCAACGAGGTGTCGCTGAAGGCCAATAACCGTGTGGCTGCCTTCATCCGGCAGTACGGCAAGGACGAACTGCTGGAACTGAAGCGCGACAACTATAACCTGAAGTTGGAAGACTGTGTCATCGGTGCCGACCAGCAGCGCATGCTCGACGTGGTAGACAACAGCATCGTGCCCCGGACAGGTCTTGTCTTCCTGACACCTCGCAGCCATACGGGACGAGCACCGTTCTACAGTAGCGAGAAGATAGTAGGTTCGCTACACGTCAAGACGCTGTGGTTCAACATGGCCGTACTGTTGCTGATGAGCATCATCGTAGCCACCCTCCTGCTGACCGACAGGCCGGGCAGATACCTCAGGAAATGAGAAATAAACAATGAGCAATCGTCAAGATATGAATTAAAAAAAACATTATTAATTAATAACTTAAAAAACAAAAAAGCAATGAAGAAATTATCTGTTTTAGCTATTGCATTTGCAGCTATCGCCTTTGCAGCCTGCGGAGGCAAGAAGAATGTACAGAACGAAGATGCCACTGACAGCCTGAAGACCTTTGAGCAGACCCAGATTGAGGCTGGCATCAAGATGCACTTCGACAGCATCGCTGCCGAGCTGGCTACACTGAAACAGCTGCCCTTCCTTCAGGAAGGCAACGGCGGTCTGACCCTTACCAAGGCCGAGAAGCAGGTGAAGCCTGACTATCTCGTATCGCCCTCTATTGCTGAAGAGGCTACCACCCTGGCTGAGAAGTACCGCGCACTGGCAGCACTGAATGTCGACAAGAAGATTGCTGAACTCTACGAGATGCCTGTTGAGGACTACGACAAGGCTGTCACCAAGCTGGCTGCTGACATCAACGACCCCTCGTTCAAGGCCATCGAGGATGCCGGTACACTCTACGAGACGTCGACAACCCTCTACGACTCCATGAATGAGAACGGCCGCATCAATTACTTCTGGCAGCTGGCTTCTGCTGCTATGGTTGAGCAGCTCTACATCGCCAGCCAGAACTCAGAGAAGTTCCTCAGCGTGTTCAACGATGAGGCAGCCGACAAGGTGACCTACCGCGTCATCCTCATTCTCGACGCCCTGAACCGCTTGTCGGTCTATGATCCTGAGATTAAGCCCGTATCCGAGGCTCTTGCTCCCCTTGACGTGCTCAACGCCACCACCGTTTCCGAGCTGAAGAGCCAGATAGCCGAGGCTAAGGACAAGATTGCTGCTGCACGTAAGGCACTGGTGAACTAATATCAATATTCGTACCATTATGATATTCGAAATTACAGAACAAAGCGACAAGGTGCATGCCAACGTCGGCGGACGTCTTGACACGCCTGCTGCCGTCAAGGCCCAGCAGGAGATAGGTCCGCTGCTGGAGAATGCAGACAAGGAGATTACTCTCGACTGCGAGAAGTTGGAGTACATCAGTAGTTCCGGACTGCGCCTGTTTCTGACCATCCGCAAAGAGGCTGCCTCGAAGGGCGGCAAGGTTGTTATCGAGCATATCAACGATGAGATCCGGAAGGTGTTCATGATGACGGGATTCTTCAACTTGTTTGAAATCCGCTGAACTCATGACTCAGGAGAAGATGCAGGGAAGGCCAAGTGTAGCCATCGTGGACAACAACACGCTGGCTATGCTTGGCCTTAAGCAGCTTTTGCTGAACGTCATGCCCATTATGACCATCGACGTCTACGGCACCTTTGACGAGTTGCAGGCTAACCGCCCAGACCACTACTTCCACTATTTCGTGGCTATGGACATCGTGATGGGCCACCAGGACTTCTTCTGCGCAAGGCAGCACAAGACCATCGTGCTTACCAACATGCCGGCATCGACCATCAAGCTGCAGACCTCCAGCTTCCACACCCTCTGCGTCAACCAGCCTGAGGACTTGCTTGTCCGCCAGCTGCTACACTTGCAGCATCATGGCCATGGCGGCGGCCGTAATCTGCCTCCCATGCCTCATGCTCTGCAGCAGAAGGTGCTTTCCGACCGCGAGACGGAAGTGCTGGTGCTCGTCGTGCAGGGCTATATCAACAAAGAGATAGCCGAACGGCTGAACATCGCCCTCAGCACCGTCGTCACCCATCGCAAGAACATCATGGACAAGCTTGGACTCAAGAGCGTCTCCGCACTCACTATCTATGCCGTCATGCACAGTCTTGTAGACATCAACAAGATTTAGGGCTGTTGCTAATACAACAGAACCATAAGGGACTTTTTGTATACAAAGTCTCCTTATACGAAACGTAACCGTCTCTATGTGGAGACGGTTACGGTGGTTTTAGTCGAGGTGACAGGACTCGAACCTGCGACAGCCTGGTCCCAAACCAGGAACGC
>CAMJWJ010000081.1 GCA_946409435.1 uncultured Prevotella sp. | reverse complement strand
GGATTGCAACGCCACACTCATGCCTTTAGGTGTGGGATTGCAACGCCACACTCATGCCTTTAGGTGTGGGAAGTGTGGGAAGTGTGGGTTCTTTTTTTCTTTCCCTTACTATATACGCGCACGCGCGCGCATTAGGTGACGCAACGCCGAAGTCAGGACAGTAGCTGCCATCCATCACCTGGCATCCACCATCGATCAGCCATTACCCGTCACCATATTTTAACGGAATGCAACCTTTTTGTGAGTTTTTTGCATCTTTATGTGCAAATAACGGGTGAAAAGTTAAAAAAATGCGCAAAAATGTGCATTTTTTATAATTTTTCTTTGCTGTTTTAATCAGAAAGCATTACCTTTGCAGGCAGTTTTTAATTTTGGATAAGTGTGTACCGCCCTTTTCTGCGTGAAAAAAGTACATGTTTTCCAGAGCGAATGTGTTAATTAAATCATTAATAAAAACAAGAGAGTGTTTATGGAAAAAAGACTAACGATGTTTTTGGCCTGCCTCTTCCTTAGCTTGGGAGTAGCACTGGCCCAGACAAAAGTTACCGGTACTGTGACTTCTCAAGACGACGGTCAGCCCGTCATCGGCGCTACCGTTATGGTTGCGGGAACACAGGTCGGTACAGTTACTGATGGCAACGGACGCTTCTCGCTGACGGTACCCGCCGGCAAGAGCACCCTTCGCATCACTTACATCGGCATGGAGCCTATCGAGGTGAGTGCCCGTCCCAACATGCGTATCATGTTGACCAGCGACCAGCACGCACTGGACGAGGTGATTGTCGTGGCTTACGGTACGGCAACGAAGGCTTCGTTCACGGGTGCCGCCGGTAAGATGGACGCTGGAAAGATTGACACCCGTCAGATTTCCGACGTTACCAACGCACTGGCCGGTAACATCGCCGGTGTGACAGCTACCAAGCTGAACGGTCAGCCCGGTACCTCGGCTACCATCCGTATCCGTGGTTTCGGCTCTATCAATGCAGGTATGAACCCCCTGTACGTTGTTGATAACATGCCGTATGATGGCGATATAGCCAACATCGACCCGCAGGACATCGAGCAGGTATCTGTCCTGAAGGATGCCGCCGCCGCTTCGCTGTATGGTGCACGTGCTGCCAACGGTGTCGTGATGATTACCACCAAGAAGGGTTCGCGCTCGGCCGATGCCAAGGTGACCTTCGACGCCAGCTGGGGTTCCAACTCGCGCGAGGTGAAGAACTACGACGTCATCACGTCGACTCCTACCTACTACGAGCAGCTCTATCGTACCAACTACAACGACGGACTGTACAACCTGGGCTATGACCGTGACGGTGCTCACGCCTATGCCAACGCAGTGGTTCCCACCGCTACCGGCTATCGTATCTGGACCGTTCCTCAGGGTGAGGGCCTGTTTAATGTAGACGGTAAGGTGAACCCCAACGCCACGCTGGGCTACTCCGACGGACAGTACTTCTATACGCCCGACGACTGGAGTAAGGAGATGTTCATGAACGGACTGCGCCAGGAGTACAAGGCCAGCGTCTCGGGTGGTACCGACAAGCTGTCGTACTACTTCGGTGCCGGCTACCTGAACGACGAGGGCGTCATCAAGAAGTCTGGCTTCGAGCGTATCTCTACGCGTCTGAACGTTGAGTACCAGCTCAAGAGCTGGCTCAAGCTGAAGGCCAACCTCAACTATGCCAACGTCAAGAGTAAGTATCCCGACGACCAGACCAACGGCGGTAGCTCCGGCAATGCCTTCTACTGCGCCTATATCCTCGGTCCGGTTTATCCCTTCTACGTACGTAACGCCGAAGGTGCCATCCAGTACAACGGCAGCAACCCCGTCTATGACTATGGTGACGGTGCTTCCATGAACTACACCCGTAACACGCTGGCCATCGCCAACCCCATGGGCGACCTGACCTACCGTACTGAGGAGTACCTCATGGACATCTTCAACAGCCGCTGGGGTGTCGACTTCCAGCCGGTGAAGGGCCTCACACTGAGCGCCAACCTCGGTATCAACCTCGACAACACCCGCTACCACTACGCCTCCAGCGCTATCTACGGACAGAGCAAGGCTTACGGCGGTGAGGCGCAGCAGCAGCACCTGCACAAGCAGGCCATCATGCAGCAGTACATGGCCAACTACCGCAACAAGTTTGCCGATGCTCACAGCCTCGACGCCCTGTTCGCCTACGAGACCTACGACTACAAGTACGAGAGCTACTACGCCAGCGGTCAGAACCTCTATCGTGAGGGCACGTGGGCTGTCAACAACACCATCGACCAGCGTCGTGGCTACGGTTCTGAGACCTCTTACGCTCTGCGCTCGTTCATCGGTCGTGTGAACTACGACTACAAGGAGCGTTACTTCGCAAGCGCCAGCCTCCGTGCCGACGGTAGCTCACGTTTCCACAAGGACAACCGCTGGGGTACCTTCTGGTCAGCTTCTGCTGCATGGAACATCCGTGGCGAGAAGTTCATGGAGAACCTGAAGTGGATTGACTTCCTGAAGCTCCGCGTATCGTTCGGTCAGCAGGGTAACGATAACATCGGTAACTACTATGCTTACCTCGACCAGTACTCCATGACCGGTGCCGACGGTGTCTTCTCTGACGGTACACTGTCATACAAGGGTAACAAGGACCTCACTTGGGAGAAGAGCAACTCCTTCGACCTCGCTCTCGACTTCGAGCTCTGGAAGGGCCGCCTCTCCGGATCTATCGACTACTACAACCGTACTACCAAGGACATGCTGTACTACAAGCCCGTGGCAGTCTCCAACGGTTACAGCTCAATTCCCATGAACATCGGTTCTATGCGTAACCGTGGTATCGAGCTTGACCTGCACTCGAAGATCATCAACACCCGTAACATCCAGTGGCAGGTTGACTTCAACATTGCTCACAACAGTAACAAGATTCTGGAACTCTCTCCCGACCTGAACGGCGAACTCATCGACGGCTCACGCATCTATCAGGAGGGCAAGTCCATGTATCAGCTCTACCTCGTGAAGTATGCTGGCGTGGATCCCGCCAACGGTATGGCTCTCTACTGGGCTAAGGATGCTAAAGGCAACGAGTATGCTACCAGCGACTGGTCGGTGGCTCGTACCTCCAACCGTCAGGCTACTGGCAACCTCCAGTCTAAGTACAGCGGTGGTCTCGGCACTACGCTCTACGCCTACGGATTCGACTTCTCTATCCAGACTTCGTTCCAGGGAGGCGGTAAGTGCTTCGACTATGGTTATCAGGGTTACATGCACAACGGTGGATCGGCAAACACTGGTCAGTCGTGGCACAAGGACATCCTGAACGCCTGGACGCCCACAAACACCAACACCAACGTGCCTCGTATCGCTGCCAGCGACCTCTACACCGCCGCTACGTCTGACCGCTGGTTGGTATCGTCCTCTTACTTCTCTATCAACAATATCACGCTGGGCTACACACTGCCGAAGTCGTGGACAAGCAAGGTGAAGATTGACAACGTCCGTCTCTACTGCTCTGCCGACAACGTCGCACTCTGGTCTGCTCGCAAGGGTCTCGACCCACGTACCAGCGTCATCTACGGATATGGTGGCTACTATAGCTCATACAACGCTCTGCGCACCATCACCGGTGGTATTAAGTTAACATTCTAAACACAACATGAAACAAGTTAGGATTATGAAATTCAACAAGATAATGGGTCTGGCCTTGGCCAGCATGCTGGTTGTCGGATGTGCCGATCTTGACACGGAGCCGCAGGGCGGTACCGTCACTTCCGAGCAGAAATCAGCAACGAGCGAAACGAATCCTGATCGTGTCAGTGCCAGCGTGACCGGTATCACGACCATGTTCAGCGTCTATGGAAATATCTATGGAACGGATGACCTCCTTCACAACGACTTCGGTTATCCCAGCGTCATGATGCTGCTCGACAGCCGTGGTGTCGACCTCGTCGGTATGGACGTAGGCTACAACTGGTTCTCATACGGTTTCGACCTGACCGATCATGCTTATACCAGCCGTACTACTCGCATGATCTGGGGTAACATGTACAAGCAGATATATGCTGCCAACCAGGTGGCTGCCACCGTCGACGAAGAGACGGAGGACGGTACGCTCCAGTACTTCCTCGCCCAGGCACTGGCTATCCGTGCCTTCGACTACTTCAACCTGGCTCAGTGCTATCAGTTCACCTATAAGGGCAATGAGGACGCTCTCTGTGTGCCCCTGATTCTTGACACCAACGCCCTCGAGGCCGGTACCAATGGTTGGCCGCGCAATACCGTGGGTGAGGTGTACGAGCAGATCATGAAGGACATCAATAAGGCTGTGGCCTTATTGGAGTCAACAGACAAGACACGCGACGACAAGCGTTATGTAGACCTCGCCGTGGCTTACGGTCTGCGTGCACGCATCGAACTGGTCATGCAGGACTGGAGTGCTGCCGCTGCCGACGCCCAGAAGGCTATCGACGCCAGCTCGGCTACGCCCGCTTCCTTCGAGGATGTCAGCAAGCCTACCTTCAAGGACATCACCGAGAAAGACTGGATGTGGGGTGTCCTGATTGCTGAGACCGACCGTGTCGTCACATCGGGTATCGTCAACTGGATTTCGCACATGGGTTCGCTCAACTACGGTTATGCCAGCGTAGGTGCATGGCGTCGTATCAATCCCACGCTCTTCGGTATGATTAACGACACCGACGCACGTAAGGGATGGTGGCTCGACGCTTCGGGTGTGAGTGCAAACCTGACAAGTGAACAGCAGGACTATTTGGATGGTAAGATTCCTAACACTACCAGTGGTGCTCCCGCATATACGCAGGTGAAGTTTGCTCCCTATAAGGACGAGATTTATACCGGTACCAATGCTAACGATGTGCCCCTGATGCGTATTGAGGAGATGTATCTCATCAAGGCCGAGGCTCAGGCTATGGCTGGCGATGCCGCCTCTGGCAGGGCTACGCTGGAGAGCTTCGTGAAGACTTATCGTGATCCCGCTTACACTTGTGCTGCTACTACTGCTGAAGGCGTGCAGAACGCTGTATGGGTGCAGCGCCGTATCGAGCTGTGGGGCGAGGGTCTCGAGTACTTTGACCTGCTCCGTCTGCGCAAGGGTATCGACCGTGCAAGTACGGCTTACAAGACGCTTGACACCAACATGCCTAAGTATAACTTCCGCGTACTTGACGATCCCGCTAAGGAGCGTGCTGCTATCCAGCAGGTTCTGTCGGGCAATGGCGGAACTACTGGCGAGGACATCAACGCCCTGATCTTCCAGATTCCTAACGCTGAGGTGCAGAGCAACCCGCAGATTGACGATATTAACAACAACCTGGGTGCTCCTACGCTCAAACCGGAGAATTAATCACGCATTTAAAATAGTTATAAGATATGAAACGATATATTTCATTTTTCACCGCGATAGCTCTCATCGCTGGCATGATGACATCATGTAACGATGACGGTTACTGGGACAAGGCTTCAACAGCCAGCTTGGGCTTGACCGAGGGTGCTGCATTCACGTTCAACACCACCACGCTCAACTATGTCTACTATCCTGCTGATGTGACTGAAGGTATGGATATTCCCATCACCATTACTCGTAGCGATGCTGCTGCTCAGTTTACTCTGCCTGTAGCTGCTACCTTCTCTGATTCAACAATCCTTTCTGGACCTGCCTCTGTGACGTTTGAAGCTGGTTCTAACCAGGCTGACTATGTCATTAAGGTCACCAAAGAGGTGGCTATCGGTCAGTCCGTATCTGCAAGTCTTGCGATTGATACCCTTTCGTTGGGTATTCCTAAGGTAAATAAGCCTATTGCTCCGATAGATACCCTCAGCGAAACGTCTACTCCTGCTGACTCGGCTGCCTATCAGGCAAAATACACCGTGTATCAGGCTGACTCTACCAACTATGAGATCTACCTGACCAAGCTGAAGGCTTACAAAATCGCTACTACGGTGAAGATCAGCAAGGACTACAACTGGAATTCGCTGGGTAAGGGTCTCATCGTTGAAAATTGGTGGTTTGAGAATGGCGACGCTCCCGCTTCTGTAGAGATTATGCAGGCTGTTGAGAATCCCGCCATCTTCCGTGTCGTCAATCCGTGGAAGCCTATTGCCGATGCTGTCGGTGCTGGCTTGAACGGCAACCAGACCAACATCCAGTTCACACTGCTGAAGGTGGGAGAGGAATTTGCAGGTCAGACGATTACGCAGAAAGACTTGGTATATTTCGACAGAAGCAATACGGGTTACCACCACTCCAGCTATGATGCTGACATCTGGATTCTGCATCCTTCAGAGTTCTCTGGAAGCACTGAGGCTCAGTGGTTGTACAACCGAGTAGTGTCCTATCAGGCTAACGGACTGCCTGCAGTGGTTCAGCTGGCTCCAAGATACTACATGTTTGGCGTTGGTGGTTGGAACCACTCTCAGGAGGATAACATTGTGATGATTACATTCCCCGGTGTGAAGGTCTACGACTATAGTGCTGCTATTGCATACGCTGGTCTGTTTACCGATGTCGACAACACGGTCTATGCACTCGCTGACTATGATCTGAGCGGTGCTGACGCACAGGTTTCTACCATTAAGGTGGCTGTTATCAGCCAGGATGACGACGTGGAGGCTGTGGCCGACGCTATCGCTGCCGGTGATTTCGAGGCTCCCACACTGTCGGAGGTGCTCAACGGTGACCGCATCCAGATTCCTATCCCCGAGGAGATGAATGGCAAACTGCAGATTGTCATGGTTGTTATCGACAACAACGAGGAAGGTCAGCCTGAGGTTAAGAACATCGCTTCGACTAAGTTCGAGTACTACAGCGGTGCCAATCCTTGGCAGTCGATAGGTGAAGGTTACTTTGTTGATGACTTCGTGTTGCCGCTTTTCGGTAATGATCCTGTCACTTGTCCTGTTGAGATTCAGGAGAATAGCAATGAGCCAGGTCTCTATCGCATGGTAAAGGCTTACTCGTATATCGGTACTGCTACTGGTAAAGGCGGTGGTAATGCTGACATCGAAGTGAATGCAACTAATTCGAATGCTGTGTATATTCTTACTCAGTCAACGGGTCTTGACTTTGGTTATGGTGTCATGTCAATAGCCACAGTTGGTGGCGACGATATTGAGTACTTTGCCGAGCAGGGTTATGCTGCTGCTGATGTGATAGCTGCCTATCCTGATGAATTCGGTAAGGTGACAGACGGGGTTATTTCCTTCCCTGTACTTGAGCGTGAGGGTTCTGATGGTACTACCATGCAATATATGGGCTATATCTATGACGACGATGGTGGCTACTATGCAGGTAAAAACGGTGCATTCCAGATTGTACTACCTTCAGCTGCTGCCAGCGTGAAGGCTAAGGCTAAGTCGATGGCTCGTGCCTCTGAATTTGCATTACGCCTAAGTGGCAAGTCGGGAGTGAAGGCCATCAAGATGCATAAGAAGATTGCTAAGCCTGTAAAGGCTACTTTGAGATAATCTTCAAATGAAACTTTTAAGAGGTGTGCCCACTCACTTGGGTGCACCTCTTTACCCTTTCTAAAAAGATAATATTATTTCAACGCAGATTGATTATGAGAAAACTACTGTTAACAGCCTTTCTCGGAGTGCTGGCCGTATCGGTTTCGGCCGTGCCTGCCAAGCCGGGCACCAAGCGCCTGGTGAAGCTGAATAATGGCAACACCGTAGAGCTGACGTTGCGTGGCGACGAGCACTTCTCCTATTTTACTGATGCTGACGACAAGCCATGCCTGCTCAAGGATGGCCAGCTGATGATGCTGACGCAGAATGAGGTTGGCGAGATGTGGACTGCCCGCAAGCAGCAGCGCCTGTCGCTGGCAGAGGCAAGTAGCCGTCGCAGTGCTGCACGTCGTATAGGCAGTTCCACTATCACTAAGGGCAAGCAGCGCGGACTGGTAATCTTGTTAGAGTATCCCGACGTGAAGTTTGCCAGCCCTAATCCTCAGCAGGCCTATGACCGCTTCTTCAACGAACAGGGCTATAACGAGGGCGGCAATGCTGGTTCCGTGCGTGACTATTTCCAGGCCCAGAGTTATGGACAGTTGGAGATAGACTTCGACGTGGTGGGACCATACTGTACAGCCAACGAGATGGCATACTATGGCGCACACTATATCGATGAGAACGAAAAAGAACATAATGACTCGCACCCTGCACTGATGGTGAAAGAAGCTGTCGATGCTGCCTCGAAGGATGTGAACTTCAGCAATTACGACTGGGATAAAGACGGCGAAGTAGACCAGGTGTTCGTCGTCTTTGCCGGCTATGCTGAGGCACAGGGCGGAGCTGACGAGACCATCTGGCCCCACGAGTGGAGGCTCGCTGCCGAGGGTGTTACCCGTCGGTACAACGGTGTTAACATTGACACCTATGGCTGCTCATCAGAGCTAATGGGCAATACCGGTACTAATATGGATGGCATCGGCACGGCTTGTCACGAGTTCTCGCACTGTTTGGGTCTGCCTGATATGTACGACACGCAGGGTAGCGGCTTCGGCACCTCCTACTGGGATGTGATGTGCGCAGGCAGCTACAATGCTAATTCTTGTATACCTGCTGGATACACCAGCTACGAGCGCTGGTTCTCAGGATGGATGGAACCCACTGAGCTGAAATCCATGACGCGCATCAATGACATGGCTCCCTTGGTCGAAAAGCCGGAGGCATACGTTCTGTACAACGAGAAGAACAAGAACGAGTACTACCTCCTGGAGAACCGCCAGCCTGTGGGCTTCGACCGGGGACTGTATGGCCACGGTCTGCTGATCCTGCATGTGGACTACAACGAAGGGTCTTGGTCTACCAATTCGGTGAACACGGTGGCTGACCGCCAGCGCATGACCATCATTGCTGCCGACAACAAGTATTCTGCAAGATCAGTCAGTGACTTAGCTGGTGACCCCTGGCCTGGTTTGACGGGTAATACGTCGCTGACCAACTACACGACGCCGGCAGCTACATTGTACAATACCAACGTCGACGGCCAGAAGCTGATGAGCAAACCCATCGACAATATCACTGAGAATACGGCAAACAATACCGTGTCATTTGTCGCCTGCCGTCCGGAGATGGATGTGCCCGACATGGAGAAGTCTGAAGTGGTTGTCTCGGGTAACTCCTTCACCGTACAGTGGCCTGCTGTCAGTGGCGCTATCGCCTACGAGATTGAGTTGACATCCATCAGCAAGGGTGCCTCGAATCCGGAGGACGGTCTGCAGCGTGAGGTGGACTTCGGTCAGTGCTATGCTGCCAAGGCAGGCTATAAGGACATCAGCTCCAGTTTGAATTCATACGGACTGAACGGTTGGAGCGGCTCGAAACTCTACCAGTCGCCCAAGATGCTGCTGATCGGTACGTCGACAACGGCCGGCTCGCTGAAGTCGCCGACGTGGAAAGTGCCTGAGTCTGGCAATATCACCATTGTCATGGGTGCCGACGTGTTTACTGCAGGCAAGTCCGTGAAGGGTACGATAACTATTACTTACGGTAACAGCGGTGAGCCTGTCTCGGCTGCATTGAAGCAGGTGGCCGAATATGAGGTGACGGCTGACGGCAAGTATGTCATACACTTCGAGGATGTCCGTAAGGACTTGTTCTGGCTGACCATTAATCCAGAGGCACGTATGTACCTGAACTATCTGGCTATCTACGACGGCATCTGGACTGAGGAGCAGTTAGGCATCGGTGCTGCATCGTCACGTCGTGCTACTGCTGTTGTTGAGACGTATGCCACGACGACCAACAGCTACACGTTCCAGAATATGTCGCGTGACAACCGCTACGTATATCGTGTCCGTGCGCTGGGCGAGGAGAGTACAGTGTCGAAGTGGAGCAACGAGGGTACATTCGAGTTTGGCACTGCCGGCATCAGCCCTGTCAGTGTCAGCGACGCCAATGCCCCTGTCCGCTACTACGACCTGCAAGGCCGTAAGGTTGACGCTGGTAGCCGTGGCGTGCTCATCCGTCGCCAGGGCAGCGATGTCCGCAAGGTCGTCCTGAAATAATCATGCCGATGTAATATCATCGTTAACTTTAAATAATTGGGAGTTCACTATAGCTGCGTACAACAGTAGTGCAACTCCCAATTTTTATACCGAAAAAGTTTGGTGGATTGGCATAAATGTTATACCTTTGCATTATGAAAAAAGAGTTTGGCAAGTGGCTTATGGATATAGCCAAGTATATGGTGACGGCACTACTGCTGTCAACTATATTTGCTGATATGCAAGAACCTATAATAATTTATATGGTTATTATACTCTCGATAGTGATTTTGGTATCTGGATTAATTCTGATATCTGATGAAGATGGCGTAAGTAAAACTGTAACAAATAAGAAATAATGAATACACTGATTGTAGCAGGCTCAATGGCATTGTTGGCTATTGTAGGGGTGATATACTTTAAGTATATGGATAAAAAGATGGAGGCAAAATAATAATTTACCTCCAATCTCCTTGCCTTTACTTGACCAATACTACCAGATACTTGCTTGTTGACCAGAACAGTTGCGGATTGGAGATACGCAGAATGTACTGCTTGTTGGCATCCTGTGTCAGCGTGTAGCTCGATGCGGGGTGTGACGTCAGCACGCGGGCCGAACGGCTGTAGAGACGTATCTCCTTGTCTATGCGGATGTCAATCTTCGTGAAGTAGTCGTGGTTGAAGTTCGCCTGAAGTACCTGGCCATCTTCGATGATGTGCTGGGCCTTCAATTCCTTCTTCGTGCCATAGACAAACCAGGCCGTGTGTAGCTGCTTGTCCTGCGACGAGATGGTCTGCGACTTCTGTGTAGTCTCCTCCTGTAGCGTGCTGACATTTTGCGACAAGTCGTTCACCTGCTCAGTCAGCTCGTCTATCTGCACGTTCTTGGCCGCCAGCTCGGCTTGCAGCTGGCGCACCTGCGCGTCCTTCTCCTCCATCTGGCGCTGCAGGTTGTCGATGGTACGCCGCAGCTCGTCGCCACGCACGGAACTCTGGCGCAGCTGGGTGCGTAGCTTGTTGATCAACTCACGGTTCTGCTGCATGGTCTGCTGTATGAACTGCATGTTCTCGCGGATGCGCTCCGTAGCGTTGGCACCCTCGTCCATACGAGCCACCGTGACACGCTGCTCTGCCTCGTTGATGGCACGGAATCCCTCCACGACATCGTTCATGGTAGCTACCATGTCGTTGATCTCGTTGTCTTTCTGTACGATGATGCTGTTCAGCGAGTCGCGCTGTTGCATCATGGCCTCCCTCATGGCGTCGTCCTTCTTCTGGTTACAGCCTATAAGCATCAGCACTGCGGCCAGTAATGTCAGTCCTTGTCTCATGATGATTTTCTGTTTGGTTTTATTGTTTTTCGTTGTTTTGTTATCACGCTATTTCGTTTTCACGCTCTCTCGTTACTCTCTTCCTGCTACCACGATGACGAACTCACCGCGTGGCTCATGTTCCTTAAAGTGGCTGATAACCTCGGCCAGTGTGCCACGTACCGACTCTTCGTGTACCTTGGAAATCTCGCGGCACACGCTAACCTGCCTGTCGGCGCCGAACACCTCGCTGAACTGTTCCAGCGTTTTCAGCACGCGATAGGGTGACTCGTAGAACACCATTGTCCGTTCCTCGCCGGCCAGACTCTGTAGCTTCGTCTGGCGCCCCTTCTTCTGAGGCAGGAAACCCTCGAAGCAGAAGCGGTCGCAAGGCAGACCGCTCGACACCAGTGCCGGTACGAATGCCGTGGCACCGGGTAGCGTCTGTACCTCGATGCCGGCACGTACTGCTTCGCGCACGAGAAAGAATCCCGGGTCGCTGATGCCCGGTGTGCCGGCATCGCTCACCAGTGCTACGGTCTGTCCGGCTTGCAGCCGTTCCACCACCGCAGCCGATGTGCCGTGCTCGTTGAACTTATGGTGTGAGAGCAGGTGTTGCTTGATGTCAAAATGCTTCAGCAGATGACTTGACGTCCGCGTGTCCTCAGCCAGCACCAGGTCAGCCTCCTTCAGTATCCTGATGGCACGTAGCGTCATGTCCTCCATATTCCCTACTGGGGTCGGTACAATATATAATATACCCATAACGGATGCAAAGATACAAAATAGTTCATAGTTCATAGTTCATAGTTCATAGTTAAGCGCCCCTTTTAAACCATTTTTAACAATCTATAGTAAAAACTATGAACTATGAACTATGAACTATGAACTAAAATGACTACCTTTGCACCATGATAACATATCCAATGACGGGCGAGGCACGCCGCCCTGGCAGAATAGAAGTAGTGTGCGGTTCTATGTTCTCGGGCAAGACGGAAGAACTCATCCGCCGTCTGCGCCGTGCCCAGTTTGCTAAGCAGAAGGTGGAGATCTTCAAACCCGCCATCGACACCCGCTACAGCGACGAGGAGGTTGTCAGCCACGACCATAACGCCATACCCTCTACTCCCCTCGACTCGTCGGCCAGCATCCTGCTGCTCAGCAGCGACATCGACGTGGTGGGCATCGACGAGGCCCAGTTCTTCGACGACGGTCTGGTCAGTGTCTGCAACGAGCTGGCCAACCGTGGCGTGCGTGTCATCATTGCCGGCCTTGACATGGACTTCCGCGGAGTGCCTTTCGGCCCCATGCCTGCGCTCTGCGCCATTGCCGACGACGTCACCAAGGTCCATGCCATCTGTGTCAAGTGTGGCTCGCTGGCATACGTCAGCCACCGTACCGTCCAGAACGACAAACGGGTACTGCTTGGTGAGACACAGGAGTACGAGCCGCTCTGCCGCGAGTGTTATCAGCGTGCTGTAGAAGCCGAGAAAAGGGCTAAAAATGAAGGAGGAGCATAAAAATATTGCAATAAATTTGGCTAATTAAAAAAATCGTCGTACCTTTGCAGCCGATTTCCGCAAGGAGTCAATCTAAATGGCTGATCCGCTAGCTCAGTTGGTAGAGCACAACACTTTTAATGTTGGGGTCTTGGGT
>CAMJWJ010000080.1 GCA_946409435.1 uncultured Prevotella sp. | reverse complement strand
CCGACCCTCTGCTTGTAAGGCAGATGCTCTAAACCAGCTGAGCTAAGCGCCCTTATTTTCGTAAGCGGGTGCAAAGGTACAAAGAAAAAATGAGAAATGAGAAATAAGAAATGAGAAATTACCGTTTTATTGACATTATTTAACCTTTTCAGCCTAATTATGCCCTCGTACTACCGCTCATGATGCACATGTCACTGCTCATGTTGCACATGTCATAGCTCATGAGGCGCATGTCATTGCTCATTTCTCATTTCCCATTTCTCATTCCTCATTTCTCATTTCTCATTTAGCTTACAGCTTATAAAGGTCGCTGGCAGCCAGGAGGTCGACCTTCTTCTCGGCCAGTATGCGCTCACAGCTTTCGAGGTCGGTGGGACGGATGATGACGTGTGCCACGTCGCCGTTGGCAAATGAGTACATATACTCGATGAATACGCCGGCATCGGCCAGATAGCGCATCACCTTGGCCAGCGAGCCGCTGGTGTTAGGGCAGACAAAGCCGATGACATCGGTAATCTTCACTGCGAAGTGGTTGGCCTTCAGCACCTGGTATGCCTTGTCGGGGTCGCTGACGATACAGCGCAGGATGCCAAAGTCGGAGTTGTCGGCTATACTCATGGCAGAGAGGTTGATGCCTGCCGTTCCCAATACGTCGGTGACTTCTGTCAGTCGTCCCGACTTGTTCTCCAAGAACACTGATAATTGTTTTGCTAACATGGTTTTATTGATTTTCGTTATTTCGGTGTTTCGTTATCTCAATGTTTCGCTATTACAATTTACGATTGTCTATCACGCGCTTGGCCTTGCCTGTCGAGCGCTCGATGCCCTTCGGTTCTACGAGTTTCACCTTGAAGCCCAGTCCGATGACGCTGCGCAGCTCGCCTTCAAGCTTCTTCTGCAGGCCTACCAGGGTAGCCATGTCGTCGGTGAAGTAATCCTCCTTCACCTCTACCTTCAGCTCGCTGGTGTCGGTATTGTTCACGCGGTCGACGGTGAGCAGGAAGTGCGGTTCAAACTCCTGCTGCTTCAGGATGACATCCTCAATCTGCGAGGGGAAGACGTTGACGCCACGGATGATGAGCATGTCGTCGCAGCGGCCCAGGATGCGGTCCATCCTGACCAGCGTACGCCCGCATTTACACTTCTCGTAGTGCAGCGCCGTCAGGTCGTGAGTGCGATAGCGTAGCAGCGGCATGCCCTCCTTCGTCAGGTGGGTGAAGGTCAGCTCGCCGAACTGTCCCTCGGGCAACGGCTCACCGGTCTCTGGGTTCAGTATCTCCGGATAGAAGTAGTCTTCGTTCAGGTGAGTACCGCACTGGTGCTCACACTCATAGCCCACACCGGGACCGGCTATCTCGCTGAGTCCGTAGATGTCGTAAGCTTTGATACCCAGAGTCTCTTCGAGTTTCGCACGCATCTTCTCTGTCCACGGTTCTGCGCCGAAGGCTCCTATTTTCAGCTTGAACTCGTCGCGCGGCCACTCACACTCCTGCAAGGCTTCGCCGAGGAACATGGCATAGCTTGGTGTACAGCAGAGCACGGTGGCGCCGAAGTCATGCATCAGCGTGATCTGCTTCTGTGTGTTACCACTCGAAATGGGTATCACGCTGGCGCCGATGTTGGTGGCACCGTCGTGGGCACCGAGTCCGCCGGTGAACAGCCCATAGCCGTAGCTGACCTGAAAGATGTCGTCTTTTGAAGCACCGTAAGCCGTGAAGGCCCTCGATATGCTCTCGGCCCACATAGCCAGGTCTTTCCGGGTGTACAGCACGACGACGGGCTTGCCTGTCGTGCCGCTGGAGGCGTGGATGCGTACGATCTGCGACATCGGTACAGCAGCCAGTCCGAAAGGATAGTTGTCGCGCAGGTCCAGTTTGTTGGTAAAAGGCAGCTTGGTGATGTCGTCGATGCTCTTGATGTCACCAGGTTCCAGTCCCATCTCCTGGAATTTCTTACGGTAGAACGGCGTGTTGTGGTACACATACTCCGCCATTTTCTTCAGTCTCAGGCTCTGGATCTCGCGCAACTGCTCGCGGTCCATGCACTCTACGGTCTCATTCCAAATCATCGTCTTGTCGTTGTTTTGTGTTGATTGTTGTATATACTATTCATATTGTTTACTTACTATTTCAGTTCAACGACCACGCGGCGGTTGTTCTCAACGGTATCGAGGGTGTTGACGCCTCCGGCAGCGCGGGTCTCGATCTTGTCACGACTGACACCGAGCTTCACCAGCTGGTCGGCAACGGCATCGGCACGCTGCTGCGAGAGCCGCTTGTTGCCCTCGGCGGTTCCCGTCTTGCTGTCGGCATAGCCCGTGACAACCACACGCAGGTTGTTCTCCTTGGCCGTCTTGGCCAGTGATGCGACATTCTCGCGGTCGCGGGGCGTCACGACGACGGCCTTGCCCAGGTCGAAGAAGATGCTGACGGGAGCGGCAACCACCTTAGCCTCAGCCTTGGCGGCCGTGCTGTGGGTGGGCTGCGGGGCGGCCACGGCGGCTGGTTTGGCAGCCAGTTCCTGCTGCAGACGGTCGTTCTCGGCGGTCATGTCCTGCAACTGAGCGTTCAGCGCGTCAATCTCACTCTGCGACAGGGCGTTCATAGCCTCCACGTCGGGTGTCTTCGACCATCCGTGGCGACCAATTCGGTAGGTGATGCCGACCTCTGCAACAAATTGTCTGTTGCGTGACTTCATCGACAGGCCGCCACTGCCCTCATAGCTGTTCAGTCCAAGGTCGATGTGTGCTGACACTTTTGGTGATATGCGCAACGTATTGAGCAATCCGATGCTCAGTCCGCCGAGGTACTTCTTCGCCGTCGTGTTGCGGAAGATGCCGGCACCGGCGTAGGGTATCACGTTCCACAGGCGGTCCTCCTTATAGCCCATCAGCATGTTCGACAGGTTGAACATGACCTGCTCGCCTACAGACCAGTAGTGGTCGGCCTTCACACCGTCAACCTTCGTGCCAATTTGCCACGCATTAACCTTGGTACGCAGTCCGATGCCCGGTGTGAACCACTTGCCCAGCGACAGCGATGCACCCAGCCCAGTATGTCCCTTGCCGGTGGGGAACTTACGGAACGGAGCCACGAGCGACTTCTCGCCCACCCCGTACCATGCACTCCACGTCACGCCACCCTGTACAAACCAGTTGGCCCAAAAACTATTGGTCGACACACTATGTTTTTTCTCCTGGGCCGACATGCCCAGCGACACACTGACAAGAGCCAGCAACAGCATCACTTTTTTCATCATAATTAACGCTTACTATCAAAATGATAGTGCAAAAATACGCAAAAAGAACCAAACGACAAAGTATTTTTACGGATATTTCGTTTTTCATGTTAAGAAAATCGTCATTACGCATTATCAACTGGGCTTCAAAGTGTGATAAATGAAAACGAAAAATCCTTCACCAGCAGTGTAATACCATCATAAAACTGCTATAGGCAAGAAAAGACAGTGAACAGGCAACTAAAAAGTTAACAAACGTCAAAGCGAGAGCTTTCTGCGTCTTAAAAAAGCAAAAAAGTGACATGCTACGGCGTTCGCAAAATCGACTTTTTTTGTTAATTTTGCAGTAGTTTTTTAATACAATATCATCACTTAAAACAATAGAAACATGTCAAAGACAGTAGAAATTCAGATTGAGAAGAGCCGCAACCTCGTAGAGGGTCTGCGCAAGCACCTGAAGGGTATTGGCGGTGGAGTAACCAACGAAGAAATTGATGCCATGGAGCAAGCAGTCAGCGAACTGGAGGCTGCCAACGCTGAGGTTGACGAACTGCGCGAGCAACTGGAACCAAAAGTGAAGCACATGAACGACGTGATGGCCCACGTGAAGGCGGCCTACGCCGATAAGAAAAAGACGCTCAAAGGCTACTATCCACAGGAGCAATGGGCCGACTTCGGGGTGCCCGACAAGCGATAAGACAATTTACAGTTCATAGTTCATAGTTGGTCTGCACACGCTATTGACCATCAACTATGAACTGTGAACTATGAACTGCTCAGAACCTATACCCTACACCAACCAGGCCCACATGGGCATCACCGAAGATACCTGGCTGGAACCTGTACTCGCCAGAGACAAACCAGTTGCTGCCGATGTTGTACTGAAGGCCGACACCAAACTGGATGCCACCATCAGTGGTGTTATCACCCTCGATGGTACCCCCTCTGCCATCGGTCATGGTATCGGTATGGACAAAAGCCAGCGCATAGCCGGCCAGGCCATCAAGAATGGCGAACTTACTCTGTCTCGACAAAAAAAGAACGTGTTTCTTTGTTTTGTCCTCGACTTTTCGTAACTTTGTCACTGCGCGACGAACTTACTTGGCACTCGGAAGAAAAAACAAACAAGTTTGTTTTGTTCTTCTCTCGTTTTTTCGTAACTTTGTGCTTTAAAAGGATGTGCAGAGCATGAAGATTATCCATGTGGATATGGACCAGTTCTTTGCGGCCGTGGAGCAGCGGGACCAGCCAGAACTGCGGGGCAAGCCGATAGCCGTGGGACACGACGCTGAACGGGGCGTGGTGGCGACAGCCAGCTACGAGGCTCGCCGCTTCGGCGTACACTCTGCGCAGTCCATCATGCTGGCCAAACGGCTGTGCCCGCAATTGATTATCGTGGAGCCTCACTTCCAACGGTATAAAGAGGTGTCGGCCCAGCTGCACGAAATCTTCCACGACTACACCGACCTGATAGAGCCTGTCTCGCTGGACGAGGCCTTCCTCGACGTGACGGAGAACAAGAAAGGGATGGTGATGGGTGTGGACATTGCCCGCGAGATCAAGCAGCGCATCCTTCAGGTCACAGGGCTGACGGCATCGGCAGGCGTCAGCTACTGCAAGTTTCTGGCGAAGATAGCCTCTGACTGGCGTAAGCCCGACGGGCTGACAGTCATTCACCCCGACCGTGCGCTCGACTTCATCGCACAGCTGAAAGTGGAGAAAATCTGGGGCGTTGGCCAGAAGACTGCCGAGAAACTGCACCGCATGGGTGTCTTCACAGGCTTAGACCTGCGTAACATGCCACTTGTCCGTCTGAGACAGGAGTTCGGTAAGATGGGGCAGGTGTTCTACGACTTTTCACGTGGCATTGACAACCGCCCCGTCATCTCTGAATGGGAGCGCAAGTCGGTAAGCTGCGAGCGGACCTTTGAGACGGACCTCAGCAAGGATGCCGATGTCACCATCCATTTGTACCACACAGTGCTGGAACTGGTCCACCGCATCGAGAAGAACGATTTTGAGGGCCGCACACTGACGCTGAAAGTGAAGTTTGCCGAGCGGCAACAGATTACCCGGAGCATCACCGTCGACCACATACTCCGCACAAAGGATGAGATTCTGCCGTTAGCCAAGCAGCTCATACAAAACGTAGACTACCAGTCGCACCCTATCCGGCTGCTGGGTTTGGGGGTATCTAAACAAGAAAGTCCCCCGACTAGCGGGGGACTGGTATCGCGCCAAAGAGCGTCTATACTCCAGCAATGGACAGAGCTGGAACTTGACTTTGAGCCTTGGCCAGATGAGTAGTAGCTACTTCGTTTTACCGTTGAGCGAATAGATGTACACAGAACCTGAGAACTCGGGGGTAGAACCGCCGTAGTTGACGAGCTTGCCAGTCATGATGACCTCGTCGCCCACCTTAATCTGGTTCTCAGACGTGAACTTCGTATTCTCCAGATAGAACGAACGATAGCACGTGAGGGCTTTGGCATCGGTGCCGTCGTCGGAAATCTTGAAGGTAGCATTGCCGTACGACGTGCTGACCTCGCTGATGCTGGAAATCTTGCCCTTTCCGTAATAGGTGACGCCATCCGTCGTAGCACCCAGCTGCTCGCACTTGGCAATAGCCTCGGCCACGGTGAACGGGTCGGCCGGTGTCTCGCCGTGAGGCTTCACGACATTCTTGGCCTCTTGGAACACATAGATGTCCTGACGCTGTCCGCCACAATTGATGAAGATGGTGTCAGTCATCAATCCGTAAGCCTTATCGGCCGAGAAGGTGACGGTATAAGTGCCGGCCTCGCCCTGAGCGGGTGCTACGGTCAGCCAGCCAGCGACATCGGTGATGGTCCACGAGTCCTTGGCAGTTACCTCAATATCGCAGGTGCCGCCGCTTTCGGGCAGTGTGACAAACGACTGTGACACGCGGACACTGGCCAGATAGGTAGGAGTGTCGTCGTCAGAGCAGCCAACGAGCATTGTAAGTGCTGCAATGAATGATGGGATGATATATCTTAGTTTCATATTTGTAAGCATTACGTGTTAAGCATTAGTTGAAGAAATACTTGATACCCACAGAGGCATACCAGCACTGGCCGATAGTGTGCTGACGGTTCCACATCTTAGCCTCCTTGTTGACGGTAGACGGCGTGGAGAACACGGGATAGCCCTCGTTGTCGAAGCCCTCATACTTCAGGATGGTAGAATACTGCACACCGTTCGAAGGATTGGTGCTGAAGTCAAGGTTGGCCACCTTGCTGACACCCCACTTTGAGTTAAAGAAGTTGAGCACGTTCTTCATGTCAAAGCTAAGCTGCAACTTATGGCTGGTATTACCGATGTTCAACTTGAAGTCATGCTTGTAGCTGAAGTCGATGCGATGAACCCAAGGATTGTAGTAGCTGTATGCTTCGGCGTACTCACCCTGATGGTCGCTCAGGTAGTCGTTATGATGTACGAAGTCCATGAAGCGCAGACGGTCGTCGTCAGACACGAAGCGGAACTCCTTGTTAGCTACCTGAAGGTCAGTGGGGATATACAGCGGGTCGTAGTCTACGTTGTCGCCATTGATGTTGTTGCCCACCAGGAACGTCGTATTGTAGCCGCCACGCCATGCCTCGTAGATGAGACTATAGTGGTTGTTCAGCTTGTCATGGATGGTTGCACTGGCCAGGATACGGTCGGGAGTAACGAAGTTGGAGTTGTGCAGACGTACGCTGTTAGGACCTTGCACGGAGGGAACGTAGGTGAATGCCGACGAGGCGTCAGAACCCGGCATACCTGTCAGCTCCTTGTTGACGGTATGGGTATACGATGCCATCAGACTCAGCCAGGAGAAAGGCTGAGCGTTCAGTATGGTGTTGAACGTCCATCCATAGCCCTTACGGGTATTGTCGAGCACGTAGGCGTTAGGCAGGTCCTTGCCGTTAGCATCGGTGTACTGCGAGTTCAGGTAGATGGGTCGGTTGTCGACACCATTGAAGCGGGGGAATCCGCCGACATCCCTGACGCTCCAGTCGGAGATACACACTGCGTTGACGGTCTTGTTGAAGATAAACTCAGCCGTGGCAGTGAAGGGGAACGACACCGGCAGCTGATAGTCGACGGCTATGGAAGTCTTCCATACCTGCGGCATCTTGAAGTGCGGGTTGACGGCATTGATGGTTGAACCGGCCACACCGTCTTCAGGCTTGATGTTTTCAGGACCGAGGTTGTTCTGGATGATGTAGTCGCGCAGCGTGTTGCCCGTCATCAGCCGATTGTTGATGCCTGCAAACTGCGTCATATCGGTCTTCATGGCACCATTCTTGCCGGTAGCATTCCACATACCCTTGTATTGTACCATGTTCGAGTTGGTAGGCATGTTCGTGAAGAACACCAGCGGCAGGCGACCGGAGAAGAGTCCGGTACCACCGCGCACCTTGAGCGTCTTGTTGCCAAAGACATCCCACGTAAAGCCTACACGGGGCGACAGCGTGATGGTAGACTTAGGCCACGTGCCGGTATCGATGTGGCGGCCGTTGTAGTCGAAGTCGTAGATGGCCTTGTTGGTCATCAGGTCACTGTTGTTAAAGAACAATCCGTCGATGCGCAGGCCGTAGGTCAGCTTCACGCGGTCGCTGACGTTCCACTCATCCTGTGCATAGATGCCAAGCTTGTTGAACTGTACACGGGCTGCAGGGTCTGTCTTTCCGCCGTAGCCATAGGTCAGTGACACCACTTCGGGTGTGCTGTCGAACAGTCGCTTAGCATCCAGGACGCCGTTATTGCCAATCATATCGTCGGTGATATTGAAACGGTAATATCCCGTACCGTTACGCATGTACATATTGTCGGCCATCTGGTGCTCATAGCTGATGCCTGCCATGATCTTATGGTTGCCGCCATAGTAGGTGATGTCATCCTTGATGTTCCAGATGGTGTTATGAACGGCATTGTTCCATGTGAACAACTCGTAGCCGAGTGCGATATAGTTGTTACCGTCCTTGGTGATGTCGATGAAGGGGAACGGAGCCGAGTCTGAGCCACGCTTATCGTCCAGCTTGGAGTAGGTAGCCAGCAGCTGGTTGGACAGTTTCTCGGAGAAGCGGCTGTTCAGGTCCAGCGAGAACGAGTGTACCAGATTGTCCATCGAGTACATGGAGTTGGCATACGACATGGAGGACTTTGACATACGAGCGTCTGACATACGCGGCCCGCCATCCATCGAGGTAGCGTTAGGACCTACCCAGTAGCGATTCTTGGTATAGTTGTAGCGCAGTGCCAGATGGTGCTTGTCGGTAATGTTCCAGTCGATACGAGCCAGAATCTTGTGGTTCTTCTCGTCAGCAGGGAAACTGCTATAGCTGCCCGTATTGTAGCCATACTCTTTGGCCACATAGTCGGAAACGGCCTGCAGGTCGGCCTTGGTAGTGCGCGACACATAGTTGTTGGGGTCGGCAGGATTGGCCTCGTCGCAACCCTGCCAGCGGTTGACGACGGTAGGCACGAAGGACATCTCACCGTTGACGAAGAAGAACAGCTTGTTCTTGATAATCGGGCCGCCCAGCGTAAAGCCGTAGGTGGTCTTCTGGTCCTTGGCACGCGCACCAGCTATCTGCTCGCGGTCAACGGCATCGCCACGCATGTTCTCGTTCTGGTAGTAGAGATACGCCGTGCCTTTGAAGGTGTTGGTACCCGACTTGGTGATGGCATTGACGCCACCTCCGATGAAGTTCGTCTGGCGCACGTCGAACGGTGACACGACGACCTGCATTTCCTCGATGGCATCGATAGAGATGGGGTTTCCACCGCCCGGCAGATTGTCGTTCAGTCCGAAGTTGTTATTGAAGTTGGCACCGTCGACGGTGAAGTTGGTCATTCTTCCGTTACCTCCTGCAAAGCTCATGCCACTGCCTGCGTAGGGCGACAGACGTGTATAGTCAGTAAGACTACGGTTGACGGTAGGCATGTAGGTAATCATAGTGTTGTTGATATTGGTCGAGGCACCCGTCTTCTCTGCTGTGAATTTTGATGCTCGCCCGCTAATAACCACTTCGCTCAGCTCGTTGGCATCCTCGGTAATCCATATCGGCAGGTTGTAGGTCTCACCGAGCTGTAGGGTGATGCCTTTCACCGTTTTTGTCTGGAAACCGATGTAGCTGATGGTTACCGTGTAGGGACCTCCGGTACGCATACCCTGAATGGTAAACCGTCCGTCGATGTTGGTCACGGCAGTGTAGCGTGTACCTGACGGCTCGTGTACTACCTGTATAGAAGCGCCGATTACTTCCTCCTTGGTGTCTTGCATGGTCACTTTACCAGCAAGTGCAGAAGTGGTAATCTGGGCCATGACAGTCAGGGCCGATGTCAACATCAGGGCCATTAGTAACAGAATTCTTCTTCTCATAGGTCGTTATTAAGTTTATTTATTTATTTTCCGCTGCAAAATTAGTAATTATTTTTTAATTACAATATTTTTTGAACGAATATTTCGTCAGAAGAGTAAAATCCGCTCACCGCAGGACGTGTTCAGAAGTCACGCTGGCGGGTTCCCATGCGTGCCTCGACGACGTTGACGACATAGTCGCCCAACTTCTCGCACTCGTTGATGAGGTCCATATAGATGGTACCGACGGCGTAGGTGTACTCGTGGTTGTTGATGTCGTTGATGTTCTGCGACTTCAGCTGGTTGCGGTAGTTATTGATCTCATTCTCGATGTTGAACGTACGGTTGACGTCGAACGACTCCTTACGGCCACCCATCAGGCGGTTCATCTGGGTGAGCGACTGGTCGGTCAGCTCCATCATCTGGTGCAGGTGGTCGTACTGCCGCTCAATGAAGTGGTCCTGCTTGGTGTTGTACTTGCGCGAGATGGTGCGTGCCATGTTGAAGCAGGCATCGCCAATGGACTCCAGTTCACTGATTTCACGCAGCATGGCACGTATCTTGCCCTTTGTCTCGTCAGACAGGTGGGCATTGCTGACCGAGTCGAGGTACTTGGCAATCTCCAGTTCCATGTTGTCGCTGATGCCTTCGTACTTCTCAATGCGGGTGTAGAGCTTGTTAAAGTCACCGGCCTGACTGTCACTCTTGCTGTTGGCACTCGACGAGAGCGTCAGCAGTTCGCGCACCATGCCGAACATACGCTGCATGCGTTCTGAGAACGACTGTATCTCCTTCTGCGCTTCGAGCACCGAGAGTTCCGGCGTCTTCATGAAGCCTGCCGTAATGAAGTGCAGGCGGAAGTCCTCCTCTTCATCCTGCTTCTTGGGCTTGATGACCCAGCATACGAGTCGCTCGATCTGCGGGATAAACCATATCAGTATGAAGGTGTTGGCCACATTGAAGCTCGTATGGAAGGCTGCCAGCACAAAGGTCAGCTTGGCAGCATTGGCCAGGAACACACTTGTCTCGACGCTATCCTTCGTCATAGCTACGTCGTAGCCTACCCAGCCACACACCATGTCGATGAAGGGGCGGAAGACGAACAGGATCCAGATGACACCAAAGACATTGAAGAACATGTGGGCCAAGGCTGCACGGCGTGCTTGGGTATTGGCCGACATGGCAGCCAGGTTTGACGTCACGGTGGTACCGATGTTCTCGCCCATGACGAGTGCGATGCCCTGATAGATGGGCAGTGCTCCGCTCGAACAGAGTATCATCGTGATGGCCATCACGGCAGCCGACGACTGCACACAGAACGTCAGTATGCCGCCTAACACGAGGAACACAAGGGTGGTCAGGAACGAGTTGGGGTCGAACGTCGAGAAGAAGTTGAGCACAGCCTCATTCTCGCCCAGCCGCATGTCCTGCCCTGTCTGTCGCAGGACTGCCAGGGCGAAGATGAGGAATGCCAGACCGAACAGGAAATCGCCGATATAGCGATAGCGCTTACGGTAGATGAGGATGATGCCGACGAAGAAAGCAACGAACGAGAGGTTACTCACGTCAAACGACATACCAGCCGACATGATCCATGCCGTCAGCGTCGTACCGATGTTGGCACCCATGATGACCGAAATGGCCTGTGCCAGCGTCAGCAGTCCGGCGTTAACAAACGACACAGTCATCACCGTCGTGGCGGTAGATGACTGTACGGAGGCTGTAACCAGCATGCCCGTCAGCATGCCTGTAAAACGATTGGTGGTCATGGCACCCAGCACGTGGCGTAACTGCGGACCTGCCATTTTCTGCAGAGCTTCACTCATGGACTTCATACCGAACATCAGCAGTCCAAGCGAGCCTAACAGCTTAAAGAAAACCCAAATTGACATATTATTTACTGTTTACGTTATTGCTTTTTCTGATTCCTAACGCTTTTCAGTTGCAAAATTATCTATTTTATTTGAATTATCCAAAAAAAATCGCTTTTTCTATCGTTAATTCGCATAAATATTCGTACCTTTGCAGCCTGTTTTGCGAATTTATATAATATAAATAAGGTATAATAGAAATGAATATCCAATTTGAAGCTCCCGACAAAGTGAACGGTCTGATGACCATCACACTGGAGACGGCTGACTACCAGCCAGAAGTAGAAAAGACACTGAAAGACTACCGTAAGCGTGCCAACATCCCTGGATTCCGTCCCGGTCAGGCACCCATGAGCATGATCAAACGCCAGTACGAACCATCAGTGAAGGTGGACGTGGTGAACAAGCTGTTGGGCGAGAAACTCTATGGCTATATACAGGAGAACCATATCCAGATGCTGGGCGAGCCTCTGCCCAGCGAGCAGCAGGAGCAGCTTGACTTCGAAGGCGGCCAGCCCCTGGTGTTCAAGTTCGACATCGCCGTGGCTCCCGAGTTCAAGGCCGAGCTGACGGGCAAGGACAAGGTGCCCTTCTACCACATTACCGTCGACGACAAGCTCGTTGACAAGCAGGTGGAGATGTACCAGGCACGTTTTGGCAACTACGAGAAGGCCGAGGAGTACGACCCCGAGCAGCGCGACCTGTTGAAGGGTGACCTGCGCGAGCTGGATGCCGACGGCAACGTCAAGGAGGACGGCATCACGTTGAGCGAAGTGTCGCTGATGCCTCAATATATTAAGGTAGACGCCCAGAAGATGCTCTTCGACGGTTCAAAGCTGGGCGACATCATCACGTGGAACCCGCGTAAGGCCTACCCCGACAATGACGCCGAGCTGAGCGGACTGCTCAAGATCGACAAGGAGGCCGTTGCCGAGCATACCGGCGACTTCACCTACCAGATAACGGAGATCAGCCGCTTCATCAAGGCCGAGCTGAACCAGGAACTCATCGACAAGACCTTCGGCGAAGGCGTGGTAAACGGCGAGAAGGAGTTCCGCCAGAAGATTGCCGACCAGATAGGCCAGCAGTTTGCCGCCGACAGCGACTACAAGTTCCTGCAGGACGTACGCGCCCACATGGAGAAGAAGGTCGGCAAGCTCGACATGCCCGAGGCCCTGCTGAAGCGCTTCATGCTGCAGCGTAACAAGGACAAGGGTGCCGACTTCGTGGAGAAGAACTTCGACGCCAGCATCAACGAGTTGCGCTGGCACCTCATCAAGGAGCAGCTGGTCAACGCCCAGGGCATCAAGGTTGACGATGCCGACCTGAAGAACGTCGCCCGCGAGGCTGCCCGCGCACAGTTTGCCCAGTACGGCATGTCTAACGTGCCTGACGAGTACCTGGACAACTACGCCGAGGACATGCTGAAGAAGCAGGAGTACAGCGAGGGTCTCGTAGAGCGCGCCATCGACCTGAAACTCACCGCCGCCCTGAAGCAGGTGGTGAAGCTGAACGAGAAGGACATCACGCTCGAGGACTTCCAGAAGATGCTGAAGGACTAAGTCAGCAACATCTTTACGCGCACGCGCGTATATAGATAGGGAAAGGAAAAAAGAACCCTCACTTCCCACACTTCCCACACCTAAAGGTATGAGTGTGGCGTTGCAATCCCACACCTAAAGGCATGAGTGTGGCGTTGCAATCCCATACCTTTAGGTGTGGGAAGTGTGGGAAGTGTGGGTTAAAAAGTACTATTAGCAATATATACGCATACGCGCGCGA
>CAMJWJ010000079.1 GCA_946409435.1 uncultured Prevotella sp. | reverse complement strand
TAAAAGCAAAAAAAAGTTTTTTTGCTTTGTATTGTGCTCGCTTATTCGTACCTTTTGTTTCACAGAAGATACTTTCGCTCGACAATAAAAGCAAAAAAAAGTTTTTTTGCTTTGTATTGTGCTCGCTTATTCGTACCTTTGCAGGCAACTAAGGATTTCCTGCACACGGATTTCCACTTTTTTTACGAAAAGACGATTATGAGAGAATTCCTGCAAGTATTGCGGCGCTTCGTACCGCCCTACAAGAAATATCTGGTACTGTCGGTGTTGTTCAATATCCTGTCGGCCGTACTGAACATCTTCTCCTTTGCTGCCTTGATACCCATCCTCCAAATACTGTTTCAGACTGGCGAGACACAGGCTGCCACAGCCTACATGCCTTGGGACTGGGGAAACGT
Organism: uncultured Prevotella sp.; assembly: GCA_946409435.1. Lineage (GTDB taxonomy): Bacteria > Bacteroidota > Bacteroidia > Bacteroidales > Bacteroidaceae > Prevotella. The sequence continues at coordinate 13,106 of CAMJWJ010000079.1, read as the reverse complement.
ACAGGAAGTACTGATGAACAACCTGAACTATTTCGTAAGCCAGCTGATAGCAGACTACGGGTCGACAACCACGCTGCTGCTCATCGGAATCTTTCTGGCCGTGACAACCTTCCTGAAGACCGGTGCCTACTTCCTGACGTCGGCCTGTATCGTACCAATACGTACCGGTGTGGTGCGCGACATCCGCAACCAGCTTTACCAGAAGATCACATCGCTGCCGCTGGGATTCTTCAGCGAGGAGCGCAAGGGCGACATCATCGCCCGCATGAGCGGTGACGTGCAAGAGGTGGAGTCGAGCATCATGGCATCGCTGGACATGCTGTTCAAGAACCCTGTACTCATCATCGCCTACTTCGCCACCATGCTGTTCATCTCGTGGCAGCTGACACTGTTCACGCTGATCATCGTGCCCGTTATGGGATGGTTCATGGGCATCGTAGGGCGTAAGCTGAAGCGCAAGAGCATCGAGGCACAGGCACTATGGAGCGACACCATGAGCCAGGTGGAGGAGACGCTGGGCGGACTGCGCATCATCAAGGCCTTCTGCGCCGAGGAGAAGATGAACCGCCGTTTCGACCGCATCAACTCCTCCTACCGCGACAACTTGATGCGTGTCAACATCCGCCAGTCATCGGCACACCCCATGAGCGAATTTCTCGGCACGGTCATGATTGTCGTCGTACTATGGTTCGGCGGCATGCTGGTGCTGAACAACCAGACCATCACGGGTCCCACCTTTATCTATTATATGGTGATACTCTACTCGATCATCAACCCGCTGAAGGAGTTCTCGAAGGCTGGCTACAACATCCCGAAGGGACTGGCTTCGATGGAGCGTATCGACAAGATACTGATGGCCGAAAACACCATCCAGGAAGCCGGTCAGCCTCAGCACATCCACTCCTTCGACCACCAGATAGAGTTCCGCAACGTCTCATTCCGCTATGCCGACCAGTGGGTGCTCCGCGACATCAACCTGACCATTCCCAAGGGCAAGACCATTGCCCTTGTAGGCCAGTCGGGAGGCGGAAAGTCGACACTCGTCGACCTCATTCCTCGCTACTACGACGTACAGGAGGGCGAGGTGCTCATCGACGGCATCAACGTCAAGGACCTGGGCATCCACGACCTGCGCCAGCTCATCGGCAACGTCAACCAGGAGGCCATACTCTTCAACGATTCGTTCCGCAACAACATCTCGTTCGGTGTGGAGAATGCCACGGACGAGCAGATAGCCGAGGCCGCCCGCATTGCCAATGCATACGACTTCATCATGCAGTCGGAACATGGTTTCGAGACCAATATCGGCGACCGTGGCGGACGGCTCAGCGGCGGCCAGCGACAGCGCGTGTCCATAGCCCGTGCCATCCTGAAGAACCCGCCCATCCTCATCCTCGACGAGGCCACATCGGCCCTCGACACCGAGAGCGAGCGACTGGTGCAGGATGCACTGGAGCGGCTGATGAAGACACGTACCACCGTGGCTATTGCCCACCGGCTGTCAACCATCAAGAACGCCGACGAGATATGTGTCCTGCACGAAGGCCGTATCGTGGAGCGTGGCACCCACGAGGAACTGCTGTCGATTGACGGCTATTACAAAAAGCTGAACGACATGCAGAGCCTGTGAGAAAGAAGAGGGAATGACAAGTAACAAGCAACAATGGGCAGGAGACTACTATACCTCTTTAGATTCTTCGCACTGACGGTGCTGACATTCGTTGCCGCCAAGGTGGTATTCATGCTCTGCCAGACGACAGACCATTCCTTCAGTGCCGGCGACGTTCTTGACGTCACCATCCACGGCCTGTCGCTTGACCTGTCGACGGCCCTCTACTTCCTCATCATCCCTTTCCTGCTGACAGTGGCATCTATGTTTGTCCGTGTGCCTAAAGGATTATTCTACGGCTACTACGTACTGACGGCAACAGCGTTCACTCTGGCCTTCGTAGCTGACACGAGTCTCTACACTTTCTGGCAGTTCAAGCTTGACGCCTCATGGCTCGCCTACCTGGAGACACCCGCCGAAGCCACGGCCAGTGTCAGTACAGGCTATCTGATAGTACGACTTGTCCTGACGATAGTGCTGACAGTCTTGCTGGCCACGCTCTACATCCGCATAGCAGGCACCCCACCCCACGGACACGGCAGCTGGCGCGAACTCATAGCCGACGTGGTGATCATACCACTCATGGTGATTGGTATACGTGGCGGAATCGGTGAATCGACCACAAACATAGGACAGGTGTACTATTCGCAGAATCAGTTTCTGAACCACGCCGCCGTCAATCCAGTATTCAGTTTCCTTTATTCTATGAGCCATCAGCTTGATGATCTTACGCAATACCAGTTCATGGACGACAGTGAGTGCAGCAGGCTGCTCGATGGTGTCTACACCACGGAAAGCCTCAACATTGACACCCTGCTGAATACCGACCGGCCAGACATTCTCATCATGCTCATGGAGAGTGCCGGCGAACAATTTGCCGAAGCCATGCCCCACCTGCAACAGCTGAAGCAGCAAGGCATCTACTTCAGCAGGTGCTATGCCAACTCATGGCGCACAGACCGTGGCACGGTGGCTACACTGAGTGGTTATCCGTCGTTCCCCACGGTATCGGTCATGAAGATACCCGAGAAGAGCCGCACACTGCCCAGCATAGCCCGTACGTTAAAGCAAGTGGGCTACAAGACCAGTTACCTGTATGGCGGCGACATCAATTTCACCAATATGCGCTCGTACCTTATCAGTACGGGGTGGGACAAACTGACCAGCATGAGCGAATACACCTTCGAGCAACAGCATTCGGCACAATGGGGAGTACGCGACGACATCACGCTGCAGACCATCTATGAAGCTATCAGCCAGAAGCCACAAGGCGAGCACCACCTGTGGGGATATAGCACGCTGAGCAGCCACGAGCCGTGGGACGTACCGCTCAAGAAAATGGACGACGAGGTAGACAATGCCTTTGCATATCTTGACGACTGTATCCATCACTTCATCGACAACCTGCGCCGTACCCCACAGTGGAAGAACCTGCTTATAGTACTCATCGCCGACCACGGCATCATCCACGATGGCATTGACCTGTCAAGGCCGCTGGAAAAGAACCACATCCCCATGCTTTGGCTTGGCGGGGCCGTAGCCAAGCCCATGACCGTTGCCACCATCTGCAACCAAAGCGACCTGGCTGCTACCCTGTTAGGCCAGTTGCACCTACCCCACCCTGACTTCTCTTTTAGCCGTGACATACGTTCGGCCAGCTATCGCACCCACGTTGCCGTCAACAACTACAGCAACGCTCAGTGGCTTTGCGACTCGACAGGCCACATGCTCTTCGACTTCGACATCAACCGCATGACGATTAGTGAGAGCACTAATGCCAACCGGCTTCAGGACATCAGTAAAGCCATACTCCAAACGACCACCAACGATTTACTCCAGAGATGAAGAAAATAACCTATTACATCATATACGGTCTTGCCTACAGCGTGTCACTTCTGCCCTTCCGGCTGTTGTTCCTGCTGTCCGACGGCATATTCCTACTCGTCTTCTACGTCATCAGATACAGGCGGAAACTCGTCTGGAAGAACCTGACATCGTGTTTCCCAGAGAAGCAAGAGGAGGAAATCCACCAGATAGAGCGAGCGTTCTATCACTGGCTGTGCGACTACTTTGCAGAAACGATCAAGCTACTTAGCATCAGCAACGAGTCACTGCTTCGGCACGTAGAATTCCGTGGATTAGAGCAAATTGAGAAAGTCTTTGACGAAGGGCGTGACTGTGCAGGCATCTTAGGACACTACGGCAACTGGGAATGGCTATCAGCCACAAGTCTCTCATTCAGCAGATATCCAGAAGGTGTCACAGGACTCATCTACCACCCGCTCTACAACGAGGCCGTCAACCAGTTGTTCATTGACTTGCGCTCTGCACACGGTGGTCTCTGTGTCCCAAAACAGGATATTCTTCGACACCTGATCAAGCTGAAGCGTGAGAACAAGCACACGCTGTTCGGATACATCAGCGACCAGTCTCCAAAATGGGAGAACATGCACCTTTGGCTAAACTTCCTCAACCACGACACACCCGTCTTCACGGGAGCCGAGCGCATCATGCAGAAGATGAACAATGCCGTATTCTACATCAACATGGAGCGCCCCAGCCGTGGTCACTATATCTTCACTTTCAAGCCTATCACACTTGAAGCCGCCAAGGAACCGGAGTTCGCCATCACCCGGCGCTTCTTCCAGTTGTTAGAAGAGAACATTCGCCAACAGCCAGCCTTCTATCTGTGGACACACAACCGATGGAAGCGTGGCCGTGAAGAGTTCAACCGCAAGTACGACGTCATCAACGGAAAGATCATCAGGAAGGAGGAATATAAATGAAAAAGTCCAAGAGGCCACGCATAGTATGGATAGACTGGATGAAGAGCATCGGCATGCTCTGCATCATTTGGGGACATTGTTTCCCCGAAGGCCTGTCTGCATTCATCTATGCCTTCAATGTTCCCGTGTTCTTCCTGGTGTCAGGCTATCTGGCCCATCAGGAGCCGACGATGAAACGTTGTTTCGACAAGGTGCTACACAACCTTATCATACCTTATTTAATATTAGGCTTCATCAAGGTGGCTGGCTACATGATACCACATATCACAGACGGTCAGGCATTGTGGTCGGTGATTGCCATCCTTGGCGGATTCCATAGCTTACACGATGCTGCGGGCTGCAGCAATCTCTGGTTTGTATACACACTCATCATCATACGTCTGCTATACCAATGGCAGCCTAACCGCAGGTTGTTGCTCTCGCTGGTAGCCATAGCTGGCGCATTGGTCTACAACTACCTGGGGCTGGAGTGGAAATGGAGTGTGACCAACGTCATGCTGGCATTACCCTTTTTCATGCTGGGCAACCGGTTGTCTCAATTGCGAGGCATTTACGATTACCAGAGATACTTGACGAACATAGGGATATTGGCCATGCTTCCATCTATGTATTTGTTTATAATAATCACATTTATAGCGAGCTGGGTTAATGGTTCGGCAGACATGTACGAATGTCAATATGGCAACAATCCGCTGCTGTTTGCCCTGGGAGCCATTTTTGGCAGTCTCACTATATGGTTAATATCCACCTTTTTGCAAGATGCTGACAGCCGGGCACTGCGCATCACGTCGATGGGAACCATCGTCACACTGGTTTTCCACCGCGAGCTGTTGCACCCGTTGCTCAAGTGGATAGGCCAGCAGGACTTTAACATAGTGACTGCCAACCTCCTGATGTTCCTCTCGTCGGTGCTGGTACTGCTTGCCTTCATTCCTATCATCTTAATTGTTGAACGCTTCTTCCCCATCGTACTGGGGCAAAGGACAAAGAATGTATGACATGTATATAGAGATACGACCAGCATACGAACCACTGAGAGACTGGCTGCAGACGGTGCCTGCATTGTTTGCTGCCCAGCAAGGCCGCGTGCTCTATGACGGTCGCAACCAGATACGTCTTTTTGAGCACGACAAGCTGCAACTTGTCGTGAAGCGGTACAAGCGTCACGATATTGTGAAGCGCATTGTATACACCTACTTCCGCAAGAACAAGGCACACCGCTCGTATGAGAATGCCGGAGAACTCCGTCGCCGTGGTTTCCTGACACCTCACGAAGTAGCTTTCATGGAAGAACGGTGCTGCGGCACAGTCAGGCAGGTTTATTATGTATGTCTTTATACCAACGCGCAACCTATCCGGCCGCGTCTGATAGAGCAGGAGCCCTTCGACCGCGAACTGGCTGCTGCCTATGCCTGCTACGTGGCTAAACTGCACGATGACGGGGTGCTCCACCGCGACCTGAATCCTACCAATGTGCTTTATACCATGAGTGAAAAGAACTACCTCTTTGAACTCATCGACATTAACCGCATGCGCTTTTTCGACGGTCCTGTCCCCAAGGCCGAATGCATGGAGAACCTGACGCTGTTCTATTGGCTGACGCCAGCCTATCGCTTCATACTCGACGAATATGCCCGCCAGCGCGGGTGGACAGAGGACAACATTGCTGAAGCCATACGCGTAAAAGAACGGCACGACAAGGCGTGGATTCGGCGCAAGCGCATCACCCACTTATTTCGTAACAAATAAACAGATTGCTATGAGATACTACATTGAGATTGCCACCAACAACAAGGCCAAACAGGACATTGATGAGATTTGCCGTCGCGAGGGGTTTACCAATCTGACACGCCATAATTTCGGTGAGGGAGGCGTAGGCCGTTTCCTGACCAAGCTGGTCAGCGTGGCCAGCATCGCCCTGCGACTTCATCGAGACGATGTGCTGTTCTTGCAATATCCCATGAAGAAGTTCTATAAGATGGCCTGCACACTCGCTAAGCTGAAAGGAGCCAGCGTAGTGACGGTCATCCACGACTTAGGAGCCTTCCGCCGGCACAAGCTGACGCCTGAGCAAGAAGACCGCCGGCTTTCCAAGACAGACTTCCTGATAGTGCACAACCCCACCATGCGCGACTATCTTGTGGAGCATGGCTTCAAAGGAGGCATCCATTGTCTGCAGATTTTTGACTACCTCTCCGACAGTCAGCCTGCCGACTACGCCACTCCGCACAAGCCCTGGCGCGTGGTGTATGCCGGAAACCTGGCACGTTGGCGCAACGATTTCCTGTATCAATTGGAACCTGTCATGAAAGAATGGCAGATGGATCTCTATGGCAAGGGCTATGACACCTCGGACACCAGACAGCAGGCCTCGCCGCTTACTTACCACGGCTATATTGCCAGTGACGACTTTATCGCAAAGGCTGAAGCTGATTTCGGACTGGTCTGGGACGGTGACTCTTTCGATGAGTGTACGGGTGACTGGGGAGAATACCTGCGCATCAACGATCCTCACAAGACCTCGTTCTACCTGCGTGCCGGCATCCCCGTCATTGTCTGGAGTCAGGCTGCCATGGCCCCGTTCATCGCGGAGCAGAAAGTCGGCATCGTGGTTGACAGCATCAACCAGTTGAACGAGCAGTTTGCCACCCTCTCTGCCGCCGACTATGAGGAGATGCGCCGAAACGCCCGGGCGATGGGACAACGTCTGAATCAGGGCTATTATATTAAAGAAGGGCTGAAAGCTGCCCGTCAATACCTCTCTGCCCATGTATAAAGTACGCTTCATGCCCTATCGTGAGGGCCTGGCCACCATCATGCACCGCCAGACGCCCGGCCATCGTCTCTTGTCACAGGACGGCCGTTATGAGTTCTGCCTCGACGACTCTCTGGACGAGGCTGACTTCTGGGTGGTTCAGGGCAAGGGAGTCCGTGACATTCAGACTTGTCGTGTGGCTCCCGAGAACACCATCCTGCTGACCACCGAGCCTCGCTCCGTGCTGGTCTATCCGCAACGCTATATCAGCCAGTTTGGAATGGTCGTGAGCTGTCAGGAGCAGATGAAGCATCCCAACGTCCTGCTTGGTCCTGCCATCCTGCCGTGGTTTGTAGGCTACAAGCCCGATGGCCACGGCGGCTACATCTATTCCCAGGACTACGACACGCTGAGCCAACCCTCCAATCCTGCCGACAAGTGCAAGCTGCTGTCGGTCATCACCAGCAACAAGGCGTTCACCCGTGGTCATTTGGACCGCATCAAGTTTGTGGAGAAGCTCAAAAATCATTTCGGCGAACGCATCGACATTTTCGGACGCGGCTTTCATCCGTTCGACGACAAGTGGGATGTGCTTCGTCCATACAAGTACCATATCGCCATCGAGAACTCATCACAGCGGTACTACTGGACTGAGAAGATCAGCGACTGCTACCTGACTGAGACCTTTCCTTTCTATTACGGCTGTACCAACCTTGGCGATTATTTCCGGCAGGATGCCTTCGAGCCGATTGACATCCGCCAGCCGGAAAAGGCCATTGAGACTATCGAACGCGTCATCGGCGAGAACCGTTACAATCAAGCCACCGATGTGCTGAAGGAGATGAAGCAGGAGGTGCTGGGCAGGTATAACATGTTCGAGTATGTGGCACGGCTGTGCGACCGGCTGAATCCTGCTGCCGCCAAGCAACAGGTGACCATCCACCCATGCCACTCTGGGCTGCAGTGGCACAACTTCCTGAACTACACGTTCTGCCACAACTATTATAATTTGAGAACTCGCCTGCATTACCTTGTCAACGGCAAGAGCCTGCAGCAACACTAATGGGACCATTACGGTGGCCGTCAGCCATGACGAGCACCGTGACGACAGACCGACAGGTATGATGAGCATGATCACGACGACAGACCGACAGATACTACGGATAGCACTGCCTGCCATCGTAACCAACATCACAGTCCCACTGCTGGGGCTGGTCGATGCTGCCATAGTGGGACACATGGGGGCCGCTGTCTATATCGGGGCCGTAGCGGTAGGTTCCATGATTTTCAACTTGGTCTACTGGGTGTTCGGTTTTCTGCGCATGGGAACATCGGGCATGACGGCACAGGCTCGCGGACGCCGTGACCTCTTAGGGGCAAGGCTGCTGTTGGTGCGCTCATGCCAGGTAGCGCTGGGACTGTCCGCCGCAGTACTCCTGCTGCAATGGCCGTTACGCGAACTGATGTTTTGGCTTATCAGTCCTACCACGGACGTATGGCCGCTGGCAGTCACCTATTATAATATAGTAGTATGGGGAGCTCCGGCCTCGTTCGGCCTCTTTGCGCTGAACGGCTGGTTCATCGGCATGCAAGACACGCGGTCGCCGATGTTTGTCAGCATCCTCCAGAACGTAGTCAATATCGTTGTCTCGTTATCATTGGTATATGCCGTGGGGATGAAAGTCGAGGGCGTGGCCTTCGGCACCGTCATTGCCCAGTATGCAGGGATTATTGTCGCAGGTGCCTTGCTTTGGCGGTACTATCGGAAGGTCATTATTCGCGCGAACTACCTAACAATAAGAGGCAGCGAGAGGGCAATGGAAAGAAACGGGCTTGCTGAGGGCGGAGCGTGTAGCAGCCAGTCAAACGGCGGGAATACCGTGCCACTGACAGCATTCCTGCGCATCAATGCCGACATCTTTCTGCGTACGCTGTTCCTCGTCGCCGTCAACCTGTACTTCACGTCAGCCGGTGCGCGCCAGGGTGCCACGGTGCTGGCCGTCAACACCCTGCTCTTGCAGCTTTACCTGCTGTTCTCCTATTTCATGGATGGTTTTGCGTACGCTGGCGAGGCCCTTGGCGGCCGCTACTGGGGTGCTGGCAACATGACAGGCTATCACGACGTGGTACGGAGACTCTTCGGCTGGGGAGCAGTCACCACAGCCATTTTCACGCTGACATACGTCATGGGCGGCATGTCGTTCCTGCAACTGCTGACCGACGAGCCTGGTGTCGTTGAGGCATCACGCAACTATGTGTGGTGGGCATGGCTGGTTCCGGCGGCTGGTGTGGCAGCTTTTGTGTGGGACGGTATCTTCATCGGTACCACACGCACACGCGGCATGCTACTGTCGTCACTGATAGCTGCCGTGCTCTTCTTCCTTGTGGTGTGGCTGTTGTTACCAGTCATGGGCAACCATGCCCTGTGGCTGGCCATGGTTCTCTACTTGGCCACGCGCGGCATGGTGCAGACGTGGCTGCATTGGCGTTAGCTCTTTTCCTCAGTAAACTCTACGTATTCGCCGTCGTCATCGTCGAATATCTTTTTGTTTTCACGCTCCTTCTGATGACGGTCAATGATGGTCTCGCCGGTAGCCGTCTCGTAGCGGTGGACTTCTTCCTGCTGTGTGTCCTCGTCTGCCGTACGGCGGTAGTCCTTGTCCTGCTGGCCACTCTGAGTAGGCTGTTCCCGCTGACTATACTGCTGACGCTTGCGCCCTATGTCCTCACGGTAGCGTTTTTCCTTCATTTCGGCAGCATCTGTGACAGCCTTGCGAAAGTTATTGATAGTCCTGATGATATATCCCCACGCCACCAATACAATGAATACGATGACGAAGAAAATAAACAGCAAGAAGCCTAATAATCCTTTTAACATAAATCTGTGTTTAGGTTAGTACGATGAATACGAAGCAGCGTGTCAGGCTTTCTCCCTCTTGACAGTTGCAAGCGAAAGTATGACATACCATGCAATGATGGCAGCCAGTCCGCTAATGCCCAGAAACAGCAGCAACGGTATGCACGTCAGCAGGAAGACATACTTGACCTCATTGCCTTTCCAGCCCCACGTCTTGAACTTGAGGGCAAACATGGGAATCTCGCTCACCAGCAGCCAACAGCTGACCGGTATGAGTGCCAAGACAATATACAGCCAGTAGCTTGGCTGCTGGTAAGGTTCAAACCACGTCTGCATGTCGAGGCTAACGATGAGTGCGCCCCAAAACAGCGCATTGGCAGGTGTGGGCAAGCCGATAAAACCTAATGTCTGTCGCTCGTCAAGGTTGAATTTCGCCAGTCGCAAGGCTGAGAAGGCAGCAATGACGAAAGCCAGGAAGGGCACGAGTGGCAGATGGATATGGAAAGAGGAAAGAAAACTGAACACGATGGCCGATGGCGCAAAGCCGAACGTGATGTCGTCGGCCAGCGAGTCGAGTTCCTTGCCTATGTCTGACGATACATGCAGCAGACGGGCCGACATACCGTCGAAAAAGTCGAACACGGCACCGATGACGATAAACAACAGCGCCAACTGGTAGTCGCCATGGAACGCCCAATAGGTAGCGATACAGCCGGAAATAAGGTTCAGGCAGGTGATGGTGTTTGGAATGTGTTTTTTTATCATTGTCGATGCTCAGTTGTCAATTGTCATTATGCTATCACGTCAGTTTGGCGATAACCGTCTGGTCGCCAGTGGTCGGTTGGCCGATGGTGACACAGGCACGGGCTGTCAATGGGAGGAAAACATCCACACGCGAACCCAGCTTGATGAATCCCAGGTGCTCGTCGATGTAGCACTCCTCGCCCTCCTTGGCGTAGGTCACGATGCGGCGCGCCATGGCACCAGCTATCTGCCGAACGAGGATATCCTCGCCGTCGGGCGTGGTGATCATGATGTCGGCATGCTCGTTTTCCTCGCTGGCCTTGGGCAGCCACGCCTTGTGGTAGTTGCCATTCTGATGACGTACGAACTTCACCTTACCGTCCACAGGGAACCAGTTGGCATGGACGTTCAGCGGACTCATAAAGATGCTGATCATGAGACGCTTGTCGTGGAAATACTCATTCTCTTCGGCCTCTTCCACCACCACAATCTTGCCGTCGGCCGGAGCCACGACAAGGTCCTCGGTGTCGCCGTTGAAATAGCGGATAGGACAGCGGTAGAAATTGAGTGCTATCAGCCATGCCGTGCCAAAGACGACGGCAAAGAGCCAGAAAGGTATCTTGTTGTCTACGAAAATCCAAAGCAACATACCAATGCCTATCAGTAGCAGCATGCCCAGCGTCAGTTCATTGATACCCTCGCGATGAATCCTTATCTTCTTAATCCGGATTTTCTTGAGCTTCTTGATTCGTTCTCCCATGAGTTTAGTTAGCAGGTTTTCACTTTTCAACCTGCAAAGTTACGAAAAAAAGTGAAAAGAGAAAATAGAAAATGAAAGAATTTGGGAATAAGGGTTAATTATTAAGAATTTTTTTGGGTATTTCTTCCTTTTGTCGTAACTTTACACCTCAATTTCTAACAACAGGCAGATATTATGGAAGATTTCGTACATCTTCATGTACATACTTATTACTCTATCCTCGACGGTCAGTCGAGCATCAAGCGGCTTGTCGACAAGGCAGTAGGCAACGGCATGCGCGGCATGGCGGTGACCGACCACGGCGACATGTTCGGTATCAAGGAATTTCATGACTACGTCGGCGGCATCAACAAAGGCAGGAAGAAGGAGGGGAAAGACCCTTTCATACCCATCTTCGGCTGCGAGATGTATGTGTCACGCCACGGTTCAAAGTCGCTCCGTCGAGGCAAGGAGGACCAGAGCGGCTACCACCTCATCGTGCTGGCCAAGAACTACAAGGGCTACAAGAACCTCATCAAGCTCGTCAGCCGCTCGTGGGTTGACGGCTACTATATGCGACCGCGTACCGACCGTGAAGACCTGGAGCAGTATCACGAGGGGCTGATAGTCTGTTCGGCGTGCATTGCCGGCGAGGTTCCCAAGAAGATTCTGAACGGCGACATTGCCGGTGCCCGCGAAGCCATCGAGTGGTACCACCGCGTGTTTGGCGACGACTACTACCTGGAGCTGCAGCGCCACGAGGTGAAAGACCCCAGTATCCGTGCCAACCGCGAAACCTTCCCCCTGCAGCAGAAGGCCAACAAGGTGCTCATCGAACTGGCCCATGAGTACGGCATCAAGCTGATTTGCTCGAACGATGCCCACTTTGTGGACCAGGAGAATGCCGAGGCCCACGACCACCTGCTGTGTATCTCGACGGGTAAGGACCTGGACGACCCCTCACGTATGCTTTACTCCAAGCAGGAGTGGTTTAAGACCCGCGAGGAGATGAACGATGTGTTCAGCGACGTACCCGAGGCGCTTGCCAACACCTGCGAGATACTCGACAAGGTCGAGATATACAGCATCGACCACGACCCCATCATGCCCTTCTTCCCCATCCCCGAGAGTTTCGGTACGGAGGAGCAATGGCGCGAGCGGTTTACCGAGGAGCAACTCTACGAGGAGTTCACCCGCGACGAGAACGGCGAGAACCCGCTGCCCCGCGAGGAGGGTGAGAAGAAGATCAAGAAGCTGGGCGGCTACGACAAGCTCTACCGCATCAAGTTCGAGGCCGACTATCTGGCTGAATTGGCCTATAAGGGTGCCAAGCAGCGCTACCTGCCCGACGAGGAACTGAAGATTGAGAAGGTGAAGGCCCCTGTGGAGGAAGCCAATTCTTCATACTTCATCCTTCACTCTTCGCTGCCCAAGGAGGTGGACGACCGCGTGCGCTTCGAGCTGCACATCATGAAGACGATGGGTTTCCCCGGCTACTTCCTCATCGTGCAGGACTTCATCAACTCGGCCCGCGACGAGCTGGGCGTCATGGTCGGACCGGGACGTGGCTCGGCGGCCGGCTCGGTGGTAGCCTACTGTCTGGGCATCACCAAGAT
>CAMJWJ010000078.1 GCA_946409435.1 uncultured Prevotella sp. | reverse complement strand
GCTGCATCTGTGAGAGTTGGGCGAAGGGCACGGCCTGAATCTCACAATGAATGTCGAAACGGTCGGGGATTATGTAACCCCGTTTACAAGAATTTTTTATTCCTGTAAGAAGGCCGGTTGTCAACATTGCAGCGAATAAACATATTGCTGTCGTAGTCATTGTTCGCTTTTTCCCTCTTTATTGTAGTTAATCTTCTGATTCAGCAAAAGACCATCTTTGGCGTTTAATGGCGAAACTACGGATTTGCCTGTCTTGGCTTCAAGTTCCATACGGGCATTGCGGGCAATCTCACCACCTTGACGAGCTACGTCGATATGGTCGCCAAACGTTTCTGGATTCTGACTCTCGGAGATTTCCTTAGTGGAAAGCTCTGCCAACATATTCATCACCAGTTCACGATTGGTCATGTTGTCGCGCAGGTTCTCTTTCTTCAGCCCCTTGAACTTCTTGTATTCACGTGCAGTCATGCCAGCCCTAGTATGGTAAATAATGTCCGTCAGCGTGGCAAACTGCACACCTTCTTCCAATCCACGCCGCTTCCACTCGTCTGTCAGGTCTTTGCGTATCTCAATGGATTTCAGACGCTGGTTAATCCAGTTATCCGAATAGCCAAGTCGCTTGTAGTCGGCAAGTGCCTGTTGAATGCCCAATTCAGGGTCTTGCATCTGGTCGAGTCGCTGGGCAGCAACTTGAGCCATCCATTGCTTAAACGGCTCTGCCTTGGGGGATGGGATGGACTGAATCAACCGGAAAAGCTGTTCTGTATCAGCCACATCCGTCTTTCGCATCTTACCGTCTTCGGCTTGCAATTTCAACTGTTTACAATTTGTAACCGTTTCATTACCCTCGTTCTTTAGCCTGTGCTTCAGTACTTTCCAGTAGTTCCTCGGGTTGGGGCTATCTGTTAGTACTGCCACAACATCAACCACAGAAAAATACCACTTCTCTTCCGCGTCGTCATACACGGCGCGGACTTTCTTCTCTTCAAAGAGCTTTATCTGATTGAACTTTGTCATACTTTCTATTTTTACCCTCTAACTTGCAAATATACTAAACGCCTCTCTCTGCCCAGTCGCCTCGGTCGAGATTCCTGTAGCCAATGGCCTCGGCGATGTGCATGGACTGCACATTCTCTGAACCGGCAAGGTCGGCGATGGTGCGGGCCACCTTGAGGATGCGGCTGTAGGCACGGGCGGAAAGCTTCAGACGTTCCATCGCCATGCGGAGCATTTCGAGACTCTGGGCGTCGGGCTCGGCAAACTGGTGAAGCATGCGCTCCGTCATCATCGCATTACAATGAATACCCTTGAAATCCTTGAAGCGTTCCTCCTGAATCTTGCGGGCACGGATAACACGCTCGCGGATGGCTGACGAGGGCTCGCCCGGCTGCATCTGTGAGAGCTGGGCGAAGGGCACGGCCTGGATTTCGCAGTGAATGTCGATACGGTCGAGTAGGGGACCGCTGATTTTGTTCATGTAACGCTGAATCTGGCCGGGCGTACAGACGCAGTGGTGGGTGGGATCGCCATAGTAGCCGCAGGGACATGGGTTCATCGAGGCTACGAGCATGAATGAGCAAGGGTATTCCACACTGTATTTTGCGCGGCTGATGGTAATCTTGCGGTCTTCCAACGGCTGGCGCAGCACCTCAAGGACAGAGCGCGACAGCTCGGGCATCTCGTCGAGGAAGAGCACGCCGTTGTGGGCGAGGCTGATTTCACCTGGCTGGGGATTGTTGCCGCCACCGACGAGGGCGACCTGCGAGATGGTGTGATGAGGGGCGCGGAAGGGGCGCTGGCTGATGAGGCTGGTGTCACGGTCCAACTTGCCGGCCACACTATGTATTTGGGTGGTCTCCAGACTTTCGGCGAGCGACAGCGGTGGCAGTATGCCGGGCAGCCGCTTGGCCAGCATGGACTTGCCGGAGCCTGGCGGGCCAATCATGATGAGATTGTGGCCACCGGCAGCCGCCACTTCAAGGGCACGCTTGACACTCTCCTGCCCACGTACGTCGCTGAAGTCCAGCTCGTAGTGGTTCTGCTGCTCGTAGAACTCGCGTCGTGTGTCGATGACGGTAGGCTCGTAGGCAGTGTCACCGTTCAGGAATCGTACGACGTCCATCAGTGTCGTCATGCCGTAGACATCCAGCTGATTGACGACTGCTGCTTCACGGATGTTCTGCTGTGGCACGATGAGTCCCTTGAACTTCTCCTTTCGGGCACGGATGGCAATGGGCAGTGCACCGCGCACGGGCTGCAGCAGTCCGTCCAGTCCCAGCTCTCCTACGAGCATGTAGTGTGACAGCCGTTCGACGTTCACCATACCGTTGGCAGCCAGTATGCCTATGGCCAGTGGCAGGTCGTAGCCCGAGCCTTCCTTCTTGATGTCGGCCGGAGCAAGGTTTACCGTGATATCTTGAGTGGGCATCTTGAAGCCGTTGTTGATGAGTGCTGCCTTGATGCGGTCGTAGCTCTCCTTGACTGCCGTATCGGCCAGTCCCGTCAGATGGAACTGCACGCCACGCGACATGCTCACTTCGCACGTTACAGTTGTCACCTCCAGCCCGTTGACGGCTGCACAATATGTTTTTACCAGCATAGTAATGTTATAGTTTGATATGCAAAGGTACAACTTTTTTCCGTAACTCTGGAGTTGCTTGCCGTTTTTTTTATCTTAGGTGCAGGCAAACTGTCAGCCGAACAGAAAAAAAGTGGCCTCGTGTGGCAGGAGTTTCGGGAAAAATGTGTAACTTTGCGACAAATTTCTGCGAGCTATGCGAAAAGTAATAGGAATCGGCGAGACCGTACTCGACATCATCTTCCGCGACGAGCAGCCTATCAGTGCCGTGCCGGGAGGCAGTACGTTTAATGCCATCATATCGTTGGGACGCTCGGGCGTTCCGACAAGTTTTATCAGTGAGACGGGCAACGACCGCGTGGGTCAGATGATACTACGCTTCCTGGAGGAGAACGGCTGCGATGCCTCGGCAGTGAACGTCTACCCCGACTCGAAGTCGCCGCTGTCGCTGGCCTTCCTCAACGAGCGTAATGACGCCGACTACATTTTCTATAAAGATCACCCCAACGACCGCTTGGACTTCAACTATCCTGAGGTACACCAGGACGACTTGGTGCTCTTCGGTTCCTATTATGCGCTGAACCCCGTCATACGCCCCCAGGTGAAGGAGTTTCTCGACTATGCCCGTCAGCATGGTGCCATTCTCTATTACGACGTCAACTTCCGTGCTGCCCACCAGCATGAAGTGATGAAGCTGACGCCCAACCTGCTGGAGAACTTCGAGCTGGCCGACATCGTGCGTGGCTCGGCTGAAGACTTCGAGATACTGTTCAAGAAGCACAGTGCCGACGACGTCTACCGCTCACAGATTATGTTCTACACCCGGAAGTTCATCTATACGCAGGCTGCCGACACCGTCGAGCTGCGTGCCGACGGCGGACTGTCGAAGCAGTACCCCGTACTGCCCGTCAAGACGGTGAGTACCATCGGTGCCGGCGACAACTTCAACGCCGGACTGCTCTTTGGCATCATCCGTGAGGGCATTATGCGCAGTCACATAGACCGCGGACTCAGCGAGCAGCAGTGGGACTCCATCATCGGCAGCGCGCTGCAGTTCTCGGCAGAGGTGTGCGGCAATCTTCATAACAATGTGTCAACAGCCTTCGGCGACGAGCGGAAGAAAGAGTTATAACGGCCATGTACGACATACAACGTATCCGGGAGGACTTTCCCATCCTGTCGCGCCAGGTGTACGGCCGGCCGCTGGTCTATCTCGACAATGCGGCCACCACGCAGAAACCGCTCTGCGTGCTTGACGCCATGCGTGAGGAGTATCTTAATGTCAATGCCAACGTCCACCGTGGCGTACACTACCTGTCACAGCAGGCTACCGACCTCCATGAGGCGGCCCGCGAGCGTGTGCGCCAGTTTATCAATGCCGCCAAGACCGAGGAGGTGGTCTTTACCCGTGGTACGACGGAGGCCATCAACCTGGTGGCATCGTCGTTCTGCGAGTCGCAGATGAAGGAGGGCGACGAGGTCATCGTCAGCGACATGGAGCACCACTCCAATATCGTGCCCTGGCAGCTGCAGGCCCAGCGCCGTGGCATTGTGGTGCGCCACCTGCCCATCAGCGACGACGGACAGCTCTGCCTCGACGATCTTGAGGCATGTCTGACAGAAAGGACACGGCTGGTCAGTGTGGCCCACGTCAGCAACGTGTTGGGCACCGTCAACCCCGTCAGCGACATCGTACGCATAGCCCACAGCCACGGTGTTCCCGTGCTGGTCGATGCAGCCCAGAGCGCCCCTCACATACCGCTCGACGTTCAGCAGATAGGCTGCGACTTCATGGCCTTCAGCGGTCATAAGATGTACGGTCCTACGGGTATCGGTGTGCTCTACGGCAAGGAGCAGTGGCTCGACCAGTTGCCCCCCTATCAGGGTGGCGGCGAGATGATCGACAAGGTGTCGTGGCAGCGTACCACCTTCGAGCGCCTTCCCTTCAAGTTCGAGGCTGGCACACCCGACTATGTGGCTACCCACGGACTGGCCACGGCCATCGACTACGTCACGGCCATCGGCATGGATAATATTGCCGCCCACGAGCAGGAGCTGACGCGCTATTGCATGGAGCAGTTGCAGACCGTCGACGGCATCCACATCTATGGTCCGCAGCTGTCGTCAGCCCTCGCCGCCGGCGACATTTCTCATTCCTCACTCCTCATTTCTCATTTCAAGGATGCCGTCGTGTCGTTTAATGTCGGCGACATCCACCACCTGGACCTCGGCACGCTCCTCGACCGTCTGGGCATAGCAGTCCGCACGGGTCACCATTGTGCCCAGCCACTGATGGACCGTCTTGGCATCAGCGGCACTGTGCGCGCCTCCTTTGCGCTGTACAATACAAAAGAAGAGGTGGACGCCCTTGTTCAAGGCATCCACCGCGTTGTCAAGATGTTTTAAACGGTTCTGAGGGTGAGTTAAAACACCGAGATTTCTATTTAACAACGGATTTCACGGATTTCACGGATTTTGTCTTCGCCGACAATCAGCAGGCTACAAATCCGTGGAATCCGTGAAATCCGTTGTTGGTTCAGTTTGTCACGTCCTCGTGAACTAATCGCAGATCAGGCACTCGCCAGTCATGTCGGCGGGCTGCTCCAGTCCCATGATGTGCAGGATCGAGGGAGCCACGTCGGCCAGTCGGCCATCCTTCACCGTAGCCGAGTTGTTGTTGGTCACGTAGATGAAGGGTACGGGGTTCAGCGAGTGAGCCGTGTTCGGTGTGCCGTCGGCGTTGATGGCATTGTCGGCATTGCCGTGGTCGGCAATGATGATAGCCTCGTAGTCGTTGGCCTTGGCAGCCTCGATGACGTCATGCACGCAGTTGTCGACGGCCCACACAGCCTTGGCAATGGCATTGTAGACACCAGTGTGACCCACCATGTCGCCGTTGGCGAAGTTCACCACGATGAAGTCGTACTTCTGGGTGTTGATGGCATCCACCAGTTTGTCCTTCACCTCATAGGCCGACATCTCGGGCTTCAGGTCGTAGGTAGCAACCTTCGGCGACGGTACCAGTATGCGGTCCTCGCCCTCGAAGGGCTGTTCGCGGCCACCGTTGAAGAAGAAGGTGACGTGGGCGTATTTTTCCGTCTCGGCAGTGTGCAGCTGTTTCTTGCCCTGACGGCTCAGGTACTCGCCGAGCGTGTCCTCCACGTTCTCCTTCGGGAAGAGGATATGCACACCCGTGAACGAAGCGTCGTACGGTGTCATGCAGTAGTACTGCAGTCCGGGGATGGTCTTCATGCCCTGCTCCTCCATGTCCTGCTGTGTCAGCACGATGGTCAGTTCCTTGGCGCGGTCGTTGCGGAAGTTAATGAAGATGACGACGTCGCCCTCCTCGATGAGTCCGTTCACGGAAGCATTGTGGATAGGCTTGATGAACTCGTCGGTAACGCCCTCGTCGTACGACTCCTGCATGGCCTGTACCATGTCGGTGGCCTGCTTGCCGGTGCCTTTCACCAGCAGGTCGTAGCCTTCCTTCACGCGCTCCCAGCGCTTGTCGCGGTCCATGGCGTAGAAGCGGCCCACGATGCTGGCAATGGCTGCATCGTTCTCGGCACACTTTGCCTGCACCTGCTCGATGAATCCCTTACCCGAGCGGGGGTCGGTGTCACGACCGTCCATGAAGCAGTGGACGAACGTCTGGTTCTTCAGACCGTAGTGCTTGCCCACCTCGATGAGTTTGAACAGATGGTCGAGGCTGGAGTGTACGCCACCGTCTGACGTGAGTCCCATCAGGTGCAGCTTCTTGCCCTTTTCCTTAGCGTAGGTGTAGGCGGCCTTCACTTGGGCGTTCTCTACGATGCTGTTGTCACGGCAGGCACGGTTGATTTTCACCAAGTCCTGGTAGACGATGCGGCCCGCACCGATGTTGAGGTGACCCACCTCTGAGTTACCCATCTGTCCGTCGGGCAGACCGACGTCTTCGCCGCTGGCAGCCAGCTGCGAGTGTGCCGAGGTTGCTGTTAACAAATCGAGGTAAGGTGTCGGCGTGTTGTAGATGACGTCGCCCTTGCCGTGCTTTCCGATTCCCCATCCGTCGAGGATCATGAGTAATGCTTTCTTTGCCATAGTCTTATTTTTATTTAAAGTACTTTAATTTGGGATGCAAAGTTACAAACATTTTTCCAATTATCATTAACTTTGCAGCTTAATAATTACAAAACGGATTACAATAAAGGAATATATGAAGCGCATTATTTTCACTACTGGGGTGCTTTTGGCATGTCTGGTTGCCAAAGCACAGTTGGAAGTCAAGGAACTGAAGCTACGCAACGGCATGACCGTCTGGCTGAACGAGGATCACTCGCAGCCGAAGGTGTTTGGTGCTGTTGTCGTCAGGGCTGGTGCCAAGGACTGTCCAAACACGGGCATTGCCCACTACTTCGAGCACATCATGTTCAAGGGCACCGACCGCTTGGGTACCGTCGACTATCAGGCCGAGCGGCCTTGGCTCGACAGCATCTCTGCACAGTACGACCGGCTCTCGCTGACACGTGACGAGCAGGAGCGCAGCCGTATTCAGCAGCACATCAACGAGCTGAGTCTGCGGGCTGCCGACTACATGATTCCCAACGAGTTCAATCGCCTTATCTCCAAGTACGGTGGCAGTGGACTGAATGCCGGCACGGGGTTCGACGAGACGTTCTACTATAACACCTTCCTGCCGCAGTTTATCGAGCAGTGGTGCTGGCTGAACTCAGAGCGACTCATGCATCCTGTGTTCCGTGGTTTCCAGGGTGAACTGGAAAATGTCTACGAAGAAAAGAACCGTGCCGCCGACGGCATGAGCAGTGCGGTGGACAAGGTGTTCAGCGTCATCTTCAAGTCGCAGCCCTACGCCTATCCCATCCTCGGCTCGACGGAAAATCTGAAAAATCCGCGCTTGTCGGACATGGCAGCATTCTATAAAAAATACTACGTGGCTTCTAACATGGGCCTGATACTCTGTGGGGACATCAAACCCGACGACGCGCTGACAGCCCTGCTGGAGCACACCTTCGGCCGCATTCAGACGGGGCCTGTGCCCGAACGGAAGGCCAGTCCCATGCCCGACATCACAAGCGACGAGCTGCACGAGATCAAGCTTCCCATTCCGCTGATTGGTGCCGAGGTGCAGGTGTTCAAGTCACCGACAGACTTTGAGCCAGACGCCAATGCGATGGACTTGGCCAACATGCTGTTGTTCAACGGCAAGGCCGGACTGCTGGACTCGCTGACCAATGAGCATCAAGTCATGATGGCTGCAGCCATGACCGAGACGTTGGCCGATGCCGGAGCCACGGGACTCATCATCGTGCCTAAGCTGTTGGGCAAGATGAAAACGGCCGAAATGCATGTCGCCGACCAGGTGCAGGCAGTGATGGACGGGAAGTTCTCCACGGAGCAGCTGGAGGTGCTGAAACAAGAGATGCTGATGGAGGCTGAGCGTGGCATGGAGACTATCGACAACCGTGCGCAGCTGATGATTGACGCCTTTGCGAAAGGTCATACGTGGCAGGACGTGCTCGACAAGTTGGAGCACATCAGCAAGCTGACCAAGGACGACGTGGTGGCGGCGGCCCGTAAGTACTACGGTGCCCACCACATCACGCTGCGCAAGAAGTACGGCATTCCCGACAAGGAGACGCTGAAGCAGCCAGGCTATAAGCCTATCAGCCCCAAGAATTTGGATGCTAAGTCGGAGATGGCACGCGAACTGGAGCAGATGCCCGTCGACAATACTGCCGTGCGCACCGTTGACTTCGACAGTGACGTGACCACACACAGGCTCAGCGACCATGTCACATTATACTATAAGGAGAATCCCATGAACGACATCTTTACGTTCACGCTGCGCTATCGTGACGGCACGTTGCACACCCCGAAGCTGAAGGTGCTGTCGGACTATCTGGGAATGCTCGGCACTGACTCGCTGAAGAAACAGCAGTTAGAGAAAGCTTGGCAGCACATCGCCACTACCATGACAGTGGAGGCGGCTGGCGACAGGACGTTTGCCATCAGCATCCAGGGACCAGACCGTCAGTTCGAGCCTGCCCTGCGCCTGCTGGCCCATTTCCTGCGTTCGGCAAAGGGTGACGACGATGCCCTCGACGATGCCAAGGACGACGACAAGGTCACCCGCAAGAGCTTCGGCAAGCAAAAGGACAACGTGCTCAGTCCCGTCATGCAGCGCGTGCTCTATGGCCAGCAGTCAAGCTATCTGACACAGCTCAGCAAGAAGGAAGTCAAGGCACTGAGGAGTGACGAGTTGCTGGCGCTGTTCCACGACCTGCAGCAGTACGACTGCGACCTCTTCTACTGTGGCCGTCTGCCTGTCCAGTCTGTTGCGACAGAGTCGCAACAAACGCTGCCACTCGCCCAGTGCCACCGTGCGCAGGCCGACACCTACCGCCCCTTGCAGCAGTACACCGCCCCCACTGTCTACTTTTTCGATGTGCCCAAGTCGCGTCAGAGCTACGTGGTCAGCTATGATGCCATCCAGCCGCTGCCCACTGCCGAGCAGCGTGCCGCACTGAAACTCTGGGACGAGTACTTCGGCGGCAGCATGTCGTCGGTGCTGTTCCAGCATGTCCGCGAGTTCCGCTCACTGGCCTACTCCACAAGTGGGCGAAGCATAACCACCAGCCTGGTCAAACATCCGGCAGAGCCGCAGGGTTACTTTTCTGCAACGGGCACACAGGCCGATAAAGTATTAGAGGCCATGGCTACCGTCGACTCCTTGTTGCGCCAGATGCCGATGAAGGAGGAAAACCTGGAGGCAGCCCGTCAGAGTGTGCTGAACGACATTCAAAGCACTTTCCCCACGTTCCGCACGATTGGCAAGTACATCGCCAACCAGCGTGCCAACGGTTATACTGCTGACCCCAACGCCCTGCTGGCCCGTCTGTTGCCTACCGTTACCGCAGAGGACTTAGAGCAGTTCCATCGTCAGTATGTGGCAGGCAACAAGTGCCGCGTGTGGATCGTCATTGGCGACAAGAAACAGACCGACCTCAAGGAGCTTGCAAGATTCGGCCGTGTGGTAGAACTGAAAAAGGAGGATGTGCTTCGTTAGTTGCCGTCAAGGACAAAAGATACACATTTTCTGAAAATAACGTGCTCTGCTGATGACATTTTTCTAATTTGTACATCTTTATGATATATACTTTATAATTTATGGATGTAAAAGCATTGGAACTGCTTGCCGAGAAGAACCGCAAGCGGTTGGTAGAGGTGGTATATGCCGCCAAGGCCGGCCATATCGGCGGCGACCTGTCGTGCCTGAACGTGATGACGGCACTGTATTTTCATGTGATGCGTAATATCGAGCCGGGCAGCACGCCACCCTTACGCGGTGGCCGCGGCCAGGGCAATGTCGAGCGCGACCGTTTCGTGCTGTCGAAGGGCCACTGCGTCGAGGCGTTATACGTGACGCTGGAGGCCAAGGGTTACCTGGCTCCGTCGGTACTTGACACGCTGGGACAGTTCGGTTCCGTGCTGAGCGGCCACCCCACCATCGAGGTGCCCGGCATCGAGGTAAACAGCGGTGCGCTGGGTCATGGGCTGGGCATTGGTGTCGGTATGGCCATTGCCGCCAAGATGGACCGTAAGGCGTGGCACACCTATGTGCTGATGGGCGACGGCGAACAGGGCGAGGGCAGCATCTACGAGGCTGCCATGGCAGCCCATAAGTACCAGTTGGACAACCTCGTGGCCATCATCGACCGTAACCACCTGCAGATCAGCGGCAACACGGAGGACGTGATGCCCATCGACAGCGTACGTGAGCGTTGGTCGGCCTTCGGTTGGGATGTCCAGGAGATGAACGGCGACTCCATGGAGGACATCGTCCGTACATTCGATGCCATAGACTACTCGAACGGTCAGCCCCACCTGCTGGTGTCGAACACGACGAAGGGTCGTGGTGTGTCGTTCATGGAAGGTATTGCCAAGTGGCACCACGGCGTGCTGAACGAGGAGCAGTGTAAGGCCGCCGTCAATGAAATCAGCGAGCGGATTGCTCAACTGGAGAAAGCGAGATAATGAGAAACAACGAGATATCGTGATGACGAAATAACGGTATAACGAAACCAACGAAACATCGGAAGAATATGATAGCATGTAGAAAACAGTTTACCGACACGTTGCTTGAACTGGCGCGTGAGGACAAGGATATCGTTGCCGTGACCACCGACGCCCGTGGCTCGGTGACATTGGGCGACTATGCGCAGGCGCTGCCTGAGCAGTTCGTGGAGTGCGGCATTGCCGAACAGGATGCTGTGGGCATCAGTGCCGGACTTGCCCATTCGGGGAAGAAAGTGTTCTGTTGCGGACCGGCTTGCTTCTATGTAGCACGTTCGTTAGAGCAGGTGAAGGTCGACCTGGCCTACTCGGAGAATCCCGTCACCATCCTTGGTGTGTCAGGCGGTGTGGCATACGGTGCACTGGGTGCCACGCACCATTCGCTGCACGACATAGCTGTGCTGCGCACCTTCCCCGGCATGTCAGTCTGTCTGCCCAGTGACTGGCGCGTGACGAGGAAATTGGTAAAGTTCCTCGTCGATTACGACCGCCCGTGTTATGTCCGTGTAGGCCGTGCTGCCGTTCCCGACGTCTATGCCGACGATGACTTCCACTTTGAGGTTGGTAAAGCCATCGAGGTGCTCGACGGCAGCGACCTGACCATCGTGGCGACGGGCGAAACGGTCTACCATGCATGGCAGGCAGGTCTTCAGCTGAAGGAGAAAGGCATCTCGGCCCGTGTGCTCGACTGCTCGTGGCTGAAACCCTTCGACGACGAAGCTATCCGTAAGGCAGCAAAAGAGACAGGGCGCATCGTTACCGTCGAGGAGCATTCGCAGTTTGGCGGTCTGGGGGCTATGGTGTGTGAAGTACTTTCCGAGCATCCCGTGCCCGTCCGCATCCTGGGCATTCCCGACGAGAACGTTGTCCATGGCACCAATGCTGAAATCTTCCATCACTATGGCCTTGATGCCGAAGGCGTGGTGAAAGCGGTCACCAGCTTTCTAAAAGCATAATGAGAAAGGAGAAAGGAGAAATGCTTCAGAGAATTATTGCCATTGACCAGAGTACGTCGTCGACCAAGGCGCTGCTTTTTGATGAGCAGTGCCGGCTGTTGGAGCGCACCAACGTCGACCATCAGCAGTACTATCCACAGACAGGTTGGGTGGAGCACGATGCTGAGGAGATTTACCAGAACATGGTGGAAGCCATCAGAAGCGTAAAGGGAACTGAGGAGGGTGAATATTCCCTCTGCCTGACCAACCAGCGCGAGACCGTCGTGGTGTGGAACAAGTTAACAGGCAAGCCCATTGCCCGTGCCGTTGTCTGGCAGGACACCCGTGGCGCCGAATTGTGCCGCCAGCTTCGGAGCGACGAACGGATAGCAAAAATGGTCATGGAGCGCAGCGGACTGCTCATCGACCCCAACTTCTCGGCATCGGGCGTGAAATGGCTGCTCGGCAATGTCGAGGGTGCGCGTGAGCAAGCTAACCGTGGAGAACTGTTGCTGGGCACTATCGACACATGGCTTGTCTGGCGGCTGACGGGAGGACGCGTGCATGCCACTGACACGACCAACGCCTCGCGTACGATGTTGTTCAATATCCATACCCTGCAGTGGGACGACGAGCTGCTGAGGCTCTTCGATATTCCTCGTACGATGCTGCCCGAGGTGCTGCCGTGCGATGCCGTCTATGGCGAGACGACCGTAGAGGGAATCTTCGATGAACCCATCAAGATAGCCGGTGTGCTGGGCGACTCGCACGGTGCGCTGGTGGGGCAGATGTGCTTCGAGACAGGTTCGGGCAAGGTGACCTACGGCACAGGCAGCAGCGTCATGGTGAACATCGGCAAAGACCCGCTGCCTGCTCCCGAGGGTCTGGTCACCAGTGTCGGTTTTACCGCACAGGGCACTACTTACTACGGCTACGAAGGCAATATCTACAGCACGGGAGCCACGCTGAAGTGGATGTGCGACCAGCTCGGACTGGTTGACAAGCCCGCGGAGATGGAGGCGCTGGCCACGAGTGTAGCCGACAATGGCGGTGTCTACGTCGTGCCGGCATTCTCGGGACTTGGTGCGCCCTGGTGGCAGTCGGGAGTCAAGGGGGCCGTCTTTGGACTGACCTTTGCCACGACGAAGTGCCATGTCGTACGTGCTGCCTTGGAGTCGATAGCCTACCAGATCAAGGACCTGGTAGACGTCATGGCACGTGCCACCGGCGGACGGCTGGGCGAGATATGTGCCGACGGCGGTCCCACGAAGAACCGGTTTCTCATGCAGTTCCAGGCCGACCAACTGAACACCCCCGTGGTGTGTACCGAGGTTGACGATGCATCGGCGCTTGGTGCTGTCGTGATGAACGGCTTTGCCCGCGGCCTGTGGACGTCGTTCGCCGACGTCACGCCATTCCGCAAGGTGACGCATGTCTACGAACCACGGACTGCCAACCCACACCTCTACGAGGGCTGGCGCAGGGCCGTCGGCCAGCTCATCTGCGATGCTGGATGAAATGATACGATAAGAAAAGAAACAATTTCTCTCTCTCGCGCGCGCGTAATAGTAGGGAAAAGAAAAAAAGAACCCACACTTCCGACACTTCTCACACCTAAGTTTGCGTGGTGTAACATTTCGTTATGTTACATCATACAAAGTCGGGTGTGAGATTTCAACACCACACTCATACCTTTGGGTGTGAGAAGTGTCGGAAGTGTGGGTTAAAAAGAGCATAAGCATATATATACACGCATACGCGCGCGTAGGATAGCGTTTTTTGCTGTATTCATCAGACAGACTGGACTGATTGGGTGGCGGTTCTGGTGAGGGTAGAACCCTCACCTACACAAAACATGCGCGACAATTGTTAAACAGTCGTGAGAAGGCCACTCACGGAATTGAGTGGGCCACTCACTGAATTGAGAAGGCCACTCACTGAGCTGAGAAGGC
>CAMJWJ010000077.1 GCA_946409435.1 uncultured Prevotella sp. | reverse complement strand
CTGAGGGGAAGTATACCTCTAAGTCTTTCTTGTTGATCGTGATCTTGCCAGTACCTTCTGACAGATAAACGCGAGCCACTGAGCTCTTGCGACGACCTATTGCATTGATGTATTCCATCTTTCTTTAATATTTAATCTTTAATTTACTTGTACTGGTTGATATCGATAGCGCGGGGCTTCTGAGCCTCATGAGGATGCTCGGTTCCTTCGTAGACATAGAGGTTGTTGAGCAGGGCGCGACCGAGGGGGCCTTTGGGCAGCATGCCCTTCACGGCGTGCTTCAGGATGCGCTCAGTGCCGAAGGGCTTCTTGCGCAGCTCGGCGGGGGTATTGAAGCGCTGGCCACCGGGATAGCCCGTGTAGCGGGTGTAAACCTTGTCGGTCTCCTTCTTGCCGGTGAAGACGATCTTCTGGGCATTGATGATGATGACGTTGTCGCCACAGTCCTGATTGGGAGTGAATGTGGGCTTGTACTTTCCGCGAATAATCTTGGCTACCTTAGAAGCGAGACGGCCTACTACCTGGTCGGTAGCGTCGATGACCAGCCACTCCTTCTGCTCACGGGCAGCTTCCTTGCTGACGGAAACAGTCTTGTAACTTAAAGTGTTCATTTCTTTTTAAAATTTACTACTAAAAAACATTTATAAATACTATTGCGCACATGCAAAACCACGCACAGGGGTCTAACTCCCTGCGAGCAGTCTAACGTACTGTGCTGTGCGGCCCTGCCCGATACAGGTGGAACCGCTGCTGGGCTGTCGATTCACGAACCACTGCGCCCGGCCAAAGACGCTGCTATTCACACTTCAGTCCACGGGGATTCTAAGCCTCTCCCCAATAATCGGACTGCAAAGGTACGACGAAAAAACGAGAAATGAGTAATGAGTAATGAGAAATGGCCGCAAAAAACAAAGATTTATGATTATTTAACTAAATATCTCCGTTATGCGACGTGGTTTATTGCTTTTTCAGCACCAATCGGCTGGTGTATTGCTTTTCTATGTGTTGCAGAAAACTGGCCATTTCCGTAGCCTGCGTGGCAGGCCACTCGCCATGCCGGAAGAGCAGCGCGCGCTCGACGACGACATCTCCGTCGCGCTGGGTGACGTGCTGCGAGAAGCAGCCGAAGGGTGTCACCTCATGAGCATCGGCTGGCAGGGCCTCGACGGTGTAGCCTTGGGGCAGTCGGACAACGATCCGCTCAGTGTTCTTGTAGCCACTGTCGATGCTGATGCCGTGCTGGCGAGTCCCGGACGCATGGCCGCCATAGGACTGCCGTAGCGGGTTGAGCGAGACGAACAGCCGGCTACCCGTCATGCTGGCATAGCGACTGCTATGGGCCGTCAGCCGAATAGTGCTGACGGGAGGCTGACAGGGCTGGTGCTGGTGGCTGATGGCGACACTTTGCAGCTGGCTCTGGGGCAGATGGTAGCGGCTGCCAATAGCCTCATCCTGTCTGCGCTTGTCCATCTTTCCTATAGCCCACACCCGAGGGAAACGATGGTAGTGGCAGGCGTCGTCGATGCTGATGTCTGCCGTGCCATCGGCCTGCAGGGCGATTTCGGTGTGCGTCTGCCGCAGGTTGAGCGAGTCGGCATATTCCGGCAACGTGACCAGTTGACCGCCATCGCTGGTGAGGCAGACGGCATCGTGGCCGGCAATGCCGTCGTGAACATATCCCAAGGGCAGCTGTGGATTGGTACACTCCACCCACAGTGTGTCGTGGGCTTCGGGTACCATCAGTACGACATGGTCCAGCTGCTGGAAGTTGGGCATGTGTTTCAGCAGCCGCTTGTCGGTCGTGCTGACAAGGGTGTAGACGCAGGGCACACCGGCCTCGCGGAGCATGGCAGCCATATAGTTGGTGAGGGCCTTACAGTCGCCAAAGCCCGACTTCCACACCTCTGCGGCCGATGCCGGCTGGTAGCCTCCTATACCCAGCTGTATGCTGACGTAGCGCGTGTTCTCCTTGAGGAACTGATAGATGGCAGCCGTCTTCTCGCGTGGCGACGTCAGGTGGTCGACCAGCTGGTGCACCCTGTCCTTGGCAGCCTGTGGCAGGACGTCGCGCCCTGTCAGCAGACCGTAGTTCCACAAGCCCAGCGTCTGCCATGACTCCAGGCTGCCCTGTGTGTGATAGTAGGTGAACTGGCGTGGTGCCAGATAGACGTGCGGCAGGCATTCGTCCAACGATGGCATGAGGTCTTCGTGACTGACGGCAGGCAGGTTGTCCATTCTGAAGGTGAGCACCTTGCGTCCCTTCTTGTCGGTAGTCTGCTGTGGCGTACAATCGCAGTTGACCGCAGCATACTGACAGGTGGCATCCGCACTTAGCATCAGCTCGTAGCAGGCCTCCTTGACGTCAACGTTAAAGGCTGTCTGCGGCATGAAGAGGGGATAGCTCAGCATGTTGGCAGCACAGCGGACACGGAAGTCGAGGGTCATCGTGACAGGATAGGCGGGCGACTCCACATTATAATATATATAATAGCAGTCACTGGCCAGCTCGCTGGAATATTCCGTACGCTCCAGGTCGCCCATCTTCACCTTGCGCAGCTGTCTCCCGGCGCCATCAGTCAGCGTCATGGAAAACTGCGTCAGCTCCCTGTTGCCGTCTATCTGCATGGCGAAGTCGAGCAGCTTGCTCATCCGTTCATTTCTGACATGTACTACCCGGTGGTGGTCCCAAGTATAGCTCGTGGGAGAGTCGACCCTCACCATTGACTTCCACTCCTCGACGGTAGCGTCGGGGTGTGCCGACAGTGCGAGGACCGCCATGCTGAGCAGCAGTGACAAGAGCGTTTTCCTCATACCCTACTCTGCCCGTTTGACGACCAGCAGGTCCTTGCTGTGCTCTGCAAACATCTCGAACATCTGCCGAAGGGCGGGATAGTTGCTGTTGGGATGTACGATGGCGTTGATGCTGAACTGATACTGTACCTGCACCTTCCCGTCGCCCGTGGTAGTCAGCAGACGGCCGGAGAGTCCTTTGTCGGGTGTAGTGGCAGATGTCTGCTTCGGTCCGTCTTCCATGACGTAGCCCTTGGGCAGCGTGATGTTGACGACTACCTGTTCCGACTGCAGGTACGGGAACTCGACGGGCATCAGCCGTTCGGTAGCCGTAAAGGGATTCGTGCTCATGGGAGGCATACAGAAGGGGCTGACGTAGATGTGGCCGTTGCTGACTTCTCCCTGTCTGCTGAACTCAAGGGTCTCGGTGGCCGACGGTGCAAAGTCGGCACCATGCTCCTGACGACAACTCAGTATCTGCAGGCCGTACTTACCCGCCAGACTGTTCTTGTAGGCCGTGCTGTCGCCTGCCTCTCTCAAGGCACGACGGTGCTCGGCGGCAGCATTGCCGGTAAACAGGGTGGTCTGTGTGCCGTGCAGCGTGCCGTCCTCGGCCAGCGTGGCATTGACGATGGTCTTGGTGGTCGTCTTGGTCACCTTCTGCAGGTTCACCCACTGGCTCTTGTTGCCCTTGACGACGGCGCGTGCCCGCCCCACCTGCAAGGGTGCAGGCAGCACGTTGAGATATCCGTCGGCCGACGACGCATCGACATAGGCCATGCTGCCGCCCTTCAAGATGACGCCGACGATATAGGTGGTGAGCTTCTGGATGGTGGGGAACGTCTGGGGCAGCGCACCATAGTCTCGCTCACGGAGCACCACCGGCACGGCTTGCAGACCCACATCGCGCAGCGACTGGATGAGCAGCAGGTTGATGTCGGCATTCGACCCGGTACCCTTTTTCAATATGGAGCTGCTGCTTGCCTCAGGCCACAACTTGTAGTTGCCGTTCCAGCTGACGCGGCTCATGACCTTCTTGCACACGGCGGCCATCCGCTCCTGCTCGTCAGCAATGCCGGCTATCTGATCGGCCTCCAGCTCGTCGCGCAGCGGACTGTGGTGGCCGAGGCGCACGCCGAGGTCGTCGTCGTTCAGCAAAAGGTCGTCTATCTGCTCCCACGTCTTGGTGAAGTCTCTGGCATGGCCGACACCGGGCATGCTGTAGCTACGAAGCTCGGCGGTGATGCCGGCACGGTAGTCGTTCACCGCCCATACGAAGCGGTCCTTCGGCATGGCCTTCAGATGGCTGCCTACGCAGACATACTTGTTGGTCTTCACGTTCTGGTTGGCAGCCAGCGCGTCGCTGTCAATCTTGAACGACATGCTGCCTTGGCTGACCTGACAGGCCAACCGCTGGACGCCGTGGTCCTCTACATTGAACATGAGGTAGGCAGGAATCTCCATCGTCAGTCGGGCAAAAGCCACGGGAATGTCGGTCTGCGGGAACCAGTCATGCAGTATATAGAACATGTTGCTGTGGCGCACGAACTCGTATTCTATCACCGTACCCTGGCGCACCTGCGGAATGGTGAACTTCAGCCGGAAGTGCTTGTCGTCCAGCTGTTCCCTGAACACGAGGTTCTTGCCCATGCTCGTCCTCACGGTCTTGCTGCCGTCCAGATTGTAGGCGGTGGCTTTCAGGTCTTCGATGCTTTCGGCTTCATATTCTTCCTTCTCGTTGTAGTAGTAGGGTATCACCACGTCGGCATAGCGTGCGCCTTCTGGCTTCAGCACCTTGATGCGCACCTTCTCCTGATAGTCAACGACGAAGCCCGTCTCCTGCAGGGTGTAGCTGACGTCGGTCAGCCGGCACAGCACGACGGCGGCGGCACTGCTGTCGGCAGTGTATGTTGTCATGGACAGCTCTTCCTTGGTGGGTTTCCCGAATTTCAGGTTGACAGGCCCCTGCGCCCAAGCAACCATCGAGCATGCTACTACGAGAAACAAAACGGACAATCTTGCTTTCATATTTATAGGACAGTTTGATAAAATTATTCCCACAAAGGTACGCAGTTTGTCACACATATCCAAGGAAGCAGCAAGAATTGTGTCACGTTTTTTTAATATTTAACAGTACAGCATGGAAGCCACAAAGGAAGCGGTCGCTACGACCGCCGTCCTTTGTGGCTTCTTGTTAGTTGTTTAGTCAGAATATCACGGCCTACTTCACGACCATCTTGCGACCGTCGATGATGTAGCGTGTAAGTTTAAAAGATTTCCCATAAGCAGCAAAAAACGGATTAAAATCACAAGTATATTAAAAACTAAAGACACGGCAAGTGATTTTATCGAGCCAACGATTTTGTAGTGGTGTTGAGAAGATGTTATCAGGTACGAATAGATTGTATCTATGCACGGTCAAATTGTAAAAATAGTTTGTGACAAAATCAAACATACAGAATGAGAATTATCAAATAAACAGATTAAAACACCTCAAAAACACCGAATGAAATACCTCAAAAAACAAGATTTCCTTGCGTAATCCAAATATTTACATTATCTTTGCAGCCAAATTAAAGTACGAATATATGGAATATCTCAACAGGACAGCAGACGTCATGCTTAAAAACCTTCTTGATGCGTTTGGTGCCGTATTGATAGAAGGGCCAAAATGGTGTGGTAAAACAACTACTGCCGAACAGGCTGCCAAAAGTGCCATTAGAATGCAAGATACGGACATGCGTGATGAATACTTAGCTACGGCAATGTCCAAACCATCCTTGTTGCTTCACGGCGACACTCCAAGATTGATAGATGAATGGCAGGATGTCCCTGTCCTTTGGGATGCTGTCCGCACGATGGTTGACAAACGAGGTGAGCCAGGACAATTCATCCTTACAGGGTCTAATGCTGTAGATAAGTCGCAGATTCATCATTCGGGGAACGGTCGCATTGCCAAAATGAACATGTTGCCCATGAGCCTTTGGGAATCAAAGGAGTCAACAGGTGAAGTGTCGCTGTTGGAGTTGTTCAACAACCCCAATTACGATATTGACGGTTGCAGGTCAAAGATGAGCATAGAGGACTTGATTTTTGCAGCTTGTCGTGGTGGATGGCCTGGCACTCTTATGGCACGTTCGGAAAAAGCCAAGTTGTTGATAGCCCGTAATTATGTCCGTACCGTTTGCAGTGAAGATATATCACGAATCGACGGAAAACGTCGGAACGAGAAACTTGCCATGATGATACTGCGTTCGTATGCTCGCAACATTTCATCACTCGTCAAAAAGACCACCATGCTTGCCAATGTGGTTTCATCTGAAGAAATAGAATGCAGTATTGACACATTCAATGACTATGTGAACGCCCTCGAACGTCTGTTTGTCATTCAAGACATAGATGCCTGGTGCCCGGCAATACGCAGTAAAACAGTTATACGAAGCTCACCCAAACGAGGATTCTGTGACCCGTCAATAGCCGTGGCTCTTCTTGGACTGACACCAGAGGCATTGACCACACAACTGAAAACATTCGGATTTATCTTCGAGCAGATGTGCGTGCGTGACATGAAAGCCTATACGCAAGGACTATATAGTCATGTGTCTTATTATCATGACCGATATGATCTGGAAGCCGATTTCGTATTGCATCTTGAAGATGGGCGTTATGCTTTGATAGAGTGCAAACTGGGAAGCAACGAGATAGAGGAAGGGGCAAGCCATCTTCTGGAGTTGAAAAGGCTTATCCGCGAGCATAACGGACGGAGCAGTGAGAGCCATCCGAGCTTGCTCGAAGATGGCCGAGTCGCGTCGGACGAAGGCAAAGCCAATGAGAAGGAGAAGCAAATGCCCATCCGTGAACCAGATCTTTTGATAATACTTACAGGTGGTCAGATGGCATACACCCGTCCTGATGGGGTAAAGATTATACCATTAGGTTGCCTTAAAGATTAGTCCTCCTAAAAGGCAAAAGCAGTGTTCTTATACCGACATTAACTTTGTATTCTTCCATCGCGAAAGGCAACGGGTAGGCGAGTTTTGCTCGGGAATATCGACAAAAAAGTATGATGCCATATGAAGGAAGACGTGTCGCATTCAGTGTTAATATAAACGGAGTTGTGCTTGAAACAGGAAACAAATCAAGGTTTGACTATTAAGAACTGTATATATGAAAGAAGAACCGTTCATGGTTATACAGAAATGACGATATACTTACCTTTGCAGTGACGAAGTTACGATGAACAAGATACATGCACCACTCTTTCCTCTAACCGTCTGCCTGATGGCAGGCATCGCCATGCGCAGCGGGCTGCCCAGCTGGGCGGTAGGTGTGGGCGGGCTGGCGGCAGCGGTGGTGGTGGCCGCGCTGCTGTGGCGCCGGCCACGGCTGCAGTCGTGGGCCATCGGTGGCTGCTTCGTGCTGTTAGGCATGACGCTGGGGCGACGGGCCGAGCAGCTGCTGCAGGTGGAGTGGCCGGAAGGGCATAGGCTGGTCGAGGCCGTGGTGATCAGCGAACCGACGGTGCGCGAACGAGCGGTAGTAGCCGACGTGCTGACGCTCGACGGCAAGGGCAGGAAGGTGCGCTGCCGCTTTGCCCGCGACGCAAGGAGCGAGCGGATAGCACTGGGCAACGGTGTGGTGATGGACATAAATATAAATAAGGTACACGCGTGGAAGAACGGCCATTTCGACTATCAGCAGTACATGGCGAGCCACGGCTTCAGCGGTGAGGCCTTTGTGGGACACGGACGATGGCAGGTGCGCAGTCTGTCACTGCGCACGCTGCCGCTTTGGGAGCGTTGCCGGCTGCGTGCCCTGCTGTTGCGCCACCGCCTGTTGCAGCACTACCGCGAGTGGGGACTGCAGGGTGATGCCTATGGGCTGATAGCGGCCATGACGCTGGGCGAGAAGTCGCAGATGAGTCCTGCGCTGAAGGAGGTCTACGCCAAGGTGGGGGCATCGCACGTGCTGGCGCTGAGCGGCCTGCACCTGATGATCATCTACGGCGTGGTGACGCTGCTGACGCGATGGCGACGACTGCGCATGGTGTCGCAGGTGATGACGGTAGTGGCCGTCTGGGCCTTTGCACTGCTGGTGGGGCTGCCACCCAGCGTGGTACGCGCCGCATCGATGATTACCGTCTACGGCCTGCTGGCCTTGGGCTACCGCGACCGCATGTCGGTCAACACACTGGCCTTCGTAGCTCTCGTCATGCTCGCCGTCAGTCCGCTGGCACTCTACGACGTCGGGTTCCAGTTGTCGTTCACGGCCGTGCTGGCCATCGTCACGCTCAACCCCCTGCTACAGTCGTTCGTCCCCCTGCATATACAGTTGGACCATCGGTGGCTACGCTACCTCTGGGGACTGACCACCGTGTCGCTGTCGGCACAGATTGGTACGGCACCGCTGGTGGCTTACTACTTCGGCCGCTTCCCCACGTGGTTCCTGCTGAGCAACTACATCGTCATTCCCGCAGCGGCCGTCGTGCTATACCTGACGCTGGCATTGGTGCTGACGGCATGGTGGGGAGTGTTGCAGCAGTTGTTGCTCAGCGGTGTGGCTGGTGTGGCATGGCTGATGAACCACACCCTGGAGGCGGTGTCGCGGATGCCGATGTCGACCATCGAGCCACTCAGTCCGACGGCATTGCAGGTGGCGCTGGTCTATGTGCTGATTGTCTGCTGCTACGTCCTGCTGTCGCTGTGGCGGAAAAGGCAAGAGAAATAAGAAACAAAAAATAAGAAATAAAAATTATAAGTTTCGCAATTTACTTTTACCATAGATTTCACAGTTTTTTTCTGCGCGCCATTGAAATCAGTGAAATCCGTAATCTGTGGTTCTTTTCATTCATGCGTAAGTTGAATTTCTTATTTCATCTATCAGCTGTCCGAAGTGGGACAGCTTGATGAGCCGCGGGTGCGGAAACTCCTCCGACTTCTCCAGTGCCCATACCACGTGGTAGGGGATGTGGGCGGCCCAGGCACCGGCAGCCAGTGCCGGAGCGATGTCCGAGCGGAACGAGTTACCAACCATCAGCGTCTCCTCCGGTGCTACGCCGAGGTTCTCGCACAGCTGGCGGTACTCAAGCTCCGTCTTGTTCGACACGGTCTCCACGTGCGAGAAATACTGCTCCAGTCCCGACCGCCGGAGCTTGCCCTCCTGATCCATCAGCTCACCTTTGGTAAACACCACCAACCGGTAGCGACGCATGGTGGCCAGCTGGCGCAGCGTCTCGTCGACCTCCGGCAGCGGCGTGGTGGGAAAGGTCAGCAGTCCCTTGCCCAGTTCGAGCAGCTGCATCACGATGTCACCCGTCAGCTGCTCACGGCTGACGCGTACGGCATTCTCGATAAGCGACAGGGTGAACGCCTTCGTGCCGTAGCCCGTCAGCGGTAGGTTACGGTGCTCCACCTCGATAAGTCCACGACTGACCTCCTCCTGTGTGGCCCACGGCTTCAACAGTTCGCCGCACCGCCTGTCCACGTCGTCGAACCACGACTGGCAGTCCCACAGTGTGTCGTCGGCGTCAAATGCGATGACCTTGATATCTCTCATCTCCATGTTCACTTCATTACTTATCTTAGTGCAAAGGTACGAATAAGCTCGGAAATACCCAAATAAATTTGGTATTTCTCTCGCTTATTCGTACTTTTCATGGTAACCCATGAGAAGGCACTCTCGCTCGGCAAAACAAATTAAAACAATTTTTATTTGGTTTTGCGCTCGCTTATTCGTACCTTTGCGGCGTGAAACGACGCGTATTGATAGTTTTAGCACTGGCAGCAGCCTTACACGCCACGGCGCAGGACCGCAGACAACAGGCAGAGGTGGACATGGACAGTCCGACCTTCGTGCCTACCGTGAAGGTGGGTAAGGTGGTGGAAAACGGCGACAGCATACAATACATGGAGATGAACAATGTCTACGTGTTTCCGCCCGTCACGTTTACAAGCAAGAAGCAACAGGGTGCCTACATGCGACTGGTGAAGAATGTCAAGACGGTGCTGCCCATAGCCAAGGAGGCCCGCATGATCATGATGGAGACGGCCGACTATCTGGAGACGCTGCCTGACAG
Organism: uncultured Prevotella sp.; assembly: GCA_946409435.1. Classification (GTDB taxonomy): domain Bacteria; phylum Bacteroidota; class Bacteroidia; order Bacteroidales; family Bacteroidaceae; genus Prevotella. Next base: position 3,729 of record CAMJWJ010000077.1, on the reverse strand, counting down.
CAAGGCCCGCGACGAGCACATGAAGCGGGTGGAGAAAAGCATCATGCAGGAGTATAAGCCGAGGATGAAGAAACTGACCTACTCGCAGGGCAAGCTACTCATCAAGCTCATCTACCGCGAGAGCCACTCGTCGGGCTATGAGCTGATACAGGCTTTCCTCGGACCGGTACGTGCGGGATTCTATCAGGCCTTTGCATGGGCCTTCGGGGCATCGCTGAAGAAGGAGTACGACCCCGAAGGTGTTGACCGGCTGACCGAGCGCGTGGTACTCATGGTCGAAGCCGGACAGTTATAATGCTCAGCTATGAACTGAGCATGAAGTATCATAGTAGCTTTTTGATAGCCTGCTCAATGTCCTTGGTATCGTCGCCACGGCTGACAAGGTTGTTGCCACGGTCGATAAGGAAGAAGTCGGGCACGGACTGCACATTATACAGACGCAGGGTGTGCGCCTGGTTTTCCTCGTCGCGCACGCTGACCCACGGCAGGGCAGCGGTCTGCTGCTTCCAGAAATGCTCGTCCTCGTCGAGGCTCACCTGATAGATTTCAAAACCCTGGGCGTGGTACTTGTTGTACAGCTCGCGGAGCATGAGAATGCGTGCCGGCGACTCCTGCATGGCAAAGACATGGAAGTCGAGGAGCACCACACTGCCCTTCAGGTCGGTCAGACGACGTATCTTGCCGTGGTTGTCGGGCATGGCGATGTCGATGATACCAGCCTCACTGATGATGGAGGGGTCGATAGTCTTACTGTTGGCAGCCTCGCGGAGACGCACATTCTTCATGCCCTCCAGAGCGATGTTGTGCAGGTTGGCACCACGCTCGGCATTGGGCCAGAAGGTGTCCCAACTGGTAGCAACGGCGGCAAAGACCTTGATGTCTTCCTTGTCGGTACGGGGGTTGAAGATGAGCGTGTTGCCAAGAGTCTGGAACAGCGCGAAGTAGGCATATGACTTGGATGGCTCGGGGAAGATGTACTGCGCCTTCACCTCCTCCTTGTAACGGGCAACGAGAGCCAGGATGCTGTCGTTCGTCTGGTCGACGTTCAGCTGGTCACTCTGGCTGATGGCCAGTGCCTCGCGGTAGAGGGCCTGCTGGCGAAGGGCCAGCTCCTTGATCTTCTGACAGTCCTCAGAACCGCTAACCTCGTACTGCGAAGCCATCTGCGGATACTGCGCCTTGACGGTAACCGTCTCGGTAGAGTCGATAGCCACATTGATAATCTGGTCGCTGATGCGCAAGCGGTAGAATTCGGGAGCCTCAGGACTATCGCCACTGAAGGCAAACGCACCATCGGCGTCAAGCTTTACGGAGTCGAGGACGGTGATGTCGCTGATGTCCACATGCTCGAAATAGAGCACCTGATCCTTGGCGTTGTCTACTGTTCCCTCGACGTGGAACTTCTTATCACTACATGCGGCCATGCTGAGCACGGCCAATGCCATTATTGCATATTTCTTCATAATCGTGTCAAATTTTCGTGCAAAGGTACGAATAAGCGAGAGAAATACCAAATTTATTTGGGTATTTCCGAGCGAGAGTATCTTCTTGCGACAGCAAAAAGGTACGAATCACAATCTCCCCTGCTCATGGTAGCTGAAGTAGTCTCCGTCGGTAACGATGACGTGGTCCAGGAAATGCAGCCGCATCAGCTGGCAGGCCTGCTGCAGACTCCTCGTCAGCGCATCGTCCATTTTGCTGGGGTGCAGACTGCCCGACGGGTGGTTATGGCAGGCTGCCACCACAGTGGCATTGGCCAGCACGGCTTCACGGATGATGATACGTATGTCGACGCTGACCTCACTGATGCCGCCACGGGCTATGCGCAACTTACGGATAAGCCGAAAGTTCTGATTCATCAGCAGCACCCAGAACTCCTCGACGTCAAGGTCCTGCATGACGGGGTGCATGTGGTTATAGATCCTAGTGGCCGTACTCAATTCGGGACGCGCCTCGGGGGCCTCCATCTGGCGGCGCTTGCCTAACTCACAGGCTGCCAGGATGGTGATGGCCTTCGCCTCGCCCACCCCCTTGTACTCCATCAGCTCACGGATGGTCCGCTTGCCCAGTGTGTTCAGGCTGTTCTTACAGTCGCTCAGTATCTGCTGCATCAGTTCGACAGCACTCACACCGGGACAGCCCGACCCAACGAGGATGGCCAGCAGCTCGGCATTGCTGAGCGCGTCGGCTCCCTTGTCGCGCAACTTCTCACGGGGCTGGTCGTCGGGCGACCAGTTGGCTATGGTCAGCTTTTCGCTCATCACACGGCCTTATTTATAGAAGTTTTTCTCGAAGGCGGTAAACTCGTCTTGCTTCAGCACGCACCGTTTCCACCAAGACTCAATGAAGCCCAGGCCGTAGCCCATCAGCTGGACGAAGGCGGCAGGAATGCTGAGCAGTCCTACCCACAGGCTGCGGTTGCGGATGGTGGAGTCGATGAAGATCAGGCCACTGTAGAGCAGTAGCGGCAGTACGGCCAGCACGCAGAGCATGAAGCCTACGCCCTGATGCATGTTGTCAGTGGGACGAAGGCCGTTGGCATCCAACCACTCACCCTCTACATAAAGGCCGGCCCCCAGGGCAAAGAGCAGCAGACAGCCGATGACACCCACCGTAAAGACAGTGGGCAGCAGGTGTACCAGTTTCATGGTGCCGGGATGGCGCTTCTCAAGGTTGATACGCGCAATACCACTATTATATACCTGACGGAAGAACTTACGGAAGTCGGTGCGGCGCTTGTGCCACACCCATGCGTCGGGGAAGAGGCACGGACGATAGCCTGCCTCAACGATACGATAGCTGAAGTCGATGTCCTCGCCAAAGCGCATCTTGGAGAAGCCGCCAAGCTGCTGGTAGACGTCACGGCGGATGCCCATATTGAACGAGCGGGGGTAGAACTTGTCGAGCTTCGCCTTGCCACCGCGGATGCCACCAGTGGTAAAGAACGACGTCATGGAGTAGCTGATAGCCTTCTGGATCGGTGTGAACGACGGATGGGCTGCATCGGGACCGCCGAAAGCGACAACAGGTTTCCCCTGCAGTTCGCATTCAATGGCCGACAAAAAACCTTCCGGCAGTACGACATCACTATCGAGAATGATGACCCACTCGCCACTGGCACGCTCCACGCCATAGTTGCGGCTCTGGCCCGGACCGCTGTTCTCCTTGGCATAGTAATGCAAATCAAGGATGCCTGCGTACTTGTCGCAAACATCCTTGCAGGGATTCTGAGAACCGTCCTCCACAATCACCACCTCGAAGTCACGGATCGTCTGCGAGCAAAGACTCGCCAGCAGTTCGTCGACCTCGTCGGGACGGTTGTAGACGGGAACAATAATGCTGAGATTCATAGTTCATAGTTCATAGTTCATAGTTCATAGTTTCCATGTGCAGCCCAACTATGAACTATGAACTCTGAACAGGGGAAAAGACTTACTCCTTGGCACGAGCCAGATAGCTGCCGTCGCGCGTGTCGACCTGGATAAGGTCACCCTCGTTGATGAACAACGGCACACGAACCTCCACACCAGTCTCCAGCGTAGCGGGCTTCAGGGTGTTCGTAGCGGTGTCGCCCTTGATACCCGGTTCGGAGTGAGTGACACGAAGCACCGTCTTAACAGGCATCTCAGCATAGAGGATGGTACCGTCGGTCGTATCGCTGACCACTGACACGGTGTCGCCTTCCTTCATGTACTCGTGACCGATGACGAGGTCGTTGGCAATGGGAAT
>CAMJWJ010000076.1 GCA_946409435.1 uncultured Prevotella sp. | reverse complement strand
ATAGCAATACAAAGGTATATATCATTTTTTATTTAGTATATAAATAGATGTACAGGCAAAAGTAAGCAACAATGCGAATGCAACAAAAATCATGCGTTTAGGTTTCGATGGCTTGATAGGCACAGAAGCCCCTTTGACGACGGTAAAGGCTGGTATACGCTCCTGGACTTTTGCTTTGGCAGCCTCTAACTGTGTATTGAGAGTTGTATATGTAGTATACTTTAACTGAAGGTCACTCTCCATACTACTCAGTTTAAGCTGAGTGCTTTTCATGGCCGCTCTTGTATAAGTATCGGCAGTCCTGCCGTATTGTTGCCGTGCTTTATCGTAGTTCTCTTTAGCTTCCTTTGTCAGTTTCTGATAATATTCATAATCAATGCGAGCCTTGCTTGTGCGATAGTTCGTAATAAAATTCTGAAGACGTTCCTTAATGGAGTCGCCAATAGTCCGACAGATCAGTGCGTCCTGATCTTTGATGCTGATACCGATGACAGCAGTCTTTTTGTCAAAAATAATCTTAATGTTATCTCTGATAACAGCTGCAATACCATCCTCTTTCTTTGACAGATAATAGGGGTCAACAGTACCTGCCGCTACTTTTTGTTCTTCTCCTTTGAAGAGACTCCCGACCCAGCTTAAAGGTATAGTCCATATAACAGGTTTCTGGTATTTCGCCAGATAATCGTGGTATGTTGTTTTAATGCTGCCATCCTGACTTTTTACCTGAACATTGAAAAGACTGGTTACAAAGCCATTGTCTTCCATGAGGTCGGGGTATAACAGAGGAGTGATGGCATCATTGGTCTGAAGATTGTCTAAGTCGAATCCAAAAGAAGATGCCAGTGACCCCAGCGTACTATTCATTGACGATTCTCCTAATTCAGGCGCTAACTTGATGTCTGTGCTATAATAGCGTGGGAAACCCAATATAAATATATATGATACGACAAAGGCGATGGGCAGCGACTTGACGTAGAGCATCTTCCCTGCCCATAACTTCTTGATTATGTCATTGACATCAATAATCTTTAATTCTTTCTTTACATCCATGGTCGTTTATCTCAAGAGATCAGCAATTTTGGCTGACAAATAATTAAAACACGTTCACTTGCATAAGAAATATTTTTGCAAAGATACAACAATATTCCCAAACTTCCAAACGATAACAAAAAAACCTTGGAAAATACACACAATTTCTGATTTTTCTGAACTTTTATGCACTTTATTTGGTGGTTTCAGAATTATTGCTTAATTTTGCAGAATCTAAATTGAAAATGTTTTTTAAAACCATTTAATATGACGTTATATCTACTTGTAGTGTTTTTAACAAGTTTCATACTGGCAAGTATTTTTACGCCTGTCATAATGGCATATTGTAAGCGGAAGAAGCTCTATGACATTCCAAACGAGCGGAAAAACCATAAGAATCTGACTCCTCGACTGGGGGGAATATCTTTTTACCCCAGCATGATGCTGTCATTTGTTTTTTTCCTATTCATAAGTTCCAAGAACAACCATCTTGTCCATACATTCAACATCTGGAGTACCAGCTATCTGGCAGGGTTGTTCATCATCTATACAACTGGTATCATTGACGATCTGATAGGTCTTACCGCCAAGTCAAAATTCTTAGCACAGATAGTTGCAGCAAGTCTGTTACCGATGACGGGACTTACCATTAACAACCTCTACGGATTGTTTGGTGTTTATTCGGTGCCATACTATGTCGGTGCCATTTTCACCATATTCATTATAGTATTCATTACTAATGCTATTAATCTTATCGATGGCATTGACGGACTGGCAGGCAGTCTCTCACTACTCGCCTTGGGAGGATTTTTGGGATATTTCGTTTATTACAACGTATTTAGCTACACCTACACCGTCTTTGCAGCAGGTCTGATGGGAGCATTGGTAGCATTTCTTTACTACAACATTTTTGGCAAAACTGAAAAGAACACCAAGATATTCATGGGCGACTCTGGCTCATTGACATTAGGTTATACACTTGGTTTTCTGGCAATCAAGACTGCAATGGATAATCCTACCATTTGGATGGTTAGTCGTCCGGAAGCCATCCTCTTTCCACTGACATTACTCTTTGTGCCCATTGCCGACGTTGTAAGAGTAACCTTATACCGTATGTTTCATGGGCTTCCATTGTTTGATGCCGACAAAAATCATATTCACCATAAACTCATGCGAGCCGGTCTGAACCAGCACCAGGCACTGGCTGTCATATTGCTGATTGCTATTTTCATCTACGTCATCAACTATACGTTGTATCCTGCCTTACCCTCCACAGCTGTCGTAGGTATCGACATGCTCATTTTCGTCATGGCGAATATCGCCATAAACCTTAGAATCAAGTCCATTGCATGAGGAGTTACAGGAATTCCTGCCTCACAAGCAAAGTGTTTCTGCGACAGAAACAAAATTTAGTCTGTAGACCGTCAGGTCAATGATACGAATTAGCGAGGACAAAACATAAGAAATCTTTTTCTTTTTAGAATTTTTGGCACGGTATTTGCATATTAACAGGCAAAAGGCAGAATAATATAAATAATAAAAAGAATATGCAAAAAGGTAACATCGGGGTTACAACCGAGAACATCTTCCCCGTTATCAAAAAGTTTCTCTATAGTGACCATGAGATTTTCCTACGCGAGATGGTGTCTAACGCCGTCGACGCTACGCAGAAGCTGAAGACGCTGGCTCAGCAGGGCGAGTTCAAGGGCGAACTGGGCGACCTGACGGTACACGTCAGCCTGGACAAGGAGAAGGGTACCATTACCATTTCCGACCGCGGCATCGGCATGACCGAGGAGGAGATCGACAAGTATATCAACCAGATAGCCTTCTCGGGTGTCAACGACTTCTTGGAGAAGTACAAGGACAATGCCAACAACATCATCGGACACTTCGGACTGGGCTTCTACTCCAGTTTCATGGTGTCGAAGAAGGTGGAGATTGTGACCAAGAGCTACAAGGAGGGGGCAAAAGCAGTGAAGTGGTCGTGCGACGGTTCGCCTGCCTACGAGATTGACGAGGCAGAGCGCGACGACCGTGGCAGCGACATCATCCTCTACATTGACGACGACTGCAAGGAGTTCCTGGAGAAAGAGAAGATCCAGCAGTTGCTGACGAAATACTGCAAGTTCATGGCCGTGCCTATTGCTTTCGGCAAGAAGCAGGAGTGGTCGAGCGAAAAGAAGGAGATGGTCGACACCGAGCAGGACAACATCATCAACGACTCGGAACCCCTGTGGACGAAAGCACCGTCGACGCTGAAGGACGAGGACTACAAGCAGTTCTACCGCACGCTGTACCCCATGAGCGACGAGCCGATGTTCTGGATTCACCTGAACGTGGACTATCCGTTCAACCTCACTGGCATACTGTATTTCCCCCGCATCAAGTCAAACATCGACCTGCAGCGCAATAAGATTCAGCTGTACTGCAACCAGGTGTTCGTTACCGACCAGGTGGAAGGCATCGTGCCCGAGTTCCTGACGCTGCTACACGGTGTCATCGACTCGCCAGACATCCCGCTGAACGTCAGCCGCAGCTACCTGCAGAGCGACCGAGAGGTGAAGAAGATTTCCACCTATATCACAAAGAAGGTGGCCGACCGCCTGCAGTCCATCTTCAAGGAGGACCGCAAGCAGTACGAAGAGAAGTGGGACGACCTGAAGCTCTTTATCAACTACGGCATGCTGAGCGAAGAGAACTTCTACGACCGCGCCAAGGACTTTGCCCTGCTGAAGGATGTGGAAGGCAAGCACTTCACCTTCGAAGAGTACAAGACGCTAATCGAGTCAAGCCAGAAGGACAAGGACGACATGCTCGTCTATCTCTATGCCACCGACAAGGAGGAGCAGTACAGCTACATTCAGGCTGCCAAGGACAAGGGTTACTCGGTGCTGCTGCTTGACGGTCAGCTCGACGTACCTGCCATCCAAATGCTGGAGCAGAAGTTTGAGAAGTCACGCTTTACACGTGTCGACAGCGACATCATCGACCGACTCATTGTCAAGAGTGATGCGCCAAAGACAAACTTGACAGAGGACGAGTCTGCCAATTTGTCACAGGTATTCCGTTCGCAGATGCCAAAGATAGAGAAGACGGAATTCATGGTGGAGGTTCAGAGCCTGGGCGAGAGTCAGCGCCCTGTCGTCATCACACAGAACGAGTGGATGCGCCGCATGAAGGAGATGAGCCGCTTCCAGCAGGGCATGAGCTTCTACGGCCAGATGCCCGACTCGATGAACCTCGTGCTGAATGCCGACCACCCGCTGGTCAAGCGTGTGCTTGACGACTGCAAGTCCAACACGGAGGAGGCTCTGAAGCCCATCGAGGCAGAACTGAAGGGGCAGGAGGCCCGTCTGGCTGCTATCCGCCAGCAGCAGGAGAAGAAGAAGGCTGACGAACTGACACAGGACGACAAAGACATGAAGGCCGAGACGGAGAAGGCCGTAGAAGAGCAGAAGCAGAAGAAGGAAAGCGTGCTCAACGGCTTTGCTGCCGGGAATGCCATCGTCCACCAGCTCATCGACCTGGCCTTGCTACAGAACGGCATGCTAAAGGGTGAAGCTCTCGACAAGTTCCTCAAGCGCAGCGTTGACCTTATCAAGTAACATTAAGTATAGTTACAAAAAGAATGAGCACCTGATATAGGTGCTCTTCTTTTGTTTATTATCAAGAATTAGAGAATTATTCAAATAAGGGCTTATCCTCAAACTCTTGAATCTCTTATATTCCCAAATTCTTGATAAACTGGAAATCATTGACTACTCCACCACAACGAGCGGGTCGTCTTCCATCACGCTCTGGCCAGGCTGTACGAGGATGGCAGTAACCTTACCGTCCTTCTCGGCTTCGATGTTATTAGCCATCTTCATGGCTTCGAGCACCAGCAGCGTGTCGCCAGCCTTCACTTCGTCGCCAACGGCCACCTCAATGGAGGTAATGACACCGGGCAGTGGAGCCTTGACGGCATTACCGGTATTGACGTTTGCCGAACTGCTCTCAGAGGGTTCAGCAGCTGCTGCTGCCTCGGCGGGCTTTCTCACCACAACCTTCTTCTCCGGTTCAGGTTCCGGCTCCATCTCTACCTTGTACTCCTCACCATTCACGGTGACAGATACCTGATTCTCTACGATATCACCAATAGCGACCTCGTACTGGTTGCCATTGATAGTGTATTTATATTCTTTCTTCATAGTTTTTCACTTTACACTTTTACCTATTACCTTATCAAGGATGTTCTGTCATTGTCAAGGCATAGCCGTTCCACTGGGTCTGCTTCTCGGCAATCGTGATGATGCCGGGTTCCTTGTCGTGGACGTTGTTGCCCTTGAACTCGTAAAGTGCCATCGCAATGGCGGCATAAACTTCGTTCTTCATTTTTTACATTGGTGTTAGGTCATGAGTGGTGGGTATCCGATTACATCGGGATGTTACCGTGCTTCTTGGCAGGCAGAGCATCACGCTTGGTAGCCAGCTGGGCCAGGGCGCGGCAGATGCGGAAGCGAGTATTGCGCGGTTCAATGACATCGTCGATATAGCCATATTTGGCAGCCTGATAAGGATTGGCAAACAGCTCGTTGTACTCCTCCTCCTTCTCTGCAATGAAGGCCTTGACATCCTCGCCAGCCTCCTTCTTGGCCTTGGCTTCCTTGGCGTAGAGCACAGCCGCAGCTCCAGAGGCACCCATCACAGCTATCTCGGCAGACGGCCATGCGTAGTTCAGGTCGGTATGCAGCTGCTTGGAACCCATCACAATGTGAGATCCGCCATACGACTTACGCAGCGTGACCGTAATCTTGGGTACGGTAGCCTCACCGTAAGCATACAGCAGCTGGGCACCGTGCAGGATAACGGCGTTGTACTCCTGACCTGTGCCAGGCAGGAATCCGGGAACGTCGACCAGCGAGACGATAGGAATATTGAAAGCATCGCAGAAACGTACGAAGCGTGCACCCTTACGGCTTGCGTTGACGTCGAGCACGCCTGCATAGCACGAAGGCTGGTTAGCCACGATACCTACCGACTGGCCGTTGAAGCGGGCAAAGCCGACGATGATGTTACGGGCAAACTTGGGCTGTACTTCAAAGAACTCATGGTCGTCGGTGATAGCCGAGATGACCTTGTACATGTCGTAAGCCTCGTTGGGGTTCTCGGGGATAATCTCGTTCAGCGAATCCTCCAAACGGTCGATTGGGTCGTCACACTTCTTGCGAGGAGCCACCTCCATGTTGTTCGAGGGAATATAGCTCAGCAGCGTCTTCAGCATCTCGACAGCCTCTTCTTCGGTCTTGGCCGTGAAGTGCGTCACGCCAGACTTCGAAGCATGTACCGATGCACCACCCAGGTGCTCCTGATCGATGTCCTCGCCGGTAACGGTTTTCACCACCTTCGGGCCGGTGAGGAACATGTACGACGTGCCTTCCATCATCAGCGTGAAGTCGGTCAGCGCGGGGCTATAGACAGCACCGCCGGCGCAGGGGCCGAAGATACCACTGATCTGGGGAATAACACCGGAAGCCAGGATGTTACGCTCGAAAATCTCGGCATAGCCTGCCAGCGCGTTGATACCCTCCTGAATACGTGCACCACCCGAGTCGTTGATGCCAATGACGGGAGCACCCATCTTCATGGCCATGTCCATCACCTTGCAGATCTTCTGCGACATCGTCTCGCTGAGCGAGCCGGCATGTACGGTGAAGTCCTGTGCGAAAATGAATACCAGACGGCCGTCGATGGTGCCAGAACCAGCTACGACACCGTCGCCGAGGAACTGCTTCTTCTCCATACCGAAGTTATGGCACCGATGCTCTTTGAACATGTCGTATTCCTCGAAGGAGCCTTTGTCGAGCAACATCTCTATACGCTCACGGGCAGTGTACTTACCCTTGTCGTGCTGCTTCTGTATGGCTTTCTCGCCGCCACCGAGGCGTGCCTGTTCGCGCTTCTCGATAAGCTTTTTGATTTTTTCTAATTGCTTACTCATGTTGTATTGATTCGATATTACGTTGTTTCGTTGTTACGATGTTTCGATATTACGCTATTTCGACATATCGGATGATTTACTCCGGGTGCTCACACAGCTCGGTCAGCACACCAGCGGTAGACTTCGGATGCAGGAAGGCGATGTTCAGTCCCTCAGCACCCTTGCGCGGCTGCTGGTCAATCAGGCGAACGCCCTTCTCGCTGACCTCAGCCAGTGCATTGGCCACACCGTCCTCGATGCAGAAGGCTACGTGGTGAACACCCTTGTTGCCTTTGTCAATCCACTTCTGAATGGTGCTCTCAGGCGATGTCGGCTCCAGCAGTTCAAGCTTCACCTCACCGCACTTCAGGAAAGCGGTCTTTACCTTTTGGTCTTCTACTACCTCAGTTGCATAACACTCCAAGCCCAGCACGTCAGTAAAGAACGGCAGGCTCTCTTCGATGCTCTGGACGGCAATGCCCAGATGCTCAATGTGGGAAATCTTCATAAGTATTATAATTAATGTTCAAATGTTTTTTGCAAAGTTACACATTTTATGTGGATAACACGGGGAACTACGGTGTTTTTTTGTTTTTTTTAATAATGTGTGCGACGTGTTTACGGATTGTTACGCTCAAACAGCGCCATACGCTCGTCTAACTGCGCATACTGGTGGTCCTCAATAAACGAGGTGCACACACGCAGGCCCTCCTGATGAGAACCCGTGGTGATGAGACAGATGGCCGACACGCCGTAGTACATCAGCTCGTGGGCCAGCTGGCCGCTGGTCATCTGCTTGTAACCGATGGTGAAGTAGAAACCGTCAGCCACAGGCTCGTCGAGGTCGCGGTCGTACACGATATGGAAACCGTGCCGGCAGAAAATCTCCTTCAGCTTGTGGGCACGCTCGCCGTAGACACTCACTTCGCCACGGAAGTCATAGTCGCCGTCGGTGGCCGCCTTCAGCATGGCTGCCAGCGCATATTGTGCCGAGTGGCTGGTACCACTGGAGAGGGCATAGAGCATGCGGGTTGAGAAGACCAGTCCGAAGGGAAGACCCTCGTAGCGTGCTGCCAAGTCGTCGAAGTGGCGGTGGAACAGCTTGTTGCTGATACAGGTCACACCGATGCGCTCGCCAGCGTAGCTGAATGCCTTGCTGCCCGAGATGAGCAGCATGTAGTTATCAGTATAGCGGCCCACGCTGGGCTGATAGGGAGGCTCGAAGGGAACGCTGAGGTTCTTGCGGAAGTCCATGGCAAAGTAGGCCAGGTCCTCCATCACGATGGCATCGTACTTCGTTGCCAGGCGTCCGATGGCTTCCAGTTCTTGCTCGTTCAGACATACCCACGACGGGTTGTTGGGATTGGAGTAGACGATGGCACATACGTTGCCTTTCGCTAAATAGCTCTCCACCTTCGGGCCAAGCTTGGCGCCACGATAGTCGTAGACGTCGAACGTCTCGTATTTCACGCCCATTACCTGCAGCTGCATCTTCTGGACAGGAAAACCGGGGTCGATAAACAGCACCGTATCACGGCGGCGGTCAGCCTGCGAACAGGTCAGAAACGAGGCAAACGTGCCCTGCATCGAGCCGCACACCGGGACGCAGCACTCAGGTGCCACATCCAGTCCGATGAATGCCTTGACAAACCGCGAGGCCTCCTGCTTCAGCGCTGGCAGTCCCTGAATGTCGGGGTACGAGTGGGCTATGCCGCCCTGTAGCGCCTTCACCTGAGCATCGACACCGACTTGAGCAGCAGGCAGCCCGGGAATGCCCATCTCCATTTTGATAAACTCTACCCCACTCGCCTGTTCCGAGCGGGCTGCCACCTGCTTCACTTCACGGATAGTTGCCTTGGCAAAGTCCTTGATGCCCAGCTCGGCTATCAGGGCGTCGACAATCTCTTTCTTGATAGGAGTTTCTTTCATGTCTTTACTATTTTTCCATTCATACCGCCATGTGGCCTGATGGCCTCTCATGGTTGCAGCTGCAAAAGTACTTATTTCTTTTTAAACTGGCAAATTAATTAAGGTTAATTACATCATTTTCCATAAATGACGGAACGGCCATAAGAAAGCGCCGGACAAGTTTCAATCACTAAACTTATCCGGCGCTTCTGCTATGCTATGAGAATTGCTATACTATATATAGCTTATTGTCACATTTACTTCCACCAGAAATCATCCTGGAACGATCCTTGTACATAGTCTGTGAATCTCAGGTTCACGTCAGCAATATTCTTTTTCTCGGGAACAGGTACGAACGTATCGTCAACCAGAATCTTACATGCTGCCTCACCTCGGTTAGCACGGAGCTTCATCCATGTGCCATCCTTCTTGACTTCGATAATGATATTCTTAATCTCTTCAGGAGTAGTGTACTCGCCCTCGACAGTGAAGGTTGCAGCAGGCACGGTAGGACCGGCACCGGTGTTGTACATCTTGTATTCTCCCCTCGCGTTGGGAGCCGTCTCACCAAACACGCTGTGGATTTCTACACCTTCAGCTTCAGTGGCACCTCTCACTCGCATCGGGAGCACGCCACCGGCACAAATCAGCTTCAGCGTAGTCCTGCCGTTTTCTGCCTTGACGACATCAAACACCACGTCATTGAAGTCGAAGTCACCAGCCTCGGCAGCCGACAGGTCTTCAGCTATCACACGATAGAGGGGAGCGGTGCCGCCGATGAATCCCGGACAGCAGGGGGTCTCCTCGATGGTGATGTCGGGCTTGCCTGCCTTGAAGCCTTCAGCATAGATATTGCTGTCGATGCTGAACCCGCCCTTTTCGTAGATAAACATCTTGGGAGGATTCGAACCGTCGTCACCCTGAGAGAAGTGCGTCTCGGCTGAGACATACAGGTGTCCGCTATAGGTCACTGCACCGTGAACCTTCAGGCGCTCAAGCTCTGAGTCCCTGACGATATTCTTGGCCTGGAACACGGCATAGCCGCCCTCAGTTGGGCCATAGATGCCATAGTCCTCCTCATAGCCGCGGCCACACTCCATCACGGCGGTCTCTTCTACCTTAAACAGGGAGTTCTCGCCCATCACGATTTTAAACGGACCAGAAATGGCATCGGTGCTCGAGTCCCTACCTCCGTAGAAATTCTTCGTCACAACACCGCAGCCAGCATCAAGTTTGAAAGCTCCCGTGTCCGACGAGATGTTCATCTCGAAGTCGTTCTCTACATCCAACCGACAGTTGTTGATCACGTTCTCGCTACCGCCAATGTAGGCGTAGTTGTAGGTTGTCCAATGGCCGTTGTTGACCCAACCGGAATTGTTGGAACGTACAGTGGTATTGCCTGTTACAGTCCATTCAGCATTGTTCTGCAAGGCACCGGCGTTCACCAGTACTGATGCTGCCCTGACCGTACCGTCGTTGACTATTCGGCTGTTGTTGCTCTCCACGTTCACACTCTCCGAAGCTTCCAACAAGCCTACGTTGTAGAGGAAGCTGGACGTGTTGACTTCAAACGTTCCTACGCTGATGGTTCCGTGGTTGTACACCTTCGTGGAGGCATTCGCCTTGAGCAGACCGTCAGTCACGAGTTGAGCTCCTTCGGCAATATAGACGACAACATTGAAGTTGATGGCGCTATAGGTGCCTAATTTTAATGTCGAGCCTTCAAGCAGGTAGATTTCCGAACCTACGGCAGGGCTGAAATTGGGTGCTTCGGCCGTGTCTCCATCCGACAAGTCGACATTGCCCGTTACATAGATATGGCTGATGCCTGCCCACGTGCTGACACTCCGCGTGTCCCCATCAATATAATAGGTGCCTGGGCCTGCTCCCCACGTCGGTAGCTTGTTGACACCTTCTGGCACTTCGGCCACAAATTTGCTGGCATCACAGTCTTCGGGGAAAGAGACGGTAGGCTGCAGCGAACCTTTGCTCGAAGCATAATCACCCACAGAACGGGTCTTGCCCTTGCTGCTGAAACCCCAGTCAACGTTAGCGGCAGGCTTACCAAAAGCCTGGACAAAGGCAGCAGTGTACTTCATGTTAGCTGCCTGTTTTGCAGTATCTTCATTGTAGGAATAGTCCTCACTATTCTTACATGACGAAAGCGCCATGGTGCCACACACTGCGGCGGCCATCACGATAAAACCAAAAAGTCCTTTTCTATTCATAACAGTCAGTATTTATGTTGTTAATAATCACTTTGCCCCCCTCATTAAGATATTTTTGCAAAGATACGATAATTCCTGCAAAAAAACACCATAAAGGAGGTTAATATATGTTAACTACAAAAAAGTCAAGTAAGATGACGGCCATGACAGCCTCGTCGACCGAGGAGGACTGTTCTCTCAACTTGTCTGCATCACGCATACCCATAATGAGCGTCATCAACCTTTTTCAGGCAAAAACGAATCTTAAAAAAGTTTTTTTATCTTTGAATATTACGTTATATTACAAAAAAAAGACTACCTTTGCACCAGAATATCATCATAACAAAGAAATAATAACATCAAATGACTATGAAGAAAAATCTATTAGCAATGGCACTCGGGCTGACAATGATACTCCCCGCCAGCGCACAGTCGTGGAACAAATGGGATACGCGCAGCACTATTGACGGCGTACTTGGCATTGCAAATGCAGCCATTCAGTCAGCAGAGCGCAAAAAGGAGATGGAAATCCAAGCACGCCAGAAGGTTGAGTTTGAACAGAGTTTCAAGGACGCTATAACTGAAGCAAAGGATTTTGAGGCCAATGAGAACTGGGAAGAGGCACTGGAGAAATATGAAGAGGCCGCAAAACTGAACTGCAAGTACGGCTACACTGATCAACGCACCCTATCGAAGAAAATCACCAGCCTCTATGTCAAGGGAGGACGCGAGGACGACGGTCCCAGCATCCTGAACAATGCAAAAACCATCCTGCCCGACTATTCAGCTTACCGCTATACGAGGGAGAACCCTATCTATGTCAACAAAAAGAACTCGACAAACACTAAGATCGTCAGAGTAGCCTGTTCAAGTTCCGAGACGCGCATTGAAATGGAACAACAGGCAGCATCAGCTAATGCTACTGCATATATAAAAGGGGCAACCTACATCAAAGGAAACAAAGGTGGAAAATTAGGACTTGTCAGTGTGGAGAATATCACCGTCGCACCTGCCAAGACCTTTATTCCCTGGCCATATCAGAAACTGCGCTTCACCCTTATCTTCCCCGCCCTGCCTGAAGAAGCGAAAGAGTTCGACCTCATAGAGCCCTCAACCACATGGCAGTTCAAGGATATTAAGTGCCGCTAAATTTTGGGGCAGCGAAATATAGGCAGGTGTTACATCCAGCATATTAGCTACCTCTCCTGCTTTAAAGTGCAATCGGAACAACAGACTTATTTGGTATTCAATAGAGGGGACAGATTCTTCGGCACTGCGTCACCTTTACGTGCGCGTGCGCGCATATAGTAGGGAAAAGGAAAAAAGAAGTGGACCAATAGATTTTTCATAGGGGTAAGCCTTTATTTGAATTAAATGTGTTACCTTTGCCGCATGGAAGACAAAGGTTTGCTAATGCTGGCCCGTATGGTGCTGCCTAAGGAAGTGCTTGATCACTTTATTATAACGAACATTGAATATGTTGACACGAAGGCTTACGATGAGCCAGAGATGCACATCCATCTTGATGAGAAGATGTATGAAGAATTGCAGAGTGACTCTCATTTCGAGTCCAAGGGTTTCATAGCTCCTGTGGAGGTGACGGACTTTCCTATCCGTGACCACAAGGTAGTACTCATTCTTCGCCGTCGCCGATGGGTTGATACTCGTACAGGCATGGAGAATATCCCCGAAGAGAAGCGTGAGGCGGTTACTGAGATAACGCTTGACCTGTCTGACTCCATGCGTAAGATTGTCCGCAGCAGCTTCCCCAAAGCCCAGCGTGTCATCGACCGTTTCCACATCCAGAAGCTTGCCTGTGATGCTGTGCAGGAAATGCGCATCAAGCACCGATGGGATGCCATACAGGAGGCTAACGACGAGATGGAGAATGCAAAGCTTGAAGGACGCGAATACGTACCGCTACGCTATGAGAATGGCGACACCAGGAAGGAACTGCTGGCAAGAAGCAGATACCTGCTCTTCAAGTCGGCCGACAAGTGGACGGACAGGCAGAAGAAGAGAGCAAAGATTCTTTTTGAACTATACCCAGACCTACAGAAGGCATATTCGCTGTGCCATTCCCTGAGGATGATCTTTGCCAAGAACACCGTCAAGGATGCAGCAAGGCTGTCAATGGCCAAGTGGTACAACAAGGTAGAAGAAGCAGGATTCCATTCATTCAATGTCATCGCTGCTACCTTCTATGAGCACTATGATGATATCCTTAATTTCTATAACAACAGAGCGTCAAACGCTGCTGCTGAGTCGTTCAATGCCAAAGTCAAAGCTTTTAGGGCTGCTTTGAGAGGCATAAGAGATGAGAATTTCTTCCTCTATAGGCTATCTTTAATCTATGCTTACCCCCACTGAATATCGACTGAGCCTGTTTCATACCTACAAAGGTACGAAGAAATTACGAAAAAGCAATGGAGAGGAGATGGGAAATCTATGACCTGTAGTCCAAGTCCTGTAGTCAAAGAAAAAGAGGACTGCAGTCCAGCTGTGGGCTACAGTCCT
>CAMJWJ010000075.1 GCA_946409435.1 uncultured Prevotella sp. | reverse complement strand
GCCCCACGTCGTGCTACCTGATGTGGACGGGCTACGAGCCCGACTATGCCCCCGCCCGCAGAATGACTCGCGGCGCAGCGGCTGACGAGGACGTGCCGCAGCACATCACCGTGAAACTCGTCTCGGCCAGCGGCGAGACTACCGCCATCGGTACCCTCGACACCAAGACGGGCGAAGTGACCTTCGACAGCGAAGCATGGTATACGCTGGACGGTGTGCGCCTGAGCGGCAAGCCCAGCAGCAAGGGTATCTATATCAATAATGGTAAAAAGATTGTAATCAAATAACGAATGGAGGACACAGCAATGAAAAAGAGAGCATACGAGAAACCTTCAATGAGAGTAGTCGAGCTGCAACATAGGACATGCCTGCTTCAGGCAAGTGGCACGCCGCCCAACGAAATCCCCGACTACGACGACTGGATAGAGTAAAATCCCCCAAATCATTCAGATGCGCCCCCCGGCACCCACTTATCGGGATTCGCTGGGGGGCACTCAGTTCCGTGAGTGGGTCACTCATTCTGGGTGTCGGATGAATGTTCTTCCCTCTTTCTTATCATGATTCGTCAATCGGAAAACTCTTCACCAGCGCTGTAATATGTTGCACGACAATAGCTTACGGTGAAGGGTTTCGGTGATGCAATGCGAAGAGTTGACGGGATAACGCCCTTCACGAATTCTTCCAAACATTTTCGACGCTGTGAGTGGCCTTCTCACGGCTGTGAGTGGCCTTCTCAGCTCAGTGAGTGGCCTAGTTACGACCGTGATAGGCCTACTAATTGAAATTACCAATAGAGTAAATGCAAAGACCTGCGATGTGCTTCAACTCTCAACTCTTACCTCTTCCATCTTACCTCTTCCATCTTCCATCTTCTATCATCCATCACACATCATCCATCTTACATCCAACCCTTCACCGTATCTTGTTGTGTCATTGTATATTAGCCGCCTGGTGAAGGGTTTTCCGTTTTTTGTTGAGTCTGTTTAAAAACCATAACTTTATGCTTGTTTTTTACCAAAAGGGATGATAATAAGAACATAATGTGTATTTTTGCAGGGGATTCTTGGAAAATCCGGATGCGCCGCAGTAAGCCAGAAGCTCAAAATGTGCATAAATCGGCGTAATCAGAAAAAAAATGTCATAATTCGTTGGTTTACGCACATTTTTTATTATCTTTGCACGCTGAAGTCCTCCTTCGACAAGGTGGGTCACGTTGTGGCTCGTTCCGGCCGTCGTTCCAGAATGAGGCTCCTATAGAAGAAGTAATGACTATTAACAATAAGCAACAATGAACAACGTAACAGAAAATGGTAGCCGCGGCTACCTGATCAGCATTGTCATGGTGGCCGTATTGGGCGGACTGCTCTTCGGCTACGACACCGCCGTCATTTCCGGCGCTGAGAAAGGATTGCAGGCCTTCTTCATGGAGGCTGGTGACTTCAAGTACAGCGACGCATGGCACGGCTTCACATCAGCATCGGCCCTGATAGGCTGTATTATCGGTTCGGCCATCTCGGGCCTGCTGGCCACTAACCTTGGCCGTAAGAAGTCACTCATCATCGCCGGTCTGCTGTTCTTCGCGTCAGCCTTAGGCTCCATGGAGCCGGAGTTCCTGTTCTTCGAGCATGGCACGCCGACCTATTCGCTGCTCCTGATGTTTAATTTCTACCGTGTCATCGGCGGTATCGGTGTGGGCTTGGCCTCTGCCATCTGTCCTATGTATATCGGCGAGGTGGCTCCTTCGAACATCCGTGGCATGCTTGTGTCGTGGAACCAGTTTGCCATCATCTTCGGTCAGCTGGTTGTCTACTTCGTCAACTTCTTCATTCTCGGCGACCATATCCAGCCGCTGGTCGAGGAGATGGGCCGCGGACTGGCTGCCATCAACCCCGCCGCACAGTGGACTGTCACCACTGGCTGGCGTTACATGTTCGGTAGTGAGGCCGTGCCTGCAGGCCTCTTCGCCTTGCTCATCTGTTTCGTACCCGAGACGCCGCGCTACCTCGTCAGCATCGGTCAGGACCAGAAGGCCCTTGGCATCCTGTCGAAGATCAACGGTTCGAGCAAGGCCCAGCAGATACTGCAGGACATCAAGGACACGATGGTTGTACGTACCGAGCGGCTGATGACCTACGGTGCCCTGTGCATCTTCGTCGGCATCATGCTCAGCGTGTTCCAGCAGGCTGTGGGTATCAACGCCGTGCTGTACTATGCACCGCGTATCTTCGGTGATATGGGCATGGACAACCCGATGATGATTACCGTCTTCATGGGTATCGTCAACATCCTCTTCACCCTCGTCGCCATCTTCACCGTCGAGAAGCTCGGCCGTAAGCCGCTGCTCATCTGGGGTTCCTTGGGCATGGCCCTTGGCGCCTTCGGTGTTGCCGTCACCTTCGGCCATGACGGTCTGGAACTGGTAACCGCCGCTTCGCTGCTGGTCTACTCAGCCTCGTTCATGTTCTCGTGGGGTCCCATCACGTGGGTGCTCATTGCCGAGATATTCCCCAATACCATCCGTGGCGCTGCCGTGGCCATCGCCGTGGCTTTCCAGTGGATCAGCAACTTCATCGTCTCGTCGTCCTTCGTGCCCATGTTCAACATGCACCTGACCGAGGGTGACGACTTCGGCCACTGGTTCACCTACGGTCTCTATGGTGTCATCTGTGTCGTTGCCGCCCTCTTCGTCTGGAAGCTCGTTCCCGAGACGAAGGGCAAGACGCTGGAGGACATGACCAAGCTGTGGAAGAAGAACTAACATCTTAAACAACAGGATCCTTTTTTAACAACGCATTGCACGGATTTCACGGATTATTGTCGCTACTGAATATCAGCAGGTGATATATCCGTGAAATCCGTGCAATCTGTGGTTTAAATAATAAATACGTTCAATCCGTTGTCTGAAAAAATCAGTGCAATCTCTGGTTCAGTTGTTCCAGCAGCAGTTCAACCAGACGCGAAATACCGTAGCGGTCGATGTCTGCCTCGTCGGTCCAAAAGTATCCGTCGGGCAGGGTAGGGCGCTCTGCGGGTTGCCACAGCCAGAAGTCGGCATAGACGATGCGGTGGGTCAGCACGTGCTTCACACCCTGTTGCAGCAGTACTGCACCTTGTGGCACGACATCGGTGAGCCACGGCTCGTAGAGTCCCTGCCAGATGTCGCCGAGTGGCCGGCGGCGGAGCATCGTCTGGCCGTCGTACCTGACGTAGACGTAGCACAGGTGACGCTCTTTCACCTTCAGTGTCTTGCTCTTGACGGGCAACAAGCCTACCTTGTCGTCGTGCAGGGCGATGCACGTCTCCTGCAGTGGACACTGCTCGCAGCGTGGTGCAGCCGGCGTACACTGGGTGGCACCGAAGTCCATGATGGCCTGATTGTAGGCTGACGCTGCCGAGGTGTGGGGCCTGTAGGATAGGTCAGCGATGTCGTCGACAAGCTGCTGGGCCAGTGCCGTAAACTCATGCTTGCCTTGGGTGCTGTTGATAGGGGTGGCGATGCCGTAGTGGCGGCTGAGCACGCGGAAGACGTTACCGTCGACGACGGCTGCTGGCAGGTCGAAGGCAAACGAGCCGATGGCGGCGGCCGTGTAGTCACCCACGCCTTTCAGGGAGCGCAGTCCGGCTATCGTTGTGGGAAATCCGCCCAGAGCAACCACCTGTCGTGCGGCGGCATGCAGGTTGCGTGCCCGGCTGTAGTAGCCCAGCCCCTGCCACTCGCGTAGCACCTCATCCTCCGTGGCGGCGGCAAGGTCGTCGACGGTAGGCCAGCGTTGCATGAAGCGTTGCCAGTAGGGCAGTCCCTGTTCAATACGTGTCTGCTGCAGGATAATCTCCGACAGCCAGATGGCGTAGGGGTCTCGCGTCTCACGCCAGGGCAGTGAGCGCCCGTTCTGGCGGAACCATTGCAGTAGTGTGGTGGCAAAGCTCATCACTCGTAGGCGTAAGGTTCACACAACACCGCACAGACGCGGTTCTGGAAGTCCTTGCCGTCGGAGTTGTGCATGACTCCCTGGTTGATGATCGAGAAACAGAGGTCATGGCCGTCGTCTGACGTGCAGTAGCCTGCCAGGCTGGAGATGCCGGTCAGCGTACCCGTCTTGGCATGAACGTTGCCCGCGGCGGCTGTCTTCTTCATGCGGTCCTTCAGCGTGCCGTCGACACCGGCCACAGGCAGTGCCGGCCACAGGGCGTCGCGGATGGCTGGCGAGTGCCACGCATGGCGCAGCAGCATGCAGAGCAGTTCAGCACTGACGTAGTTGTAAAGCGACAGTCCGCTGCCGTCGGCCACCTTGTAGGGATAGTGGCCCAGCCCCAGACGTGCGAAGAGCCGCTTGCTGACGTCGCGGGCATCCTTGGCACGTGCCAGCCCCTTCTTCTGCGAGGCTGCCGTCTGGTAGAACATGGACTCGGCGTAGAAGTTGTCGCTCATCTTCATCATGCGCTCCAGCACCTGTGTGATGCTGTGCTGACAGGTGGCTACCAGTCGTGCTCCGGCGGGCAACCGTCCTTCGACGAGCTGTACCCCTTCGAGGTTGATGCCCAGACGTGCCACCTCCTCGGCAAACGTGGTGAGGAAGATGTTCTTTCGTCCGATGGACAGTGCCGTTAGCAGCGGGTTGTCGTCGTCCCAGCACCACCCCTCGCCATAGTCCTGCGCCTCTTTCATCGAGCGGTCGGCAACGAGCAGTCCGCGGATGCTGTCGATGCCCAGCTCCTGCAGGGCGGCGGCCAGCGATGCCACGTCGTCGATGCTTACCATGGGGTCGAAGCCGCCCACGCAGTAGACGTTGCCCACAAGGGTCGAGTCGATAATGCGGCCAGTATAGTAGATGCGCGTCTGGTATTCATAGTTGCTGCCTAACTGGTCGAGAGCCGTGATGGCCGTCACCAGTTTCATGCATGAGGCGGGGCGCATCAGTTGCCGCTGGTTGTGCGTGTAGAGTGGGCGGTCGTCTGTCAGGTCGTAGACCATCAGTGCCACCTGTGATGTCTCGAACATGGGAGCGCTGAGCAGTGAGTCCAGCCTGTAGCGCAGACTTTCCTGTGCCACGGCGGCAAGAGTTGCCCAACATATAAGGAGTAAAATCAGACTTTTTTTCATATCGAATGCAAAGGTAGCAAAAAAATGCGTAGTTTCTTTGTTTTGCGCTTAACTTTTTGTACCTTTGTGGCACAAAAGACTACGAACATGGTTTACAAGTACGATTTTCTTATTATAGGTGCCGGTGTGGCTGGCATGAGCTATGCACTGAAAGTGGCCCGCGCCAAGAAGGGCAGTGTATGTATGATTTGTAAGTCTGACCTCGACGAGGCCAACACGTCGTTTGCACAGGGCGGTGTGGCCAGCGTCACCAATCTGGCTGTCGACAACTTCGACAAGCACATCGAGGACACAATGGTGGCTGGCGACTACATCAACGAACGCGCTGCCGTCGAACAGGTGGTGAGGAACGCACCGGAGCAGATACAGGAATTGGTGCAGTGGGGCGTCAACTTCGACCGTAAGGAGAACGGCGACTTCGACCTGCACCGAGAGGGTGGTCACTCCGAGTTCCGTATCCTGCACCATGCCGACGACACGGGAGCCGAGATACAGCGCGGCCTGATGGAGGCTGTCAGGGCCTGTCCCGAAATCGATGTCAAGGAGCACCATTTCGCTGTCGAGATTATCACGCAGCACCATCTTGGTGTCCGCGTGACACGCCGCTCTCCGAACATCCGCTGCTATGGTGCCTATGTGCTGAACCCCAACACGGAGAAGGTAGACACCTATCTGGCTAAGGTCACCGTGCTCTGCACAGGTGGTTGCGGCGCTGTCTACCTGACGACGTCGAACCCCGTCATTGCCACCGGCGACGGCATCGCCATGGCCTACCGTGCCAAGGCGACGGTTGCCGACATGGAGTTTGTACAGTTCCACCCCACGGTACTCCACAATCCTAACGAGACGCACCCGGCCTACCTCATCACCGAAGCCATGCGCGGCTATGGCGGTGTGCTGAAGCTGCCTAACGGCGAGACGTTTATGGAGAAGTACGACGAGCGGCTCTCGCTGGCTCCGCGCGACATCGTGGCCCGTGCCATCGATAAGGAGATGAAGATCCACGGCCTGGACCACGTCTGTCTGGATGTGACCCACAAGGATGCTGCTGAGACGCGCCATCACTTCCCCAACATCTACCAGAAGTGTCTCTCCATAGGTATCGACATCACTACCGACTACATCCCCGTGCGTCCTGCAGCCCACTATATGTGTGGCGGCGTCAAGGTCGACCTGAACGGGCAGTCAAGCATCGAGCGGCTCTACGCTCTCGGCGAGTGCTCATGCACAGGACTGCATGGCGGCAACCGACTGGCCAGCAACTCGCTCATCGAGGCCGTCGTCTATGCCGATGCGGCCGCCAAGGACTCGCTGCAGCATGTCGACCTGTACGACTGGAACGACCGTGTGCCAGAATGGAACGACGAGGGTACGATGACCAACGAGGAACAGGTGCTCATCACGCAAAGTGTACGCGAGGTCAACCAGATCATGTCCAACTATGTCGGCATCGTTCGCAGCGACCTGCGCCTGCACCGTGCCTGGGACCGTCTCGACATGCTCTACGAGGAGACCGAGCGGCTGTTTAAGCGTGTGCGTGCCACCCGTGATATCTGCGAGCTGCGTAATATGATCAACGTCGGCTACCTCATCACCCGTTGGGCCTTGGAGCGCAAGGAGTGCCGCGGCCTGCACTTTACCACTGACTATCCGCTGCATGCGTATGATAAAAAGTGAAAAGGTGTAAAAGTGAAAGAGTGAAAAGGTGAAACGTTGATGTTGCTGTTTACGATTTAGATGATAGCACTATATATAATAATAGGTGTAGCCGTCGGAGCTATCGCCCTCTTCCTGCTGATGAATCCGAAGGTGGGCCGGCTGACCGTGGAGCTGGCTCGCAAGGAGACTGAGCTGCAGCTGATGGACAAGCAGCGGCAGGAGGAACAGCAAAAGAGCGAGGAATACTTTGCCCAGCAGCTGGCCTCTCAGCGTGAACAGACTGAACAGCAATTGGCCGCTCAGCGCGAGCAAGCCGAGCAGCAGATTAGGATGGCCCGTGAACAGTTTGACCAGCAGTTGCGTACCACCAAGGAACAGCTGGCCAACATGGGGCGGCAGATGATGGACATGCAGGCACAGCGGCTGAAGGAAGAGAACCGCGAGAGCATGGGCACCATCACCCAACCGCTGAAGGATGCCATCAGCGAGATGCGCAAGGCCATCAGCGACAATACCAAAGACCATACTGAACAGTCGGCATCGCTGCGTGAGCAGTTGCGGCTGATGATGGAGTCGAACCGCGAGATAGGACAGAAGGCCGAGGGACTGGCTAATGTGCTGCGCCGCGACAACAAGGTGAGCGGCACCATGGGTGAGATTATATTGGGCGACCTGCTGGCATCGCAGGGACTGACCGAGGGCATCCACTATGAGGTGCAGGCACGCCTGCGCGACGAACTGGGGCGTACGCTGAAGAACGACGACACAGGAAGGGAGATGCAGCCCGACGTCATACTACACTACCCGCAAGGTCAGGATGCCATCATCGACTCGAAAGTGTCGCTGGTGGCTTACGAGCGCTATGTCAATGCCGACTCACCCGAGGAGAAAGAACGGGCCTTGCAGGAACATCTCCGCTCGGTGCGCAGTCACGTCATTGAGCTGGCGCGCAAAGACTATTCTAAATATGTCAAGGCTCCTCGCGAAGCCGTCGACTTCGTCATTATGTTTGTGCCCTTCGAGTCGTCGTTGCAGTTGGCGCTGGCCAACGACCCCACGCTGTGGCGTGATGCCTTCGAGCGTAAGGTCTTTATCACTGGCGAGCAGAACCTGCTCGGCATACTTCACATGATACACATGGCATGGGTGCAGAACCAGCAGGCCGAGAACCAAGAGCGCGTGTTCGGTATTGCCGAGCAGTTGCTGGACCGTCTGGGCGACTTCATCCAGCGTTACAACAAACTGGGCGAACACTTAGAATCGGTTCGCAAGGACTACGAGTCGGCAGGCAACAAGCTGTTTACTGGCAGGCAGAGCGTGGTGCAGAAAGGCCGCGAACTGGTAGAACTCGGTGGCAAAGAAAATCCAAACCGTCGCATACCCAAGGCAGAAGAGCCACTGGCTGCAATAGATGAGAAATAAATAATAATAGATAAATCCGCAAGTCCCATGTCTCTCTACCTGAACGACGATATCGCTCACTTCGATTTTGCGGCAGCCCTGCCGTTGTTGTCGGAGCAGCGACGTGAGCAGGCACTGAAGTTCAAGCATGAGCAAGGGCGTAAGACGTGTGCCGCAGCCTATCTGCTGCTCTGCGAGGGGCTGCGACAGGAGTATGGCATCGCGGAGCCACCCGTATTCAGCTATGGTGAGCATGGCAAACCCAGCATCGTCGGTCGTCCCGACATTCACTTCAACATGAGCCACTGCCGTGAGGCTGCAGTATGTGTGGTAAGCAATAACCCTGTGGGTGTCGACATTGAGAGCATCCGCAAATACAACGACTCGCTGGCACAGTATACGATGAATAGCAAAGAACTGCAGCTCATTGGCCGTTCGCCACGTCCCGACGTGGCGTTTATCCGTCTGTGGACGATGAAGGAGGCCAAGCTGAAGCTTACGGGACGGGGCATCATTGACGACATGAAGCGGGTGCTGGATGGTACGGAGCAATTCCTTACCGTCGTCAACGAGACGAAAGGTTATGTCTATTCCGTGATTCAGTGACCATTACGGCCCTGCGGATCACGGCTTACGACCAAGACGAGCATTACAAACATCTACTAAATATAATATGTATGAAACGAATCACCCTTTTATTGCTGTGGCTGACGCTTGCCATTGGTGTGCAGGCTGTAGAGCGGCAGAGACTGAACTTCAACGCCGACTGGCGGTTGTGCGTCGGCGACGTGGCGAAGGCTGCCGAGCCGTTATTCGACCATCGTGATTGGCAAAGGGTCACACTGCCTTATGCCTTTAATGGTGACGAGGCCTTCCGCAAGGATATTGTCGACTTGACGGACACCATCGTGTGGTATCGCAAGGTGTTCACCCTGCCGGCGGAAGCGGTGCAGGGCAAGGTGTTCATTGAGTTCGAGGGCGTCAGGCAGGGAGCCGACGTCTACGTCAACGGCCGTCATCTGGGGGTCAGCGAGAACGGTGTGATGGCCTTCGGCCTTGACCTGACACCGTATGTGAAAGCCGGCGACAACGTGGTGGCCGTGCGCTGCGACAACAGCTGGACATACCGTTCGCGCAAGCATAACAGCCGCTACCAGTGGAACGACAGAAACTTCAATGCCAACTACGGCGGTATCCCGAAAAACGTGTGGCTGCACGTGACGGACAAGCTCTACCAGACGCTGCCCCTCTATTCAGACCTTGGTACGACGGGGACGTATGTTTATGCCACGGACTATGACATCGACGGCCACAAGGCGGTGATACACGCCGAGTCGCAGGTGAGAAACGAGGACACAAAGGCCCGAACCTTTACGTTCTTTGCCCAGGTGCTGGATGCTGACGGCAACGAGGTGGCCCGTCTTCAAGGTGCTCCCGTCACCATGCAGCCAGGCGAGACGCGCATCGTCAAGGTGCAGCAGCCTGTCGACGGGCTGCATTTCTGGTCGTGGGGCTATGGCTATCTCTATACCGTGAAGACAGGTCTCGCCGAAGGTACGGCCAACGGTGCCGCCCCCTCTGGCTCGCAGCCCGTCTCTGTTTCTCCCTCTTCTGGCTCTCTGTCCGCCTCTGTTCCCTCTTCTGGTTTAGTATGTTGCGACATTGTCGCAACCCGCACCGGCTTCCGCAAGACCCGTTTCGGTGAGGGTAAGATATGGCTCAACGACCGTGTGCTGATGGTGCACGGCTATGCACAGCGCACTTCCAACGAGTGGCCTGGCGTGGGGTTGAGCATACCCGCTTGGCTCAGCGACTACTCCAACGGGCTGATAGTGGAGTCGGGTGGTAATGTCGTACGCTGGATGCACGTCACGCCCTGGAAGCAAGACATTGAGTCGTGCGACCGTGTGGGCCTCATTCAGGCCATGCCTGCCGGTGATGCCGAGAAGGATGTGGAGGGAGCACGCTGGACTCAGCGCACCGAGTTGATGCGCGATGCCATCGTCTACAACCGTAACAATCCCAGCATCCTTTTCTATGAGTGTGGCAACGAGAGCATCAGCCGTGAACACATGCTGGAGATGAAAGCCATCCGCGACGAGTTTGACCCTCATGGCGGCCGTGCTATCGGCAGCCGTGAGATGCTGGACATCGACGAAGCCGAGTATGGTGGCGAGATGCTGTATATCAATAAGAGCAAGAAGCACCCTATGTGGGCGATGGAATACTGTCGAGACGAGGGGCTGCGCAAGTACTGGGACGAGTGGAGCTACCCCTTCCACAAGGAGGGTGACGGTCCACTGTATCGTGGCAAGCCTGCTACTGACTATAACCACAACATGGACCAGTTTGCCGTTGAGATGGTGCGCCGCTGGTACGACTACTGGCTTGAGCGGCCGGGCACTGGTACCCGTGTGTCGTCGGGTGGCGTGAAGATTGTGTTCTCCGACACGAACACTCACCATCGCGGTGAGTCGAACTACCGCACCAGCGGAGTGACCGATGCCATGCGCATTCCCAAGGATGCCTTCTTCGTACATCAGGTGATGTGGAACGGATGGGTAGAGCCCGAGGAGACAAAGACGTATATCATCGGACACTGGAACTATGGCAGTTCACAGTTCATAGTTCAAAGTGCACAGTCGTCACAAGGCGAAAACAAAGTGCAGCCCAACAACAGTGGACTGAAGAAAACGGTCTATGTTGTTTCTACGGGCGACGAGGTGGAGCTGTTTCTTAACGGTCGCTCTCTCGGCAAGGGTCGCCAGCGCTACCGCTATCTTTTCACGTTCGACGATGTTCCCTACGAGCCAGGCACCTTGGAGGCTGTGGCTTCCGACGGCAGCCGCTACAAGCTGGAGACGGCCGGCGAGCCATGGCAGCTGAAGCTTACGGCTATCGAGAATCCTGAGGGTACGAAGGCCGACGGTGCCGACATGGTGCTCTTCCAAGTGGAGGTACTCGACAGGCAGGGGCGGCGCTGTCCGCTTGACGATCGCATGATACATTTCAATATGTGGGGCGAGGGCAAGTGGCTTGGCGGTATAGCTACCCGTAACAACCTGTCGTTGCAGCGCCCTGATGAGAACCGCCCTGAAGGACTGCTCGATGCAGCAGCCACGAAGAATGTCTCCGACAATTATGTCGGTGCACTGAGTCTTCCCGTGGAGTGTGGCGTCAACCGTGTGCTGGTACGCACCACCCCCCATGCAGGTACCATCAACCTGTCGGCATACGCTGAGGGTGTGAGGCCTGACTACATTGAGGTATGCAGCCATCAGACAGACAAGAGTCACGACCTGCCACAGCTGACGCTGAGAGGCTCGCTTGGCCGTGGCGAGACACCTCGCTCTCCCTCCTTTGCCGAGAAGGCCAGGGGCGTGAACATCGTTTCTGCCAAAGCCGGCTACGACACGGAGCATGCTGACCGCAGCTTCGACGACAACGAACTCTCCGAATGGAAGAACGACGGTCGCCTCTCCACAGCTTGGATTACCTATCGGCTTGGCAGGAAGACCATTGTGGATGACATCTGTCTTAAACTCACAGGATGGCGTCTGCGTAGCTATCCGCTGGAGATCTTTGCCGGCAAACAACTCATCTGGAGCGGCGAGACGGAGCGCAGCCTCGGCTATGTCCACTTGACACCCACCAAGCGCGTCAAGACCGACGAGATCACCATCCGCCTGAAGGGTGCTGGCAAGGACAAGGATGCCTTTGGCGGTATCGTCGAGGTGGCCGAGCCTGCTGCAGGAGAACTCGACCTCTTCAAGGCCAAGAATGGTGGTCAGACGAAGAGCGAACTGCGTATTGTCGAGATAGAATTACTGGAGCATTTGTGATGTTTTTATAAAAAAACAGCACAAAGTGTCACGTATTTGCAGGAAAAGTAGTACTTTTGCAACCGAAAACGACGTTAACAACCAACAAAAGACATAAAAGACAATAAAGAAAATGAAAAAGATTCGCGCCGCCGTAGTAGGTTACGGCAACATTGGAAAGTACACCATCCAGGCCCTTGAGGCCGCCCCCGACTTCGAGATTGCCGGTGTGGTACGCAGAAACGGAGCAGCCGACAAGCCTGCCGAGCTGGCTCCCTATGATGTAGTAAAGGATATCCGCGAGCTGAAGGATGTCGACGTGGCCATTCTCGCCACCCCGACGCGCTCTTGCGAAGAGTATGCCAAGCAGATACTGCCTTTAGGCATCAATACCGTCGACTCGTTTGACATACATACCAACATTCGCGGCTACCGCGAGCGGCTGATGGCCATCAACAAGGAGACGGGTACCGTCAGCGTCATTGCTGCCGGCTGGGACCCAGGTTCTGACAGCATCGTGCGTACGCTGATGCAGAGTCTGGCACCAAAGGGACTCTCGTACACCAATTTCGGCCCGGGCATGTCGATGGGCCACAGCGTCTGTGTGCGCTCGAAGGCCGGCGTAAAGAATGCGTTGTCGATGACCATCCCCTTGGGTGAGGGCATCCACCGCCGCATGGTGTATGTCGAGTTGGAGAATGGCTACACGCTGGAGCAGGTGACGAAGGACATCAAGGCCGACCCATACTTTGCTTCCGACGAGACGCATGTCTTCCAGGTAGACTCTGTCGACGACGTGCGTGACATGGGTCATGGCGTGAACCTGGTGCGTAAGGGCGTCAGCGGACAGACGCAGAACCAGCGCTTAGAGTTTAACATGCAGATTAACAACCCTGCACTGACAGGTCAGGTGCTGGTGAATGTCGCCCGTGCCTCGATGAGGCTGCAGCCTGCCTGCTACACGATGGTCGAGATACCTGTCATTGACATGCTGCCAGGCGATCGTGCCGACTTGATCGAGCACCTCGTCTAAGCATGACAGCAAAGAGTTAGATAGAAAAGTAAATGAGACATCTTGACGAATTGTCGGGATGTCTCATTTCTCTTGTCAGTCTGGTTGACGTTTATCGTTCGGCATCGATGGCCTTGATCTTGTCACGAACCAGCTGTACTTCGTCTTTCAGCTTCTGCACCTTACGGTTCATCTCGTCAATCAGCGAGTTGCCCTTCTTTGACGATGCATTCAGGAATCCGAGGTTGTTCTCGTAGGTCT
Organism: uncultured Prevotella sp.; assembly: GCA_946409435.1. Lineage (GTDB taxonomy): Bacteria > Bacteroidota > Bacteroidia > Bacteroidales > Bacteroidaceae > Prevotella. Next base: position 411 of record CAMJWJ010000075.1, on the reverse strand, counting down.
GTACCTCTTGCTTCAGCTGCTCGTACTGGCGCATCAGGCGGGCACGCTCGTTGTCGAGGGCATCGCCACCACGCTCAGCCACCTGCTTGAGGTTGTCCTTGAACTTGGTGAGACGACGCTTGGCGACGCTGATGTTCAGGTCTTTGTACAGCTTGTCGAGCACGGCATGGTATTCTTCGTAGAGCTTGTCCTTCTCCTTGAATGGTACGTGGCCGATGCTCTGGTATTCCTCGACGAGTTTCTGCACCGTCTCCTGCAGGTTGTCGCCAGCCGCCTCGGCGGCAGCCTTCAGCCTGCTGATGACGTCGCGTTTCTTCTCCAGGTTGTCGCGCTCCTCGTTGCGTGTACCGACACCTGCGGCATTGCGGGCCTCGAAGAACTTGTTGCAGGCACCGAGGAACTCCTCCCACA
>CAMJWJ010000074.1 GCA_946409435.1 uncultured Prevotella sp. | reverse complement strand
CGGTTCTGGTGAGGGTAGAACCCTCACCTACACAAAACATGCGCGACAATTGTTATATAGTCGTGAGAAGGCCACTCACGGAATTGAGAAGGCCACTCACTGAGCTGAGAAGGCCACTCACTGAATTGAGTGGGCCACTCACGATGATAGCAGTGTACGGCAGTCCTCTAATATCCCGATGAGTTCGTTCATTTTCTCCGCTCTCAGCATGCGTATGCGGGTAGGTCGGAAGTTGGGTATGCCCTTGAATACGGGCGATGCCGCCAGATGGCGGCGGGTGTGCAGTATGCCGCGGTATTCGTCGATGCGCTCGACGTTGATGCGTAGCTGCTCTTCCAGCACGTCTATCTTTTCATCGAGCGACAGTTCACGGCGGCTGAAGAGCCAGGGGCAGCCGAAGGTGGCGCGCCCTATCATGACGCCGTCCACGCCGTACTGGTCGAAAGCCTGGTCGGCCTCGTCGAGCGAGTGGATGTCGCCGTTGCCGATGATGGGTATGTGGATGTCGGGGTTGTGGCACACCTCGCCGATGAGTGTCCAGTCGGCTGTGCCGGTGTACATCTGGCTGCGTGTGCGGCCGTGGATGGTCAGTGCCTTGATGCCTCGCTCCTGCAGCTGTGGTGCCAGCGAGGTGATGATGAGTTGTTCGCAGTTCCAGCCGAGTCGTGTCTTCACCGTGACGGGCAGGCTGACGGCCTGTACCACGCGCTCGGTGATGTCCAGCAGTTTAGGAATGTTCTGCAGCATGCCGGCACCGGCGCCCTTGCCTGCCACCTTCTTCACGGGGCAGCCGAAGTTGATGTCGATGAGGTCGGGACCTGCCTGTTCTACTATCTTGGCGGCCTCGACCATGGCGTCGACGTCGCGGCCGTAAATCTGGATGCCTACGGGCCGTTCCTCGTCGCAGATGGTCAGTTTGTTGACGGTTGACTTGACGTCGCGCACCAGTGCCTCGGCTGACACGAACTCGGTATATACCATGGAGGCCCCGAAGCGCTTGCACAGCAGTCGGAAACCGATGTCGGTGACGTCCTCCATCGGTGCCAGGAATATAGGGCGTTCGCCCAGGTCTATATTACCTATCTTCATAGTCGGCTGCAAAATTACAAACTTTTCGCCGACACACCAAATCTTTCTTGCGGAAGTTTTAGGAGAAACTTACTCGGATAGGAATTCAAGGGGGGGACTCAGATGACGGCTCGCAGTTGCTGGCGCACGGTGCGGCGAGCCTGTCCGAGTCGGTTCTCCACCTGCTTGTAGGGCAGCGCCAGTTCGTTGGCTATCTCGCTGACCTTCATGCCGCCGTAGATGTGCAGTCGGTAGATTCGCTGGCATGCCTCGGGCAGGCGTGCCAGCGAATGCTCCATGCGCTCCATCAGTTGTCGTGCGGAGATGAGGGAAGCCATCTCCTCGGTGGAATCGGTGTTTTTCAAGTAGTGTTCGTAGGTCTCGCGCACACAGCGGCGGCGGTAGTAGTTGGTCACGGCATGGCTGGCCATGACGTACACCAGGGCGGGCAGCGTCGCGGGAGTGATGATCCGGTGGCCGCTGAGCAGTCGCAGGAAGATGTCCTGCGTCAGGTCTTCTGCTTCGGCGGTATCGGCAATGCGCACAGCGATGAAACCGACGATTTCATCGCAATGTTGCGCGTAGTAGGTAGATATTAGCGAGTGCTGGTCCATGTGTTTACTCGTTCACCACCTTCTGGATAGTGCCATCCTCGTTGTAGAACAGCCGCTGCACCTTCAGTGAGCGCAGGTGGGTGATGTCGTTGCTGGGCACACAGTCGTGGTAGCAGAGGTACCACTGGCCCTTGAACTCGACGATGCTGTGGTGGGTGGTCCAGCCTACGACGGGGTCGAGGATGACGCCCTGATAGGTGAACGGGCCGTAGGGCGATGTGCCGATGGCGTAGCACAGCAGGTGGCTGTCGCCGGTGGAGTAGGAGAAGTAGTACTTACCCTGGTACTTATGCATCCATGAGGCCTCGAAGAAGCGGTGCGGGTCGCTGGCCTTCAGCGGCTGACCGTCACGGTCGACGACGACCACGGGGCGCGGAGCCTCGGCAAACTGCATGACGTCGTCGCTCATGCGTACCACACAGCTGCTGAGTGCCGGGGCGTCGGGCTGTGCGAAGAGTTCCGTCTGGTGGTCGGGGGCAGCACCGAGGTCAGCGAGTCCGTTCTGGTCGCCATACTTGCCGGCAACGGGCGTGAAACCACCTGTCAGCGGCTGGCGCCACTGCAGCTGGCCTCCCCATAGTCCGCCGAAGAAGCAGTATATCTGTCCGTCGTCGTCCTTGAAGACGCAGGGGTCGATGGAGAACGAGCCACGGATGGGCTGTGGCTGTGGCACGAACGGTCCTTCCGGTGTGTCGCTGACGGCAACGCCCAGGCGGAACACGCCGTCGTAGCCTTTTGCCGAGAAGATGAGGTAGTACTTGCCGTCTTTCTCGACAACATCGTTGTCCCACATCTGCTTTTCGGCCCAGGGCACGTCCTTCACGTCGAGTATGACGCCATGGTCGGTGACGGGGCCGTTCTCGATGTCATCCCACGACAGCACGTGGTAGTCCTTCATCTGGAAGTGGCCGCCGTCGTCGTCGAAGCACTCGCCGGCATCCCAGTCGTGGCTGGGGTAGATGTACAGTCGGCCGTTGAACACGTTGGCCGATGGGTCGGCCATATAGTCACTGGGGAAAAGATACCTTGGTTTCATAGTTTTTATTTCGTTGTTATTGCTGTTTCGTTGCTTTCGTTAACATGTTGTCTCGTTGTCGCGTTATTTCCCGCCAAACAGCTTGACGATGTCGCTGACCACTGGCTTCTCCTTGTACTGGCGGTCGAAGAGCAGCGGGTAGTTGGTACGCCCGGCAATAGGCCATCCGTTGAGCCATGAGCCACCGTCGCTGATGCCCCACAGGTTGATGCGAGAAATCTGGGTGCGGTGCTTGTAGTAGATCTTAAACAGGGCAAGCCACCGCTGGTCCAGCTCCTTCTGCTTGGCGGCAGGCAGTCCGTCAGTGTAGGGGTTGAAGCGCTGCTGGAACTCGAAGTTCTGCTCGACGGCAGCACCGCCGAAGCCCTCGGGGTTGGGCAGCACGTTAATGTCCAGCTCGGTGATCATCACCTTCACGCCACAGGCTGCAAAGGCATCGATGCTCTTCTCGTACTCCTCCAGGTTGGGATAGTCCAGGCCGTTGTGGCTCTGCATGCCGACACCGTCGATGCGCAGGCCCTTGGCCTTCAGGTTGCGTACCAGGCGACAGACGGCCTCGCGCTTCTTCTCGCCGGCCATGGAGTAGTCGTTGTAGTACAGCTCAGCATCGGGGTCGGCCTCGTGGGCGGTACGGAAAGCCAGCTCGATGAACTCCTCGCCCAGCAGGTTGTAGTAGGGCGACTTGCGGAACGAGCCGTCGTCCTCGATGGCTTCGTTGACGACATCCCAGCCGTGCACCTGTCCCTTATAGTGTCCCACGACGGTCTTGATGTGCTTGACGAGGCGCTCCCTGAGCACCTCCTTCGAGGCTGGACTGGCCGTGTAGCCGTTGGTGAACCACCAGTCGGGGGCCTGCGAGTGCCACACCAGGCAGTGGCCCAGCACCTTCAGGCCGTGACGCTGGCAGTAGCTGACGAACTTGTCAGCTACGCGGAAGTCAAAGAGTCCCTCGGCAGGAGCCAGCACCTCGGGCTTCATGCAGTTCTCGGCTACGGCGCAGTTGAAGTGCTTCTTCAGTACGGCGTCGGCCTCAGGCACCTGGCCATCGCTCTGCCACTGGTTGACGGCAGCACCGATGAGGCAGTACTTGCCGATGGCGTCCTTCAGCCCCTGAGCCACTGACGGCATGGCAGATGTGGCGAGTAGCATGGCCACGGCCATGGTCTTTTTTAAGGCACTGATTGTATTACTTTTCATTGCTTGAGCGCTTTTCAATTTCCATGTTAATCTTGTCAATCACCTCGTCGGTCAGTTCGTAACGGCTGATGATGAACATAGCCAGGATGAGCAGCATGGCAGGGATGACGCAGACCAGCCAGCGGATGCCCTCCTGTGCCAGCGGAGTCTGAAGTTCCATACCGTTCATGAAGTATGCTCCGGCAGCATTGCCTACGGACATCATGGCAAAGGCTGTGATGAAGAAGAGTGCGATGATACGCAGGGGGCGGTTGCGCATGAACTCCGTCCACAGGTCGCTGACCTTCACATTCTTCGTCTCGCTCTCGTCCATCACGACACGCTCCTTGGTCTGCGTGAAGCAGAAGATCAGCAGGCCAAGGCCTACCAGGGCAAAGATGAGCATCGCATAGAACCATGCAGTAGAGTCGTTGGGCAGCGTGGTCTCCTCGGCCTGAATGGCCTTGTAACCGGTATATCCCAATACCCATCCGGGGATGACGCCACCGAGTGCCATGCCGGCCTTGAAGAAAATACCCGTCAGGGCGTTCACGATACCGGCGATGCGGCGGCCGCTGGTGTATTCAGCATAGGAGATGACTTCTGGTATCAGTGCCCACATGTAACCGGTGGCCACGATGACACCTGTCGACTTGATGAACTGGGCAATGTATACCCATGTGATGTTGTCGCTCACCTTGCCCATGTGGCTGATGACATAGAGCAGAGCCATGCCGAAGATGGCGACGGAGAGGAAGATGTAGAACATGTTTTTCTTGCCGACCTTCTTCTTGATGGCAGGAACAAGGGGCATGAAGATAAACGAGGGCAGCGAACCGAGTCCCATGAAGAGGGCCATCTCGATAGGCAGTTCCTTGTCGGCCAGTGTTGCCACAAGGATAGGCACGCCGGCCGATACGCACAAGCCACCGACGTTGGCCATGAACATGCGGACCGACGTCAGAATGGTTATCTCGTCGGTGTCACGCGTCAGCGATGAGTTCAGGGCGCCATACGGTACATTAATTAATGTATAGAGCATCGACATGCCCACATAGGTGATGTAGGCATAGAGCAGCGACGGTGCAAATCCGTTCCAGAAGCACAGGATAGCCAGAATGGTCAGCGGAATGCCGCCCAGCACGAGGTAGCTGCGGTACTTGCCCCATTTCGGGTTGTGCTTGTCTACAAAGGTTCCTACCAATGGGTCCCACAGTACGTCTACTAAGCGGACCACCAGGAACATCGTACCTGCCAGTGCTGCTGCCTTGGCAGCGTCGCCGCCCAAGACATACACGTCGGTGTAGAAGAACAGCAGATACATGCAAATGGTCTGATAAATCAGATTCTGGGCCAGGTCGCCGGCGCCGAAGCCGATGCGCTGCAGCCAGGAGAGCTTGTAGAAGCCTTTTGCTCCTTGGGTTGTTTCGTTAGATGCCATGATGTTGTCGGTTTTTATTTACATTGTTGTTTGCAAAGGTACGATTTTCTGTCGAAAAACAGATTCTTATGTGTTACAAAAAACAGCGGTATTTGTTGCAACAGATAAAAAAATAGGGCTTTGTGCGACATTTTATTATTTTTTTCGTACTTTTGCATCAGCAAAACGAATAATGATGACAATGATGACGAAACGTACATTTTTCTTCTTCGCAGCCCTCATAGTGTGGTCAACATCCTTCGGTGCCGTGCAACTGCCGCAGCTATTCCAGTCGGGCATGGTGCTGCAGCGTGGCAAACCCATACCCGTCTGGGGTACGGCCAACCCACAGGAACTGGTTTCCGTCAGCTGGCAGAAGAAGACCTATACCGCTCTCACCGGTGCCGACGGCCGCTGGCGCATCGACCTGCCTGCCACAAAGGCCGGTGGTCCCTACGTGCTGACCGTCAGTACTGTCGGTGCTAATGGTGCTGCTGCTGGTCCTGTCACCGATGCTGTCACGCTGACCGATGTCATGGTGGGCGACGTGTGGCTGCTCTCCGGCCAGTCGAACATCGATGTCACCATCGAGCGTGTCTATCCGCAATATACCGATGAAATCGAGCGTTTTGATAATAGCAATATCCGTCTGTTCCGTGTGCAGAACGAGACGGCTACGCACGGTCCTAAGAGCGACATTCGTCCCACCGCCATCAACTGGAAGCCGCTGACGAAGCAGAACGCTTGGTTGTTCTCGGCCGTTGGCACCTTCCTTGGCAAGCGGATGTGGGAGAAGAACCACGTAGCGCAGGGTATCATCGTCAACAGCTGGGGCGGCACACCTATCGAGGCGTGGCTGCCGGCCGACTCGCTGCAGCGCGACTATCCGCAGCTGGTCAGCAAGGTACAGCTCTACGATAACCCCGATTTTATCAAGGCTCAGCAGCATGCCAACCAGTTGGCCAACGACCGCTGGAGTGCGCTGCTCGACGTGCAGGACCCTGGCATTGCCGGTCGCTTCAGTGCTTTGGACTGCGATGACAGCAACTGGGCTGTTGTCAACCAGGACGAATGGAAGTGGCGCGGCATCGGCAGCACGTGGCTACGCCAATATGTCATCATCGACAAGGCCCATGCCGGGCAGCCTGCCCGCCTGTTGTTAGGTACGCTGTTCGATGCCGATATTACCTATGTCAACGGCAGACAGGTGGGGCGTACCTACTATCAGTATCCGCCGCGCCGCTACGACATTCCCGAAGGAGTGCTCCGCGAGGGTGTCAACGTCATTGCCGTACGTTTTATTAATAAGTACGGCAGTGCCCACTTTATTCCACAGAAGCCTTACATGCTATGCTTCGGTCCTGACCGTTTCAGCCAGAACCCCATGCCGAAGGATGTCATTCCGCTCGACAAGCTGTGGCGGAACCACGATGGTGCCGCCATGCCGCCGTGCCCCAGCGGTGACGTGTCGTTGCAGAACATGGCCACCACGCTCTACAATGCCGTCGTTTACCCGCTGGCACCATTCGCCGTCAGTGGCGTGGTGTGGTATCAGGGCGAGTCGAACACCGGCAACCCTAAGCCCTATGCCGACCTGCTGCGCAAGCTGATGGGAAGCTGGCGCACCCTCTGGCAAGAGCCTGCCCTGCCGTTCTGTATTGTACAGCTGGCCAATTATGACGGTCGTCAGCAGACAGGCAACCCGTCGCCAATCACCGACCAGACATCGCCCGTCAACAGCAACTGGGCACAGCTGCGCGAGGCCCAGCGCACTGTGGCACGCGACGATGCCTATGCCGAACTGGCCTGTATCATCGACCTCGGCGAGACGGTAGACATCCATCCGCTGCGCAAGCGGGAGGTTGCCGAGCGTGTCGGCCTCTGCTTCGACCGTCTTGTGTTCAACGACAAAAAAGTGAAGCTGTCGCCTAAGCTCCTGACCGCCGTTACGGCTGAGGGTATGGTGACGCTCACCTTCGACCAGCCGCTGGGTGAGGGAGCCATTGGCGATTGTGAATATGCCGATGAAATGGGTGTTTTTCACAATGCTAATGCCACGGCAACGGGCAATCGTCTTGTCATCAGCATACCGTCCGGTCGTCCTGTGGCTATCCGTTATGCGTGGAAGGATAACCCCGTTCTCGCCAACCTATGTTCTGCCGCAGGTCTCCCTGTAGCTCCGTTTGAGCACAGGTTGGAATATTGATATAAAAGGAGGACTAATAAATAATATGTACACGAGTGCCCCAATGACAATGCGAAACGCTCTGTTGCTCACAGTATTTTTGCTCACCATACTGCTGCCCACCATGACGGTGGCGCAGACGGACACGACACGGCTGCGTGAACAGCAGTTACAGGAAGTCATTGTCAATGCCAACAATGCCAAGCGCCGTGTCAGTTCCGTACAGATTGGTGCCGAACAGATTCAGGTGCGCGAGCTGACCAGCCGTCCGGCGCTCTTCGGCGAGGCCGACGTGATGCGCTCGCTGCAGCTGCTGCCCGGCGTGAAGTCGGAGAGCGACGCCAGCAGCAGTTTCCAGGTGCGAGGCGGTACGGCGGCACAGAACACCATCCTCTACGACGACGCCCCCGTGTATAATGTGGGCCATCTGGCAGGCCTTTTCTCCGCATTCAACGACAACGCGCTGGCCACGGCGACGCTCTACAAGGGACTGGTACCCGCACAGTTGGGCGGTGCCTCGTCGGCAGTGTTCGACATCAATGGCCGCACGGGTCGCTCCGACCGCTGGGGCGGCAACGTCAGCATCGGCCTGCTGTCGGCCAAGGCATCGGTCGAAGGCCCTGTGGTGAAGGACCGCCTGAACGTGCTGTTGACGGCACGCCGCTCCTACGCCGACATGTTTCTGAAGCTGACAGACGAATACCGTGACAACACGCTGTACTTCTTCGACACCAACCTGAAAGCCGACTGGCGCATTAACGACCGCCACCACCTCTACCTCAGTTTCTTTGCCAGCCGTGACCGTACCGCCATCAGCGACATGGTAGACATACGCTGGACTAACCTGGCCACGAGTCTCTCGTGGATGTGGCACATCGGGCAACGGGCAACAGCCCAGACGACGCTGTTCTCATCGGCCTACAATACCAACAACGGCATCGACATCCTCGGTACCAGCATTTCCTACCAGGGACATATACGCCATACGGGACTGCGCCACAACACCAGGATCGTCCTTGGGCGTCATGAGCTGAACGCCGGTCTGCAGACCATGCTCAGCGACGTGAAGTCGGCCGAATGGACTCGCGTCAGCCTGCACGAGAAGGAGCAGCGCAAGGCTTGGGACAACAGCCTGTGGCTGAACTGGCAGTGGCGTATGGCCGACCAGCTGACACTTTCGGCAGGACTGCGCCTGTCGGCATTCTCTGCGCTGGGTGGTCCGTACTACTACGACATCGATGCTAACGGAAACATCACGTGGCTGCACCGCCGTAAGGAGTATCGCCCTGTCAAGACCCATGTGGTGGCTGAGCCGCGTGCCAGCGTGGTGTGGCAGGCCACGCCGCTGTTCAGCGTCAAGGCAGGCTACAGCCGTACCAGTCAGAACATCCATGCCCTGCGCAACCAAAACACGTCGACACCCTTCGACCGCTACACCATCAGCACCAACCTCATCCGTCCCGAGATAGCCGACCAGCTGAGCTTAGGAGCATTCTATATGACGCCGACACAGCAGTACGACTTCTCCGTAGAGGGTTACTTCCGCCACGTGAAGAACGTGCTGGACTATCGTGACGGCATCAGTTTTGCGTCAGCCATCGAGATAGAGCGACTGGTGCTCTCAGGCGAGGGGCGTGGCTACGGTGTGGAGCTGTGTGCCCGTCGTAACACGGGGCGGCTGACAGGCTGGATAGGCTATACGCTGGCTTGGTCGCAGACGCGCATTCCCGGCATCAGCCAGGGGCACTGGTACGATGCCAACAACGACCGTCGCCACGACATCAACATCGTCGCCAGCTACCGGCTCAATGCTGCATGGACACTGAACGCCACATGGACCTACAACTCCGGTCAGGCCTTCACGGCTCCCAGTGCCAAGTACCAGGTTGTCGACAACTACATCTATTACTATGCCGAGCGCAACGGCTACCGTGCCCCCGACTACCACCGGCTGGACATCGGTGCTACGTGGACAAAGTCCATCAGCCACGGGCGGCTGACGCGGGAGTGGGCCTTTGGCATCTACAACCTGTACAACCGCTACAACCCGTGGCTCATCCGTTTCACCGACAGCCAGTACGGGCGCGGTACGAAGGCCACACAGTACAGCCTCTTCGGTATCGTACCTTCGGTGTCCTTTAACCTGAAATGGTAATTAAAAGGTGAAAAAGTAAAATAATAGTGCAAAGAACAGCAATATGAACAGGACAATAATTGATAGGACAAAGCATATAGTAAAGAAAGGTTTCCCCTTTCTCCTATCCCCCTTTCGCCTTTTCCCCTTTCGCCTTTTCCCCTTTTCATTTTTTTACCTTTTCCTCTTTTTCCCTTTTCTTGTCGCCTGCGAGAAAGATATACCCATCGACTACCACGACGTCGACAAGCTCTACGTCGCTGAGGCTTCCGTGACGCAGGAGGGTACACTCGTCAGGCTCTCGATGACGCAGAACGTCAACGACAACAGCCGCGAGCACTACGTCGAGCAAGCCGTCGTCGTCGTGTCTATACCACGCTATGCTCTTGCCGACACGCTGAAATATACCAAGAGGGGCTACTACCAGTCGTCGGTGGCAGGAGTAGCCGGCGAGACGTACGACATGGACATCTATGTTGACGGCCGCCACTTCCACTCGTCGTCTGTCATGCAGCAACCGCCGCAGGTGACCAGTCTGCGGTTTGTATGGCAGAAGGTGCTCTCCGAGCGCATGCTCCTGGCCGACCTTCGCCTGCAGGACACACCCGACGAGAACAGCTACTACTTCATGCACATCTACCGCAACAACATCGGTTACCGTTGGGCGGTCATGAGCGACGACAAGAATAAGAACGGCGAATTGCAGCAGCTATTCCAGTGTACCACCAAGCGTGACATGGACAAGGGCGACGAGGATGCGCTGAGGGAGGGTGACAAGATACGCATGGAGGTACGTGCCATCGACCGTGCAGCCTACGACTACCTCTATTCCATGCAGGTCATGGACAATGCAGGCACCAATCCTATCGAGAATTTCACGGGCGGCTGCTTAGGTTACTTCTCTGCCTACCACATCGTCACGTTTGAGCGCACGTTCCATATCGCTGACATCGAAGAAGACGACTGACACGCAATCTCAAACATGCACGAGCAGGTGGTAGGTGCCGCCGGCCAGCGGCTTGACGACACCCTTCATCTCTAACGAGAAGAGCAGGGCCGTCAGCTGGCCGATGGGAATGTTGGTGCGCACGCTGATGATGTTCAGCTGGAGGTCGTTGCTCTGGCTGAGTAGTGTGACGACCTGCTGTTCCTCGGCCGTCAGCTCGGGAAACAGCTGTCGCTCCACGGGCCGGGCGGCCTGCCGTAGCGACTGCCACCCCATAGCCTCGACAAAGTCCTGTGCCGACGTGATGAGGCCGGCGCTATTTCTGGCTATCAGTCTGTTGCATCCTTCACTATATGGCTGGCCGACGTTGCCGGGGAAGGCAAACACGTCGCGGTCGTATTCCAAAGCCACACGACACGTAATCAGTCCACCACCCTTAATGGCACTCTCGACGAGGATTGTCGCATCCGAGATGCCCGCCACAATGCGGTTGCGCTGCCGGAAGTTGTTGGGCAGCGGCTCCGTCTGGCTCGTATATTCCGTCAGCAGGCCACCGTGGCTGACCATGCTCACTGCTGTGTCACGGTGCCGCGGCGGATAGATCTGGTCCAGGCCGTGAGCCAGCACGCCTACCGTCTCGTAACCTGCGGCGAGCGCCTGACGGTGGGCACAGATGTCGATGCCGTAGGCCAGTCCGCTGACGATGAGCACCTCCGGGCAAAGCTGGCGCAGCTCCGTAATGAAGCGACGTACCAGGTCCTGACCGTATGGCGTGCAGTGGCGTGTGCCGACCATGTTGATGACGTGCGGCTGGTTGAGGTCTGCCGTACCTCGGTAGAAGAGCACTATCGGTGCGTCGGGACAGTCGCGCAGCCGTAGCGGATAGTCGGCATCATGGAGTGTCAGTGCACGAACGGCTCCCTTGCTGATGAAGTCCATCTCGGCAGCGGCACGCCGCAGGGCGTCGTCCCAGTCGAGCATGGCCTGGCGCAGCCGCGGTGAGGCGTTGGGAATGATGTCGCCGATGTCGGCACGGTGGTCGTAGACGGCCTGTCCGCTGCCCAGCGTGCGGTATAGCTGCAGGGCTATCGGCTGGTTGAAACCCGTCATGCGGGTCAGTGCTATGGTGTAGTATGTCTCTTCGCTTGTCATGGTGGTGTAATCGTAAAAGATTGTGCGAAGGTACGAATAAGCGCTTAAAATGCCAAAAAAAATGACGAGTTTCTTTGTTTTCTTCCTAACTTTTCGTAACTTTGCCATTAAGTGGCGAACTTACTGAGCACTCGGAATAAAAAATAAATAAATTTATTTTGTTCTTCTCTCGTTTTTTCGTAACTTTGTAAGATTTCTCAGCTTTTCTTTATATAAAGGCAGCCTAGGGGATTGAGGAAAAACTGGGTTACGAATTGGCAACCGTACTCAATTCCACATTCTGCTATGAATTGCTTTCAATGAACACCTGACGCTGAGCCACCAGTCGTTTTATGACTCATCATCGGGTACAAAGGTAATCAATTCGTTTGAAACCACCAAACGTTTCCTTATTTAATCTAGGTTGGCTTTAGATTTTTATTCCCATTTCCTTCAGAACCGTATTAAGATCGCAATAGCGAACACCCAATGCATTGCAGGCATCTGGAATCATGACCCTCTTTTTGCTGTTAGGGCTAGAACCTTCGTATGTAACAAGGGACATCTGCTTGGCTGAAGCTGTTGCTACAAGATAGGCATCTGCCACATTGGCAAATGTATTAAGGGCTGCTTGTGTATAAACAGGATTTGATTTAGCCCAGTTCTGTACACTGGTATATTGAGCCATAACCTCTGCATCTAATGACAAGTAAAATGATTTTGGTGCATTCTGCTTCAACCATTCCGTCAATTCGTCCTTACCTTTGTCTATTTCATCTTTCACAGTGATGCTTGTAAAAATTTCACCAGAATTGACCATATCTCTGAATCTTTCCCAGAAAGTGGGCCAGATGTCCATTGGCATCTCATTTTTGGAGCGGATGAATATGTTGGTGTCAAAAATATATGCCATAGTCCTAAATATTATTGGTCATAAAATGCTGATATGTGTTTCCATATAAACCCGTCAGGCGATATGCATCTGTGTAACTCAATTGACGGTTGTTGACAGCATTGCGCACATGAATGGCGAACAACTTGCCCACTCGCTTGACACTGGTGAGATAGAAGCTGCCACCACTACTCTCTTTCTTTACACTGAGAGGACGCTTACTATACTCCTGCCAAAATGCCTTATATGCAGTATCACTTAACAGCCGTAAATCATGTGCTCGTCTTGCAACGACAATCTCGCTGACCTTAAATTTACGGGAAGCCCATTTAATATCCCCATTCCAAACTTCACGGATTACTTCGGCTGGAACAAGGAACTCTGCTGCAACACGGTCACAATAGTCCTCCACAATGTCATGACTGATGAAACCATCCCCGGCATGGCCTGCACTTATACCCATCATGATGTGTGCCGTTTCGTGTATCAGTGTAAACATCTGGGCATATTTACTATCGGCACTATTCACGAATATATAAGGTGCAGTCTGATTAACAAGTGCAAAGCCACGACACTCACTGACCTTCAGCGTACGGTGTGTGTTATTTCCCACCACCCCGTTGAAGGCAAGAAAAATCCCAGCATCTTCTAACTTCTGTGTCAAGATGCTGATAGCCATATCTACTCGCATCAAGCCAAATGCCCATCGGGGCTCTAACTTAAGAGCCTTGTGTAGACGGGTAACAGTTTCACTGACAGGTGTGGAAATGTTAATGGAGCCAACCAGCTGACAAGTGTCAATTTCATTGTCAATAAGATAATCTTCCAACCAATCCTGTCTGCTCTGCACGTTCATCACCGTATCATAGACGTTCAAGTCAAAATGATCATTCTGCCCAGCCTCACCCCTGAACATGGGGAAAGGTATCGTCTCTGTAGGTATCTGCTCCAAAAACATATAGCCAAATGGCACGAAGAATTTGGAAGCGAAGTCCTGCAACTGACTGATAGTAGGCATCTTCGCTCCAGACAACCAATCCTGTAGCTTAGGAAACGCCTCAACAGCCTTCTCCTCACTATAGCCAGCCCTTTGGAACGCCCATTTCAACATTTCCGGCCTAACATTGTCTATCCTTGTATTTGCCATCAGTCGCAGATATTTTGTGCAAAAATAATGCTTTTTTGTGAAATTAGCAACTTTTTATGAAGATTTCTCGTTAAAACTTGCACGATGTGCTAACTTTTTTGTATTTTTGCAGTTGATTACAGTCTTGTGGCGATGAAGTTCGCTGAGGCGGACGGAGTACAAGGCTGGTCACTACATAGCGGAAAAGCGTCACACGATGCTTTGTCGATTGGCTGGTTGAAATTACCACATCAGCATGCATGCCAAGACAATGCGGAGTTTGATGTCACGGGTATGCTGAACGTGTATCCCGTCGTGTGCGTGAGGGCTAACCATGCCTTCAACGCACACTTACGGGTGCATCAGCAATACTTTGCGTGGGTATCAC
>CAMJWJ010000073.1 GCA_946409435.1 uncultured Prevotella sp. | reverse complement strand
GGCCACTCACGGAATTGAGAAGGCCACTCACGGAAATGAGAAGGCCACTCACGGAATTGAGAAGGCCACTCACGGAAATGGTCAACGGTGCCGTGCTTCACAAAGTCGGAAACCTTCAGCAGGTCGCCGGCCTGAGCGTTGATAGGACGAACGAGCTCCTTGACGAATGCGGGAGCGTTGTCCACCTTCTCCTCGTCGTCGGGCAGGTTTGCCCACTCGGCTTTCACCTCAAACTTCTTGTACTCACCACCGCGGTCGATGGCGGCGTAATTCTTGTCGACCACGTCCTGACCCTTGGCACCGTAAGACTTCAGGGCAGCAGCCTTCATCTTCTCAACAGCGAGCTCCACGGGAATCACCTCAGTGATGCGGAAGAACGCCGACTGGAGGATAGTGTTCAGCAGGAACTGACCGTTCTAATTTATAAAAACGATGCGCCTTCGCCCGCTTTCGTAAGATTTAACGCCATAATCGCATCATCTTTACGAAAAAAGTTGTAATTTTGCGCCATAATTTAAAAGCAAAACGATTATGGGAAAGTATTTAGACCCGAGAGCCGACCCGACTTTCAAGAAGATATTCGGCGAGCACAAGCACCTCGTCATCAGTCTGCTTAATGCCATGCTCCCCCTGAAAGAAGACGAGCAGGTGGAGAGCATCGAGTATTGGCCAGCCGAGAAAGTGCCGGACCGGATGCAGGCTGAAAAGGACAGCATCGTGGACGTGTGCTGCAAGGATAACAAGCAGCGTGAGTTCATTGTCGAGATGCAGATGACATGGACGGACTCGTTCAAGAAGCGCGTGCTGCTCAACGCCTCCAAGGCATACGTGGCGCAGTCGAAGAAAGGCGATGACTACGAGCTCCTGCAGCCCGTCTATGCGCTGAACTTCGTCAACGAGAATTTCATGAACGACGTGGACGACTACTACCACTATTATCATCTTGTCCACGACAAGTACACCGACCAGGTGATTGACGGTCTGCACCTTATCTTTGTGGAGCTGAAGAAGTTCAAGCCCACGACATTCAGCGAGAAAAAGATGCAGGTGCTGTGGCTCCGTTTCCTCACCGAAATCAACGACGACACACGCGAAGCCCCAGCCGAACTGTTGGAGAACGCCGAAGTAAGCGAAGCCCTCGAAATCGTTGAGCGTGCCGCTTTCGACGATGGCGAAATGCGGGCATACGATAAGTTCTGGGATGCCATTTCCTCTCGCAAGTCAGAGATTAACGCGGTAAAACGGGAAGCAGACAAGGCCATAGCAGATGCCAAAGAAGAAGCAAAAGAGAAAATGCTTGATGCCGCCCGCAAGATGAGGGCTAAGGGCTATGCCTTTGAAGATATTGCAGAAATAACAGGTCTCACCATCGAACAAATCGAAACCTTATGAGTCACGAAGTCAGTCCTGAGAGAGCCAGAGAAATCATTATCGAGAAGCTCAACAACTTTGTTCTCAACTATGCCGACGTAAAGAAGTTCGGTGAGATTATGGAGAACAGGCCAATGGTTGAAAAGGAGCGTCAGAATTAGTTGCGAAGTACACCGGCCTGACGGCAGAGGAAATCGAGGCATTATAATTATAATAAGGAGAACGCCTACACCATCATGTTACCGAGAACCCCCAGAAACATTATTGTATTATTGCTCCTTGCCGTGCTGACCTTGACGGGCTGCACGGGTGGCGGCACGTCGGAGCGTGGCTCCGAGGCCGACAGTATCTATGCGTGGGAGAACATCAAACAGTCGATGATGGAACAGCCGGAGCATGCCCTTGGGCTGATTGACACCGCCGAGATGCGGGGACTGGCCGACGTGAACCTGGCCGACTGGATGCGGGCGCAGGTTTACTACAACGCGCCGGCAGTCGAGGACATGGGCAAGGCCCGCGACTATTGCCTGCAGGTGCTTGAGCGCCAGAATCCCGCAGCCGACAGCGTGCAGAAGTTGAAGACGCTCTCGCTGCTGGTGAACATCTGCGCCTATATCCCGAACACTTATCAGGATGCCGTGCGCTATGCCAAACAGGGTGCCGGAATGGCTCATCATGCCGGTGACATCCTGCAAGAGGCCAACTTCTATTTCGAGGCGGGCAAGGTGATGGAGCGCCTGCAGCAGGGCAGCGGCATGGACTACATGAACCGTTCGATGAACATCCTGCGCGAGGCCTCCCGTGACAGCATCCAGCCCCTGCCCATACTCTCCTCCGACCTTGGCAACACGGCCCGCATCCTGGCCGGTCAGGAAAACTATGCCGCGGCCATCCCTCTGCTGCAAGAGAAACTGCAGGTCATCAGCCGCATCGAGAAGGAGAATCCCAACGCCCCTGCCGGATGGGCCGACCAGCAGCGGGCCTACACCTATCCCGTCCTGGCCTACTGTCAGCAGATGGCGGGCGACAAGGCGGGCGCGCGCCGTTCCGCCGAGGCCTTCGAGCAGACGCAGGCCGCCCGGGAACCTATTAACCAGAAGGATATGCTGAACTACTACGCCTTGGCGGGCAACGCAGGGCGCATCCAGCAGATATACGACCGCTTGGAGCCGTTTTTGCGTGAGAAGGAGGACACTATTTCCTGGCGTTATGCCGACTTGCTCTACATGTATGCAATGGGGCTGAACAATATCGGTCGCTACCGTGAGGCCTATCAGACACAGTTCCGCTATCAGATTATCAACGACAGTCTGGTGCAGCGCGAGCGTCAGGCCGAGACGCTTGAACTGGCCCAGCAGATGAAGACGCAGGAGAAGGAACTGCAGTTGAAGGACGAAGAGGCGAAGACCACCGTCTATCGCATCCTCGCCTTCTCGCTCCTCGCCATCTTGCTCGTCATCCTCGTTGCCCTCTGGCGGCTGGCCATCGCCCACCAGCGCATGCTCATCAAGAACCGCGAACTCTTTGAGATTATTCAGCGTGAACAACGCCGCGAGGTACGCGACATCGAGCGCATAGCCCGGCAGCCTGAACAGGAGCGCACACAGGGCGAGCAACTCTTCCTCCGTCTTGTTGAACTGATGAAGAAGGAGCAGCCCTATACCGACAGCGAACTGAACCGCGACACCCTCGCCTCGATGCTCGCCACCAACCACCGCTACATCGATGAGGCCATCCGCGAGTGCTCTGACAGTCCGAGCACCAAAGCCTTCATCGACGGCTACCGTGTCGATCATGCCACCCTTCTGCTCACCGACACCGACGAGCCCATCGCCCTCATCGCCGAGATGAGCGGCTTCGCCAATCGCACCTCCTTCAACGAACGGTTCCGTGAGCGCTACAAGATGACGCCCTCGGAGTACCGCCGGGCAGCCAAGGCGTAAAAAACATTCATAGATACATAACGCAGGAATCTCCGATGAATTCGGGGATTTCTGCGTTTTTTGCGGATTCCTGACATCCCATTTACAAAGTTTTGCGGAATCCTGACAAAGAGTTGCGGAATGCTGACAAGGTATTTCGCAACTCTTTGTAATTTTGTCCCCGTAACAAAACGAGGACAACAATCATGGATATAACTGTCATCATTGCAATCATCATTTCCACCGTCGTGGCGCTGGCCATCCTGGCGCTGGTCATCCTGCTGTTCTACTACCACTGGCGCAACCAGGAGCTGCTGGTCAACTTCTCCGCCTTCATCCGCGAGAACCTGAAGCTGAAGGACGAAATTGACAGACTTGAGGAAGAGAACGAAGTGCTAAGTGAAAAGCTTGATAAGGAACCTAAACCATAATATATATAATAATGTGTAACCACTAACTTCGCATGGCATCACGACCCCCGAGAACAGGAACAACAGACAGAATATTATAAATTAAAAACAACAGACAATAATGAAGACCAAAACAAACTTTTCTTTCCTTGCGCGGACAGTGACTTTAGCCCGTGCCGCAGGAGCGAGGGTAGCCATAACGCTGCTGCTCGCGCTGATGACTTCCACCTCGACGTGGGCGTTGGGGAAAGTTCGTTTAGAATTTTTTGAAAAAAGCCAGGCCCCCATCGGCTATTTAGATGTAATCGAAACGTATGCATGCTGCATCCATGTCTCCGGATGGACGTGCGACCCTTATACTTATGCATATAGGGATTGGGAAGCTAAAAACACAAATGAATGGCTATTAGACCATTGGGGGGCTTACGATGGTTATCCTGATGAGCATTCTGTTTATAATGATGGCGTAATTGATAAAATAGGATGGTGGGAGGTTAATTTGCTATATAAGACTTTTCACTCGGCTCAACAAAACAAGGTGGAGATACATTTGCAGCAGGACGGTGAGGACAAATATGTCTTTACCTACGACATGAATAAGAAAAGAGAAGATGCGCAAGCGTCTATATTAAGTCAGAATAATTATTATCATACACATAAAACTGGTAGTGATGTAATAGTAAGATATGACGAAAATGATGCATGGGTAGCTAATCAACTTGTCAAAGATGTTAATTTCGGCTTCGATTATTGGATTAAGATTCCTGACCCCGGTAATTACACGGTGGTGGTTTACGGAACAAATACTCATGGTAACCAGGGCAATGCGCAACTCACCAATGGTAACAGAAACATATCCATCCCCGAGTGGGAGTACATCACCTACGATGCGAATGGCGGCAACGGTCCTGTGCCCGCAACACAGAGGAAGACATACATTGACCAGATTACACTGGGTACCACGATACCGACACGTGAGGGCTATACGTTCATGGGGTGGAACACTGATAGTGGGAGCCAGGGTACACACTACAATCCCGGTGACAAGTATTCCGCACATGCCGCCACCCTCTATGCCCAGTGGGTGCGCAACAGCTTCTATGATTCTTACGAGACCATCCGCACGGTTGAAGACTGGAACGACCTCGCCACGTTGGTCAACAATGGGCGTAACATGCGTGGGCAAACCATCAAGCTCGCTAACGACATCGGCGATGCCCAAAACCCCATCACCCGAACCATAGGTACGCCACAGTATCCGTTCGACAGTAATTTCGATGGCGACTTCAACTCCATCTACGTCAACCTCAATGACACCAAGAACGAGGGGACGGCGCCCTTCCGCGTGATGGCCGTATCGAACGACCCCATCTGGGGTGCTAACGGAAGCTGGAATGTAGGGAAACTGACTGTTAAGGGCACGGTGCAGGGCGGCAAGTATTGTGCCGGCGTGGTAGGCATCGCCCACGGAGCCATTGTCAATCATTGCGTCGTTCAGGCCGACATCATCACCAACAGCACCGTCTGTGGCGGTGTCATGGGCTATGCCGATGCATATACTTTAAGGAACTATTGTAGGGTTAATGACTCACACTTCTCCGGCACCATTAGCGGTGCCAAGCAGGCAACGGGTGTATTCATCGGCGATTGTCGTAAAGGGAGAGAGGGACAAGTCAATGACTGTCTTGCCACGGGTACTGTGAGTGGTGCCAACATCGAGATGGGGCACAATTGCAGCGTAGGAAGCACCTACAAGACCTTCGACTCTGGTCTGCAGGGCACCTATAAGCCCTACGACCCCGAAGCCCTGATCAGAACACTGGGGTATAGCCTCGACCCGACGAATGGCAAGCGACTTTACTGGTGCCTCGATGTCGACGGATCCATCCTACCCTTCGACATCGTCAATATTAATAGTGCTACTGACTGGGACAACCTTGCGGCGCGCATTGCGGAAGGCGTATCGTTCAAGGGGCGCGTCGTGAGACTGAAGCGCGACATCACCGTCAGCACGATGCTCGGCACAGAGGCACATCCCTTCGACGGCACCTTCGAGGGCCAGAACAACACGCTGACCTTCAACCTGGAGACGAACGAGTCGGGCTGCGCCCCCTTCCGTTATATCAAGAATGCCGAAATCAAAGACCTCACGATTGGCGGCACCCTCGCACATAGTGTAGGTGCCAAGACCCGTCTGGCAGGAGTCGCTGCCTACACCTCCGGCAAGAATGCGCTGACCGACATCACTGTCAACTCCACCATCCGCAGTCAGGCCTCTTCCTTCCACCATGCCGGCTTGGTGGCACAGATCAATGATGGTCGCGTGACATTCCAAAACTGCACGTTCAAGGGCGAACTCCTGTGCGATGCCAACAGCTCCGGCTGCGGTGGTCTGGTGGCCGTCAACATGGGTAGCGGCACCAGCTTCGACAACTGTCTCTTTGCACCCACAGCGTGTACCGTAGGCACAGACAATAGCTGCACCATCAGTCGCGACATCAATAAGCCTTCCGTCATCACGGACACGTATTATACACAGGAGCTTGGCGACCTTCAGGGTACGCGGGTCTATCCCGTCGCCACCGCCCCCGACAACGTGTTCTGCAGCCTGTGGAAGGGACCTGACAATGTGAACTACTATCTGCCCGTTCCCACCTATATCAGCGGTCTGCAACACACCTACAACTACAACGGCGGCAATCGCATAAACATCGGCTACATCTTCTTTTGCGGCAAAGGCTATCAGTGGCTGGGTAAGGATAAATATACCGCCACCATCAGGAAAATCACAGATGGCACTGAGGCGACGGAGGTTACAGAGGTCACCGAGATGGGCAGCTACACCCTCTCCATCACCGCCAATGAAGGCTCTGGCTATTATGGCACCGTAGAACAGCCGTTCTACGTCACGGCATCGTCGCTCGCCATGAACGACCAGGGACACTTCCTCATCAACTCTGCCGACGACTGGAATACGCTCTGCGTACTCTCGAACGATGCCCATCAAACGGAATATCAGTATTTTGAAGGCCGTGTCGTGGAACTTACCGCCGACATTGCTGTCAACCAACAGCTTCCCGCCTTCTGCGGTACGCTGGCCGGCAATGGACACACGCTGACCTTCAACCTCGGCACCGTCCAAAATCCCTTTGACCGCGACTACGCCGCACCGATTTACAACCTGCGCGGCAATGCCGTCGTTGAGAATCTGCACGTCGATGGCACCATCGTTACCAGCACAGGCCGATTTGCAGCCGGCTTGGTGGGATCGGTGGGCTCAGAGGGGTCGGCCCAGCACAATGTGCGCATCAGCAACTGCCGCTCCAGCATCCGCATCAAGACAACCTACAATGGCGAATGTTACAATGGCGGATTCGTTGGCTTTGCACGCAGCGGCAAACTTGCCCTCAATAACTGCCTGTTCGACGGCTGCTTCACCAGCGAAGATGCCAATCATGTGAATGCCACTCACTGGGCAGGCTTCGTGGGATATAAAGGCGACGCAGCAGTATCCATCAACAGCTGCCTCTACTTTGCCAACCGTCATGAGATGAGCGTGCCGTCTACCGACAACGCCACCTTCTACCTCCCCGCCAATGCCTCCGTCTCTTTGCAGAACAGCTGCCACACGGAGCAGAACTGGGTCAACAAGCAGGGAACGTATGTGGCTGCCAACGATGAGGCGAGCCCTCAGATGGCTGCCCTCGGCTATGAAGGCTGGTACATCGCCTTCGGCTATCCCCAGTGGCAGTCATCCTATCCAGAGGGACAAGAGTGGCCTTTGGTTCTTCCCCGCTATGACTATCATACTGCTGTGGCAGGCCAAATCGAGGGCTTGCAGGGTAACGGCACCGCTGCCGACCCGTACCTCATCGGCTCGACTCAGGACTGGAACGTCTTTGCAGCCAGTATAAATAATAATAATGTAGGGACCGATGCCTTCTACCTGCTGACCGACGACATCACCATCGACCAAAACCATCTGGTAGGTACTACCGTCCAGTATGCCTATACCGGTGGAGCATACACAGAGCATCGCACCTTCCGTGGCACCTTCAACGGCAACGGACATACGCTGACCCTTAACATGACGACAAACGGCGACTGCGCCCCGTTCCTCTACGGCCAGGACTGCACCATCAAGGATTTGACCGTCGATGGCACCATTACTACCAGCAGCCAGCATGCCGCCGGCCTCATCGTTAATGCATCCGGCACGGTCAACATCACCGGTTGCCGAAGCAAGCTCACCATCGCCAGCAGCTATAGCGGGGAAGGCAGCTATGCCGGTCTTGTAGCCAATAGCACAGGCATTACCAACATTGAGGGCTGCGTATTTGACGGCAACATCATCGGTACCACCTTCTGCGTGGGCAACTGTAATATCACCAACAGCTTCTACACAAAGCCTGTCCAAACCGGTCAAGGTACGGCCATGTATAGCGTCACCGCTGCAGAAGGCATCGACATGAGCATAGGCGGCGACGGCGTGCTGAAGGAGTACGCCAACGGCATCACCATGAAGGGCGACTGCGTGCTGCTGGATGGCGTATTCTATGCCCCCGAAGGAGCAAACGTTCCTATCGAGAAGCTTGAACTCATGACGGGCTACAGCCCGCAGGATGCCACCATCGTGGCTACCACCGGCACCTACGCCAACGGCACGCTGACCATGCCTGCCGAGAACGTGGTGTTCACCACCAGCACGCCCATCGCCCTCAGCACCTACACCATTCGCTTCGATGCCAACGGCGGTACGGGCGACGCGATGGCCAATATGAACTTCACTTACGGCGACGACCCCGTGGAGTTGACCGCCAATACCTATACCCGCACCGCCAACAGCTTCGCAGCATGGAACACCGAGGCTGACGGTAGCGGCACGGCTTACACCGACGGCCAGACGGTGGAGAACCTGACTACCGTCAGCGGAACCACCATCACCCTCTATGCCCAATGGGAACCGTGGATTGCCGAGGGCTTCGGCACGACCGACAGCTACACGCCCGACGGCACCGCCGAGCATCCCTACATCATCAGCACCGCCAAGGAGTGGAACCTGCTGTGCTATTACATCAGCTCTGGCAAGGGCGACCTCGCCTCCTGTCACTACCGCCTGGGCAATAACTTCACCGTCAGCAGCATGATGGGCACCGAGACAAACCCGTTCCGGGGCACCATCGAGGGCAGACAATGCACGCTGACACTCGACCTGACGGGTGTAGATGAAGTGGAAGAAGCCTCGGAGAGGACACTGCAAGCCCTGGCTCCCTTTGCCTACGTCGATGGTGCCACCATCAAGAACCTGCGCACCACGGGCACCATCAGTGGCGATAGCAGCTACTATGCCGGCGGCATCGTGGGCAAGGCCAGTGGTAACACCACGTTGCAGTCGTGCCATAGCAGCGTAGCCATCACCAGTACGGCATCTGTGGTTGAAGGAGAGGAAGAATCACCGATGCTGGGTGGCATCGTAGGCCAGAGCTCTGGCACGCTCAGCCTCACCGACTGCCTCTTCGACGGCACCATCAATGCCGAGAACACGTCGTACTGCGGCGGCTTCCTCGGAGAACTCAAGTCGGGAGAGGTGACATTCGCCAACTGCCTCATGGATGGCGAGATGAACTGCGACCTTAACGGCTGCGGCACATTCTATCAGCCTGACAGGGACAACAACGCCTACACCGTCTATAACGTCAACAACAGCTACTACCACACGGCATACGGTGCAGAACAAGGCACACAGACCGATGACACGGGCCAGGATCTGAAAACGTGCTTGGGCGAAAGTTGGTCGGTTACAGCCGCAGACGACGTAGTGCCCTTCATTAACCCTTGGGATCTGGGCAACGGCAAACTAACCTTGTCGGCTCCTGCCTATCCCCGCACAGGTTCGGCCATCACCGTTGGCTCCACCATGAAGAATATGTATAATGATGTATTGGCAGAGGGTACTGACTACACGGTTACCATCAAGGATGCTACCAGCACAGAACTCACAGAGGTCACAGAGCTCGGCGAATACATCCTGACCGTCAACGGCACGGGCGACTATGTGGGTTCCAAGAGCATCTACTTCTACGTGTACGAATCAGACGGCACCCCATTCCCCCTGCAGACAGACGACGATTTCGAGTCCTACGAAGACGGATACTTCTATGTGCGTATGCCAAGACCGGCGGCAGAATGGCCCTACGATGAAGATCCGACCCTTACTTGGCATGATGCTGAAGACAATCCAAGAACCGTCAACATCCCCGCTGGAATCACCCGCAAATTTAAGGTTTATGACGACGGCGGAAAGCAAAGAAGGGGAGAAAGCGGATATGGCGATGAAAAGGAGTTGGGCGAGTACTATTTTGGTGGTGACCCAAAGACCCTCACCCTGACTTGTCCTGAAGGCTATTGCTTCAGAGTGCAGGGCTCTATGAAAACGCCCTCCTGTCATCCTTTCACCATCTACGACGGCAATGCCGTAGGCAATGGTGACGTACTCCTCGACCATGCTACTGGGGAGCGAAACATCAGTCGGTTTATCACTTCCGGCAATAGCATCACCTTCTATTTAGATGCATCCGAAAATTGGGGTAATGACATTGAGGGCTTCGACCTGACAGCTCAGGTCATCCCACAAGTGCCACCAACTACTTTGGCCTACGACGACTCGCCGTTGGAGGAAAGCGAGAAGAACACCAGCGTGATTGCGGCAAATAATGGTGAGCAAATCAGCGTCACCCTCGATGGACGCACGCTTTACAAGGACGGCAGTTGGAACACCCTCTGCCTGCCGTTCGACATACCCAACATAGCCTACACGCCATTGAGGGGAGCGAAAGTCAAGGCCCTTAGCTCTACCAGCTACTCCGACGGCACCCTGACATTGGACTTCAGCCGTAACCTCACCAGCTTGGAGGCCGGCAAGCCCTATATCGTGAAGTGGGAGCACGGAGCAGACTTTTCCATCATAGACCCCGAATACGAGGTGATAACGGCATTGAATTTCATCAGCGAGGTGCCTGAAGTTGATGCTGGCCAAGAAAACAACTGGTATGATGAAGAGAACTACGACAAGCTGGTGGATGGCAATACCGATACGAAATACGGTATATACGGTATAGGAGACGATGACCCATACGTGGATTTCCACTATAACAGTGCCATCACTCCGAAGGGCTATGCTCTCTGGACGGCCAACGACACGGAAGGAGCTCGCAACCCAAGCTCATGGACTATTTCGGCCAAGAACGAAGGAGATACCAATTGGACAGAATTGGTCACCGTTGACAACTCTAACGGCGATAAGCTGCCTATGGCAAACAATACTTGCACAATATTCCCGCTTGACAACGACAAGGCTTACCAGTACTTCCGCTTCGAGGCTTCTCCGGCAAGCAATGACGAGTTCCAACTTGCCGAGTTGCAGTTCTGTACCGGGCTGCCCGATGAATCGATGCTAAATATCGTCAACCCGACGTTCAGAGGCGTGACCATCAAGGACGAGCTTCATCCTGTGGAATCGGGTGGAGTCACCTTCGGAGGCAACTACAGCAAGTTGGCCAGCATCGACGGTCTGCTGCTTGATGCGCATAATGCTGGCGGCAACGCTTTCCATGCCACACTCAGTATGCCCGATGTCACCTTATATACTGATGCCGAGCATACGGCACCCGTCACCAGCGCTGCTATTCCTTTCGCTGCCGATGGCTCCGTGAAGTTCTACTACACGCAGAGTGACCTTGCACTCACGTTGCACGATGATGACTCCGGCGAGCCAGTGAGTAACGCCGACCAGATTGCAGCGAAGGATGGTGAGCTTGCCATCGTCACCCTGGATGGACGCACACTCTACAAGGATGGCGCATGGAACACCATCAGCCTGCCATTCGACATTGCCGACATCAATCACTCACCGCTGAGTGGTGCCACCGTCAAGGCCCTCGAAACATCCAGCTACAACGACGGTGCGCTGACGTTGGACTTCAGCACAGACGACCTCACCAGCATCGAGGCCGGCAAGCCCTACATCGTGAAGTGGGAGCATGTTGACTTCCCTGCCGTTAACCCGTCTGAAAACCTCTTGAACAAACTGGGCTTCATTACCGAAATGCCTGTCGTCGATGACGATAGTTATAATCATGCGGGTGGGTATCTCGTAGATGGCAATACCAGTTCGACATGGTATGCTGACTTAGTTATGGATCCTTCGATTAGGTTCCACTATGAAGAGCCCATCACGCCGACGGGCTATGCCCTATGGACTGCGAATGATGGGGATGGTGCATACAACCCCGCATCTTGGACTATCTATGCCTGGAACGAAGGGGATGAAAGTCCAACTGTGCTGGTCAATAATGAGAATGGCGACCAACTGCCTATGGCAAACAGCACCTGCACCCTCTTTGAGCTCAACAACAGCAAGGCATACCAGTATTTCTTATTCGAACCTCATGAGTCTGGTATTTTCAAGATGGCCGAGTTGCAGTTCTTCACCGCACGTCCCAATACCGACATCGTGAATCCCGTGTTCGCGGGTGTGACCATCAAGAGCCAGACTGTAGCATCAGACAACATCTTCTTCGAAGGCAGCTACAGCACGCTGGCCAGCCCCGACGGACAGATGCTCGATGCACATAATGATGGCGGCAAGGCCTTCCACGCCGCACTGAATCTCTCCTCGCTCAATGCCGGCAACTACGACGTCAACTGCTACTCCAATGCCGAGCATACCACACCTGTAGCCGGCACTATCCCCTTCAACGCCACGACAGGCAGTGTGACGCTCTACCCTGAGTGGACGCTGACGCTCAACAACGATGACGCACAGGCCACAGAGAACGAGAAGAACACCGACATCATCAGCTCGGCAGCCAAATCACCCATACCTTGCGACGTGACCCTTGCTGGCCGTACGCTCTGGAAGGACGGCGACTGGAACACCCTCTGTCTGCCGTTCAGCCTCGGTGACCCCGAAGCCGAAGAAGGCCATTACTTCGACGGCACGCTGCTGGAAGGCGCCACGGTGAAGACACTTGAAAGCACGAGTTTCGAGGACGGCATCCTGACGATGAACTTTATTGATGCCCCAGTCGTCATAGCCGGTCTTCCATACCTCGTGAAGTGGGAAGCACAGACTCCCGACTATGTGGAGAATCCCGTATTCGAGGGCGTGTCCATCAAGAACGATGTCTTAAACATCGAGACCGACTATGTGGACTTCGTGGGCACGCACTCGTCCACGGTCCTCTACGAGGAGGGCACGGCGAAGCATAACCTCTACCTCGGCAGCGGCAACAACATCTACTATCCCACTCGCGAGGGCTACACGGTGAAGGCCTGCCGTGCCTACTTCCGGCTGAGCGGCCTCACGGCGGGCGAACCCACCAGTCCCAGCGCCAACGTCCGCGCCTTCGTGCTCGACTTCGGCGACGGGGAAAAGACGGGCATCAGGAGCCTCACGCCCGATGCCTCTCCGAAGGGCGAGGGGAGAAGCGGCTGGTACACCATCAATGGCGTGAAGCTGCAGGGGAAGCCCACCATGCGCGGCATCTACATCAATAACGGACGTAAAGTCGTAATCAAATAACAGGCTTAGAGCCCCTTGATAAGGGGCGGCTATAATGCAGGGATTCAAATTTAGATAAGTATGAAAAAGAAATTATATCAGAAACCCGCCATGAAGGTTGTGCAGCTACAGCAGAGGACTCAACTATTAAAATCCAGTATGCGTGGCGCCGACGGCAACGCCGGCCTCAACTACCGTGGCAGCGACGCAGACTACTACGATGATGCGAGATAAACCAAATCGCATCGGGATATGAAAGGAATGTCTCAACACAAAAAAGGGCGCCCTCCGCCTGCTCGACCCTTCCACCGACTACATCATCTCCCTCGCCCCGAAAGCCAAGAAGGTCGGCGACCTGTTCTTGGCCCTCGCCGGCGCCGCCGTCTGTCCCACCGACGCCGTGGACGCGAAGAAGGAGTACGACCTCCTTTACATGGACGGTTCGACGCCCGTCACGCCCGTGGAGCCGGAAGTCACGCCGGTGGTGGCAGAGTAAGTTACAGACCCCAACCCCAACCCCTCCCCTCAGAGGGGCGGGGAGTGGCTGCGCACTGACAGAAAGCATTGAAAAAGGAGCATCCGATTGGTCGGGTGCTCCTTTTGGTATGGAAGGGTGTGTCAGCGGGGGAACCGCTGACCACACGTTTTTTACTCGTTGCTCCAGTCCTCCTGGGTCTTGCGGACGTAGGTCTTGTAGCGGAGCTGGGCCATCTTCTGGGCCTCGGCGAAGAGCTCTTCGGCCTCGTTGGGATAAGCCTTCTTCACTGACAGGTAACGAACCTCACCAAGCAGGAAGTCGTGGAAGTTCTCCCAGTTCGGCTCCTTAGAGTCGAGTGAGAACGGATTCTTGCCTTCCTCGGCCAGAGCGGGATTGTAGCGCCACAGGTGCCAG
>CAMJWJ010000072.1 GCA_946409435.1 uncultured Prevotella sp. | reverse complement strand
GACACCTGCTGCCACCATGTTCTTGGCGATGTGGCGTGCTGCATAGGCTGCCGAGCGGTCGACCTTCGACGAGTCCTTGCCCGAGAATGCACCGCCACCGTGGGCACCCTTGCCGCCGTAGGTGTCGACGATGATCTTACGTCCCGTCAGACCAGTATCGCCGTGGGGACCACCGATGACGAACTTACCCGTTGGGTTGACGTAGTACTTGATGTCGTCGCCGAACAGCGCGAGCACCTTGTCGGAGTGGATTTGCTGCTTCACACGTGGTATGAGGATGTTGATGACGTCCTCGCGGATACGCTGTAGCATGCGCTCATCATCGGTGTCGAACTCGTCGTGCTGCGTGGAGACGACGATGGTGTCGATGCGCTCGGGTATGCCGTTGTCAGCATACTGCACGGTCACCTGGCTCTTGGAGTCGGGGCGCAGATAGGTCATTACTTTACCTTCCTTGCGGATGTCGGCCAGTGTGCGCATGATGAGGTGGGCCAGGTCGAGTGATACGGGCATGAGGCTCTCAGTCTCGTTGGTGGCATAGCCGAACATCATGCCCTGGTCGCCGGCTCCTTGTTCTTCCTCGTCACCGTTGTCGACGCCGCGGTTGATGTCTTCGCTCTGCTCATGGATGGCCGTCAGTATGCCGCATGAGTTGCCGTCGAACTGATACTCAGCCTTGGTATAGCCTATTTTCTTTATTGTCTTGCGGGCTATGGTTTGAAGGTCGATGTAGACATTGCTGCGTACCTCGCCCATGATGACTACCTGTCCGGTGGTGACAAACGACTCGCAGGCCACGCGGGCACGGTCGTCGTAAGCCAGGAACTGGTCGAGTATGGCGTCGCTGATCTGGTCGGCCACTTTGTCGGGATGTCCTTCAGAAACGGATTCTGATGAGAAGAAATATGACATGCTAATGATATGATTTAATGATTCACTATTCCGATTATCTCTATTGCGGGTGCAAAGGTACGAAATATAAATGAGAAAACTAATAAAATAAAAAATAAAAAATAAAAATGGGCTGCGCCTCCCTCGTTGAAGGGTGAGCGCAGCCCAATTACTGATTGCTAATAACTGATTGCTAATTGTCTTGCGGCATCATGATGATCTCGGCGCGGTTGCCCTGCTTGAGCAGCTCTTCCATGAAGTCCTCAATGGTGTCGGTCGTCTGGGCCTCGACAGCCTTCTTGTAGTCGGTGTAGGTGTCGACGCCGTATACACGCAGACGGTTGATCTGACGAATCCAGAAGTTGTTGGTCTTAGCCTGGTCGTCGATGTTCTTCAGCATGTACTCCTTGACCTTCTTGAGTTTCTCCTCGTCCACGTCGTCGGCCATCTTCTCTACCTCCTCCTGCATGATCTTCTTGGCGATGTCGCCCTTCTCAGGTTTCATGGGACAGTAGACGAGCACCTGTCCTACTGTGCGGTAGTCGTCACGCTGCAGCGAAGCCTGTGCCGTGACGGAGTAGGCTGCTGAAGCCTCTTCGCGAATCTTCTCGGTGTAGATCATGGTCAGTATCTGGCCAGCCATGTCGGCGCGGATCAGGTTCTCGAGTGTGTACTTCATCTTGTCGTTATACCATAACATGACGGCAATGGCCTTTGGTGTCTCCATCTTGCGTGTGAAGTCGTTCTTGACAATGCCCTTGAAAGTATGGTCGACATCCTTGCCCTTCACCACCTTCTTCTGGGCGGGCAGCGAGCCGAGGTACTGCTCGATGAGCGGACGAAGCTTGGCCTCGTCGAAGTTACCCACGATGGTGAACGTGTAGGCAGCGGCATTGGCCGTGCGCTCCTTGGCCATCTGCAGGATGCGGTCGTAGCTGACTTTCTGCAGGTCTTCCACGGTCAGCTGAGCCTGACGCTTGTCGTGGGCCGTAATGGTGGCCACGAGCGAGTCGCTGAATACGGCCTCAGGCTGCAGCGACTTGTTCTTCAGCAGCAGTTCCTGTGTCTTCATCATATTGTCGAAGGATTCCTGGTCCTTGTTGATGTTGGTGAAGTAGAGGTAGACGAGCTGCAGCATGGTCTCGACGTCGTTGGGTGTCGACGAACCGCTGATGAGCTGACGGTTGTCCGAGAGTGAGAGCGATGCAGAAGCAATCTTGCCAGCCAGTGCCTTCTCCAGTTCGGTGTGCGAGAAGTTGCCCAGTCCGCTGGCCTCGATGGCATCGCCAAACACCTTGATATTGGCAAAGTCCTGCTCGTCATAGAGCGACGAGCCTCCGAAGCCCTCAGCCGACAGCAGCACCTGGTCCTTCTTCAGGTCGGTCTGTTTCAGCACGACGGTCACGCCGTTGGAAAGCGTCAGCTCCTTGTAGTCGAACTTCTTGCCAGCCTTCTCCTTCACGATCTTGCCGGCCTTAGGCATGGTGGTGATGAGCGGCTCGTCCTTCACGTTGTCCACGTATGCCTCGATCTTTTCGGCACGGGCGTCAGCTACAGCCTGCTTCAGCGAAGCCGCAGTGGGATAGACGGCACCGTCCTTCTCCTGGTTCATGTTGAACACCACCATGTTCGAGTCGTTCTCTGACACCATCTGCTTCATCAGTCCGTTGATGGCTTCAAGCGGCAGGTTGGGCACCAGCTGTTTCATCAACTGGTAGTACATATCGATGCTGGGAATCGGCTCGTTGTCCAGGAAGTGCTGCACATATTGGCTAACGAACTGTGAGTTGTAGCGCTTATCCTTGTTGCTGTACTGCTTCTCCAGCTGGCTTGTGAAGTTTGACTTGTAGCGCTGGTACTCCGTGGCGGTAAAGCCGAACTGGGCAGCACGGCGAGCCTCAACGAGCACGGCCTTCAGGGCTGCTTCGGTCTGTCCCTCCTTCGGCAGGGCGCTAACCTGCAAGGCGTCCTTGGTCTTCGACAGCAGGTACTGGTCGTAGCTGGCAAATCCCTGCAGATAGGGGCAGTCAGGCTTCTGGGCATACTCTGCCAGACGGTCGTTGAGCATGCCGATGGCGGCATCCTTGACGAAGTCGATGACTATGTACTGCATATTGCCCTTGATGGCATCGGGGATGGGGTCGCTCTTGAACAGCAGTTCGACGATGGAGTACTGCATCTCCTTGTCCTTGTCGACGACGTAGATGGCCTCGGCGTTGTCGGGAACGGCCTCAGCTACGACGGGAGCAGGGTTTTCGGGCATCTTGATAGAGCTGAAGAGCGTCTTGATCTTCTGCTCCACCTGGTCGACGTTGACGTCACCGACGACGAGAATGGCCTGGTTGTCGGGGCGATACCACTTCTCGTAGTAGTCGCGCAGCACCTTCGGCTCGAAGTTGTCGATGATTTCCATCAGTCCGATAGGCATGCGGTAGCCATACTTTGAGTTCGGGTAGAGCTGTGGCAGGTCGCGCTCCAGCATGCGCTGGGTAGCACTTGTACGCAGACGCCACTCCTCGTGGATGACGCCACGCTCCTTCTGAATCTCCTCCGGCTCGAGCAGCAACCCGTCAGCCCAGTCGTGCAGGATGAGCAGACAGGAGTCGACGATGCCTTCACGTGTGGTGGGCACATTACTTATATTATATACCGTCTGGTCGATAGAGGTGTAGGCATTCAGGTCGCGGCCGAACTTCACGCCGATGGTCTCACACCACTTGATGATGTCGTTACCCTTGAAATGCTCGGTGCCGTTGAAGCACATGTGCTCCAGGAAGTGGGCCAGTCCGCGCTGGTCGTCGTTCTCCTGGATGGAGCCTACGCGCTGGGCAATGTAGAACTCTGCACGCTGTTCGGGCCATGCATTGTGTCGGATGTAATAAGTTAGTCCGTTGTCGAGCTTGCCGATGCGCACATCGGGGTCGACGGGGATGGGCGGCATTTGCTGAGCCACCATGGCTACGGTGCCTATCAGCATCAGCGCAGCCACAAACATTCTTCTCAGTTTCATTTTCACTTGGTTAAATTAGAACTTCTTTTCGGACCAGACCGTCTGCCTGCCGGCATCCGTCTGGCAGCTTTTGTTGTCTATTTGACGCACAAAGGTACGTAAAAACTACACGTCAGACATGAAAAACTGCAGAATATTAATTTTTTTTATATCTTCGTGCTGCTCTGCAAATAGGAAATGCAAAGGGAAATAGCTGACTTCCGTGAAAAATAAAAAAAGTTTGGTACTCTACACTGAATGACCTGTCTTTGCTTTCTAAATCTGACAAAACCTTAGTTGAAGTAATAGAGGAAGGCGGCAATGCCCTCCAAGGCAGGCTTGCGCTGTCCCTCGATCTCGATAGTGAACTTGATTTCGGCCTTGCAGATGCCGCGCAGGTTCTGGATGTTGTGCAGCTTGGTGACCAGCCGCACACGGCTGCCGGTAATCACGGGCTGTCCGAAACGCATGTCGTTCATGCCGTAGTTGACGAGCATCTTGATGTTGTTCACCTCGATAATCTGGTCCCACATGTAGGGCAGCAGGCTAAGCGTCAGGTAGCCGTGGGCGATGGTTGACTTATACGGGCTTTCCTCTCGTGCACGTTCCACGTCGACATGTATCCACTGGTGGTCCAGCGTAGCGTCGGCAAACAGGTTGATACGCTCCTGGTCGACCAGCAGCCATTCAGACTTTCCTAACTCCTCGCCCAGATGGGCGGCAAACTCGTCGTACGAGTTGATGACTAATTTTCCCATGTATGTTTTATTTTGTTATGTGCGTAAAGTTCTTGCAAAGGTACAAATAAATGAGGGCAAAACAAAAGAATTATTCTTTTTTTTGCAATAATATAGCAGTTGACCTATTTGTGCGTACAGATCTTTCTCACCTTGAAGGGTGAGAAGGGCTGTTTTTATTATTATAAAGGCAAGAATCATGTGCAACAAAACCATTCACCAGACGTGTAATGTGCAATCATACAGCAAGATACGGTGAATGGTTGGAAGTAGGGGTGAGAAATGAGGAATGTGAAATGAGGAATGAGAAATGAGTGAAGCACATCGTAGGTCTTTGCATTTACTCATTGCATTTCTGAATTTAGTCAATGAGTAATTTCAATAACTAAGCCACTCACGACCGTAACTAGGCCACTCACGACCGTAAGTAGGCCACTCACTGAGCTGAGTGGGCCACTCACAACATCAAAAAAGAGATTGGAAGGATTCGTGAAGGGCATTTTTAGGGCTTCGACCACTATCACTACTATTCGCTATTGTTTCGTCAACCCCACAGCCACTATTCGCCTCCTCTCTACACTCACTACTCACTACTCGTCACAAACCATTCACCGCAAGCCGTTGCTATACAAGGCGTTACAGCGTTTGTGAAGGGATTTTCTTATGATGAATCATCATAAAAGAGGTGCTCCAGAACAGGTTAACTGCTATATCTTTGCTCTTTTTTGCCAGGCCATGTCGTCATGTGGTCTGGCGATAGTCTCTTGGTGACATGCCGAACAGACGTCGAAAAGCATTGTAGAAATGGCTGTCGCTGTGGAATCCTGCCTGCAGCATGATGTCCTCAATAGTATCATTCGTCTCCCTCAACAGACGGGCAGCCATCGTCAGGCGTGCACGGTGCAGATGCTGGACAGGAGTCTCGCCCGTGAGTTCCTTGACGCGCTTGTAGAGTTGTGTCCGTCCGAGTCCCATGACTTCAGCTATCTGGCTTACCGAGAAGTCGGCATCACCAACATGTTTCGCTAAGGCAGCATTGAAACGTTCCAGGAAGCGACGGTCCTTGATGTCAGAAAATACGGGTGCCGAAGCGCTACCTTCAGCAGGTTCTGCATCTGTCGGAATCGATGCCGCCCTGGCCATGAGGCTATGCTTGATGCGCTCCACCAGCACACGGCTGCTGAAGGGCTTTACCAGAAAGTCGGTAGCCCCAGAGCGCAGGCTATACAGCTGTCGGGTGTCATCACCATATGATGACAGGTGGACGACAGGCAGGATAGGCTGCTGCTCCAGCAGTCGGCGGGTTATGGCACGTGCTGTCTTCTCGTCCGATGTGATGTCCATGACAACCAGTGCGGGGTGCTGTTGGCTTACCGCTGTCTCGCAGTCAGTCAGACTGAGACACGTCGTGGTTTTGAAATAAGGATTCAGCGTATCTGCCAGGTGGGTGAGGTTGTCTTCGTCGTCCTCGACAATAAGGATGGTCTGCTCGTTGGCAGGAGGGGGTGCCAGTTCCCTGAACTCAGGCTCCTCTTTATGAATGGCACGCTGGATGTCCCGGAATCGCTGCTCAGTCTCTTCGTTCATGGCGTCCTTCTCCGCATTTAACTGTTTCTGCATGTCACTCAGACCATGGAACTCCCTGATCATGTCCATTAGCCTCAGCATGCGGAGCGAACCTCTGCGCAGACTCTGTATGGTAGTCTTGCTGGTTCCGCTGAGTTGCACATTTTCCGTGGCTCCTTGAAGCACATTGACAGGATTGCGCAGCTCACGCTCGATGCGGTCATAGAAGTCTTTTTGGAAAGCAGCTACCCTGCGCTCCAAGTCTAACACTCTCCGCAGGTGCAGGACTCTGCCAATGCCCATGCTGACGGCTAACACTGCCAAGAGGTACACCATCCATGCCCACCAGGTGTTCCACCATGGTTGTCCGATGCTCAGCCGAAGCTTGGTCTCAACGCTCCAACTGCCATCACTGTTGTTGGAACGCACGCGGAAGACATAGTTTCCAGGCGTCAGACCGCGATATATGGCCATCGGTGTCTTCGTCGGCTGACTCCACTGACGGTCAACACCTTCCATCTGGTATTGATAGAGTACACTTCCCCACCGTGCATATTGAAAATTAGAGAACATGAAAGTCACGTTGTTCTCCGTATAGTCCATTTTCCACTCTTCTTCGGTCAGTGGACGAGCTTTACCATTGACTAAGACCTGCGTGACAGCAGTCGTGGCTGGGTAGTGCTCTGTTTCTGCCGTCAGCTGGTCAATGGCTATGATGCCGTCGTGCGTACCGAAGAGCAGCCGCCCGTCTGCCAGACATACGGCAGTTCGTTCGTTGAATACATTAGCCAGCAGACTTTCACTAAAGGAATAGCTTTGAACGTCACACGTTGCAGGGTTCAGCCGCGACAGTCCTTCCTCTGTTCCTGCCCAGATGTTCTTTTGTTTGTCCTGAACAAGGGAATAGATGTTATTGCTGGCGAGTCCATTGTCCACCGAGTAGCATTTGAAAGTACTGCAATCCAGCAGCCCTTTTCCAATACTTCCTGCCCACACACGACCGTTGTCATCTGTGCAAAGACAGACAAAGTAACCTGCACAAACGCTGTTAACCATGTACTTTTGCCCGGCATTGCCGTTGCGTCCCTCCTTTATAATATATAGTGAGTCTTCTGCTGCCACCCACCAGCATCCATTCTTGTCCTGTCTTATGTCGTGACAATCCTTGCCATCGAGCAGGACCTTCGTAGTACCGTCTGCGCGGACATGGGCAACTCCTCCATGAAGCATGGCTACCCACAGTCCGCCGTCAGCATCTTCCGCCAGGCTGAACACGTCTTGTGACGATAGTCCTCCGACAGGTTGCTGACCACAAAAAAGCCCCCTGCCTCTTGTCCCAATCCAGAGCCGTCCTTGCTTATCCTGTAATGTAGCATATACCCTGCATCCCATGTCTTTCATGAGGGTATGTGCTCCCGCTGCGACATCGTATTGATACAGTCTGCCCGTCTGGCTGCCAACGACCAGACTGCCCGATGTCAACGAGGCCAGGCATCGCACGTTATTCATGTCCTGAAGCGTGGCGGCCGGTTCTACCTTATAGCGCTGATAGGAGAGACGGCTGATACGCAGGCATTTCACCCCCAGGTAGTCTTCCGCCAGCCAGATGCAACCATTGCGGTCTACACACAGTGCCGTCAGGTATGGATTGTCTATTACCCCATCTGTTATCTGCGTCAGCTCGTCAGTTGGCTTGTCATAGAGATACAGCCCTGCCCCGTAGGTACTGATGGCCTCGGTTCGCTCATCCACGTCGGTAACGTGGAAGTGGGCGTTGCGCGTGTAAGCAATAATGTCGTCGGGAATCAGTTGCCATTGTTTTACACTACCGTCCTTTCCGTATCTGGCCAACCAGCCTTTACCCTTCCGCTGCCAGTTGGCATCACGGGTGGCGAGGTGTTCGTCATCATCCATTTGAGCATGGTGCGACACGGGCAGGAGATTGTACCCGTCCCAGCGGAATAGTCCGCTGCGTGTCTCAAACCACATAAACCCTTCTTCGTCCTGCCCTATCCTGCTGACGATATTGGTGGGCAGTCCGTCGGCTGTCGTGATGCGCCGTGCCTTGAGGTCGTAGTAGCGAGCAGCCAAGACAAGAGGCACGAAAAGACAGGTAAAAGTCAGCAAATTACGTCTCATGCCTGCAAAGATAAGTAAAAAAACTCAATTAGTGAACAAAATAGCTGATAAAATCAACATTTTTGTTGTATTTTTCTTTAAGAATCATAGTAATATTGCAGACGGGAACGAGAAAACCATCTAAAATAATAAAAGAATGAAAAGACTCAGTATGATGATGCTATTGCTCGCAGCACTATTTGGCGGGCTTAGAGCAGAGACAAAAGTGGTGTTTGCCGGTGACGGTGTTACCGATGGTGCTTGGGGGCGCAGCAAGGGAGCCGCCCTTGCTGTTAGTGCGCGCAACCTTGGTGATCAGAACCACCATTTAGGCGACAGTTATGTGTTCACCTGTGCTGCCTGGTACCAGAGTCAGTACCCTGCTGCTGCTATCAATATCCAAAATCGCGGCATTGTAGGTAACACGCTTGACGACCTTGCCACGCGCTGGCAGGCTGACGTGCTTGACCAAAGCCCTGACATCATCTCGGTGTTGATTGGTACTGAGGATGTATCACAATATATAAGTACGGGTGCAAGCGGAGAGTTCGACATAGATAGTTGGACAACCAAATACCGCACAATGCTGACGGAAGCCCGCAATGCCAATGCCAGCGTGAAACTGGTGTTGTGTGCTCCTTTCTGCGGCAGCAAGGCATCCTATTATGCGCAACGCAAACCCCTGTTAGCTCAGTTGGCTGCTAAAGTCGAGGCTTTAGCAATTGAGTTCAGCGGTGTTTATGTTCCGTTCGACGAACTTTTCGAGAGCGAGCCGTCAGCAGGCTATTATCTTTGGGACGGCCTGACACCCTCTCCTGTAGGCTATTATGAGATGTTCAAGATGTGGGTTGACAAGGCCAACAACCTAGTATTGGGCAGCACGACGCCCAAGACCATAGGCCCTTCAGCCACACAAGTGAGCAAGGGCAAGCGCCGTGTGCTTTATATTGGCGACTCTATCACTGATGCAGGATGGGGACTGGCTGGTGGATCAGCCCTTTCTGTTGCTCAGCGTGACCTCACAGCCATTGACCACCAATTGGGTCACGGATATGCCATGCTCTGCGCAGCCTGGTATCAGAGCAACTACCCTGAAGCAGAATACGAAGTGCTGAACCGAGGCATTTCCGGAAACACGCTGGCCAATTTGGCTACACGTTGGCAGACGGACGTGCTTGACCAAAACCCCGACGTGCTGTCCGTACTGATTGGCACCAACGATATAGACCAGTGGCTGAAAGGCGACCGGACTGCAGCCTTCGACTACGATGCCTGGGAAACGCAGTATCGCAGCCTGCTCAGCCAGATGTTGGCGAAGAATCCGAGAGTTCAGCTGGTTCTCGGTGCTCCGTTCGTTGGCAGCCGTTCTTCTGACTATGACCTCAGAAAGACTATGGTGGCCACCTGTGCCTCTCGTGTAGAGGAGATAGCCTCCGATATGGGGGCCATTTACGTTCCTTTCGATGAGTTGTTCGCTACGCTGACGGAAAATCAGCCCAACACCGCTTACTGGATATGGGATGGTATTCACCCCTCGCCGGCAGGTCATTTTATGATGCACCAGCTCTGGCTGGAGAAGGCAGTCGGTACGGTATTGGCCGACGCCAAAAAGGAAGAGAGCACAACACTTCAGCGGGGAGGACAGTTCATGGACCTGCTGTTGCCGATGGAGGGCAGTGTGGCCGCCACCGAGAGTGACTGGGGCACCGCTGCCGGCACCGACAGTCGTGGCGACTGGGACGGTACGCTTGGCCGATGGAAGGACAACGGCATCGAGGACACCGAGCGTTCCTACTGGGGCGGAAACATCATCAAGGGCACCGACGGCAAGTACCACATCTATGTGTCGGGCTGGCCCGAGAGTACGTCAAAGGGCCACATGGCCTGGTCGAGTGCCTCACGGGTCTATCATGTCACAAGTGACAACGTGTGGGGACCCTACACCTACGTCAGCGACATCGGTGCTGGCCACAACTCAGAGATATACAAGACTGGCGACCACTACGTCATCTACCATATCGAACCCTTAGGCTACTACAAGTCCTCGACGCTCGGCGACACATGGGAAAGCGGTGAATACGTCTTCGACCTGCGTGACCGTACACTGATTGCCGGCGAAAACCGCGAGACCAGCCTGTCAAACTGCACTTTCGCTAAGCGCGAGGACGGTTCTTTTGTCATGATGGACCGTGGCGGCGGCATCTGGGTGAGCCGTGACGGACTGACTGACGCGTGGCACCAGCTGACCGATGCTTCAGTCTACCTGACTGGTGGCATCACCAACCGTGGCACACTGGAGGACCCCGTCATCTGGCGCGACCACCTGCAGTACCACATGGTGGTGAATGACTGGCAGGCCCGCTATGCCTACTACTACCGTTCAAGAGACGGACTGCACTGGACTAAAGAGACGGGCAAGGCCTACACAGGCCAGGACCCCTTCGCCAAACACGGCGACGGCACGGTGGAACGCTGGCATAAGTACGAGCGTCCCCGCGTCTATCAGGACGAGCAAGGTAGGGCCATCCGCATGAACTTTGCCGTTATTGACTGTGTGAAGCAGTGTGACTTAGGCAGCGATACCCACTCGTCGAAGAATATCAACATGCCGATGACTCGTCAGTTGCTGATGGAAGTCGTTGACAACGCCGTCATTACACCATCGACCACCAGCATCCGCGTGCTGGTCAAGTCAGAGGATGGCTTCAACCCGTCTACCGACCTCAACCTATCGACGCTGCGCTTTGGCAGCCACGACAAGGTGAACTTTGGCAACGGCTTCACCTATGCTTCATCGGTAGCTCAGGGCAACGACCTCGTCATCACCTTCACGGGCGAAGCCGGTGAGAGCGGCATCACCGCCGACGAGTGGGCACCGAAACTGTTAGGACAGAAGACTGACGGCACCGTGGCTTTCGGCTATGCCAAGTTGCCTTACGTCGACTACCAGCCTGCCATGCTTTCCGCCGTTGTGCCAACGATAGCTGCTGACGGTACCGTACAGAACATTAGCATAACAAACTACGGACAGGCAGCTGCCAAGGCAACCACCGTACGTGTCTACAATCAGTCAGGTACAACACTGCTGGCCCACGGCACGACATCGGCACTGGCAGCCTATTCCTCCGAGACCGTCACGCTGACCAAGGATGCTGCTGCGGCTGCCGGCTAC
Source organism: uncultured Prevotella sp. (assembly GCA_946409435.1). GTDB lineage: Bacteria > Bacteroidota > Bacteroidia > Bacteroidales > Bacteroidaceae > Prevotella. The sequence continues at coordinate 3,046 of CAMJWJ010000072.1, read as the reverse complement.
AAGAGCATCCAGGTTCGCTTCTACGATGGCGAGACACTGCTGAATACCGAGAACATTCCCCTGACATCTATTCTTGCAGCGCAGTCGGCACTGCAAGCCAAAATCGACGAGGCTAACGAACTCTACGGTGACGCCAGCCTGACCAATGGCAAAGACGCGTTGAACCAGGCCATCGACGCGGCCACCCCCATGGCAAAGTGCTACGATGTTGCAACCATCGAGGCGCAGACCACGGCATTGGCTGCCGCCATCAACACGTTCAAGTTTGCCAACGCATCGCCCACTAACGGTCTGGAGATTACCATCGACAATCCTGCCATGGACGACCTGACAGGCTGGACACTGCTTCGCAAGGACGCTGACGCCACCCCTGGTTGGAAGCTGAATGCCAAAGGGACCAGCTACAACGGTTTCGATGGCACGTTCCTGGAGTACTGGGTCAGCCAGTCCAATGCGCTGGGCTATGCCAACCGCGCCTCACAGACGCTCACCGACATGCCTGCTGGCCGCTACCGTCTGCGCGCAAAGGTTATCGCTACCCGCCAGAACAGCACTGACGCTGTGACTGGTGTGGCACTCTATGCCAACAGCCCACGTGCCACCTGTGCCACCGACAAGGATGGCACGCCTCAGGAGTTTATGGTGGAACTCACCATGACCGAGGCAGGCTCTTTGGAGATTGGAATAGACGTCGCCGCCACGACCACCGCCAACTGGGTGGCTTGGGACAACGTGTCGCTGAAGTATTTCGGCACACAAGACGGCGACATCGTTGAAGATCAGCCCGAACCGCTCAGTTTCGACCAGCAGAAGGTATATCGCATCAAGTGGAACACTAACAAGTATAGCAAGGTCTACTGGAGGTCGCCTAAGTACAACACTGCCGGCGACGCTGCCCTGCACCGTACGGCCAACAGGGACGAGGCGGCACAGTTCATCATCCGTAGTGTGGCTGGTGCTGAAGGGCAGTTCTACCTTTACGACGTGGTGAGCCACACTTTCGTAGTGCCCTCCGCCAACGCCAGCAATGGCACGGCCTGGACCACCTCGGCCACGACGTTAGGCAAGACGGTCATCACAGCTGCCGACGACTGCTACTCCATTAACAGCACGGCCGGCGGCTGTGCCAATGCTTACGCCAACGACAACAACGACGGCGACGTGAAGAACTATACTGGCGGCTCGCAATGGCTCATCGAGGAGGCTGGTGAAAACACGGCCACCATAGGCGTCAATCCGCAGGCCGTCTATCGCATCAGCCATCTGAACACCAAACGTAATCGCTACCTGGCATCAGAGCCATCGGCAGAAGGCTATCTGCTGACCACCAACACCGATGCCGACAAGGGCGACTATGCGCTGCTGCCAGTCAGCGGCCGGCAAGGTTACTATTATATATATAATAAAGAGGGATACTTCGTCACACCTGTTGCTGGCAACTGGACGTTGTCGAAGACGACTCCCGCCGAAGTGAAGGTGACGCTCAACATCGACAACATGGATGCCATTCCCACCACAAGCGTCACGTTTCTGCTGGGCGAGGCCATGCAGTATGCCAACCCGCAGAATGCAAATGGTACAGAGCTGGTGAAGAACTACGCCAACAAACCCCTCGACAAAGGTAACAACTGGACGCTGGAGCCTGTCGCTGGTGGCGAGGCCGTACTGCCGCTGACACAGCTGGGCACCGCCATTCCGTCGGTCATCCGTTCGGCCGCCGCTGCCAATGTGACGCTCAGCTACAAGGCTACGGTCGGTGACGCTGGCTTCGGCACGCTGGTCGTGCCCTTCCGTGCTGACGTCAGCGGTGATGTTGAGGCATGGCAGCTGACGGACGTCAATGCCGCCGACGCCATCGTGGGCGAGCTGCTTTCTGTGATTGAGGCCAACAAACCAGTACTGCTGAAAAATGCAGGCACACTGGAATTGAGCGGCAAGGCAGTCAGCGACGACAACCTAACGAACGGTCTGCTGACGGGTGTCTACGCCACGACACAGACTGTAGCCGACAGCTACGTGCTGCAACAACAGGGCGATATGGTTGCTTTCTACCGCGTGGTGAGCGGCAGCGAGCCGACCGTGCAGCCCTTCCGTGCCTATCTGACGGCTCCAGCTACTGCCCGCCAGCTGACGTTCGCTTTTGGCGAGACTACCAGAGTCAGTACGTTGGACAGCATAGAACGGCGCGGGGCTAACATTGTCTACGACCTGACCGGTCGCCGTGTTACAACACCCGCCAGGGGATTTTACATCGTGAATGGTAAGAAAGTAATGGTAAAATAAAGTTAGACATCATCGCATCAATATGATTAAGAAGAAATACGTGTGTCCGGCCGTGCAGGCCGTGACGCTAAGTCACACTACCAGCCTGATGGCTGGCTCGGTAGGACTGGGTATCTCACCATCTGCTGCCGACAGAGACGGAATTGTGCTGTCGCGCGGAGTCGATTTCTTCGACTACGAAGAGTTTTAGTGAACGGTCGAAGGTTGACTTCGTCGTACTAAACCTTCTTTTGCTAGGAAAAATCCAAATAAAATTTGGTTTTTTCCTTGCTAATTCGTACCTTTGCATCCGAAATCGCGTAGCCCTGATAGTTAAATGGATATAACAAGGCTCTCCTAAAGCTTAGTTCCGAGTTCGATTCTCGGTCGGGGTACCTAAAGGCTGAAAACAGCAGAAAGCAAAAGGAAAGAAAGCAGTTAAAAGCATTAAAAATCAGGCGGTTATGGTAATTGTCTGATTTTCTTTTGGTTTCCTAAAACACCCTTATTTTCCCATTTTTGGTTAAAAACTACACTTTTTCTACACCCTAATTGGATTCTTTTTATTACCTTTGCAGACAGGTATATTTGCACTCAAAATCATAGAATATGGAGAATTTACTATCTCAAAACGTAAGGAGAATCTGTAAGGAACAGAAGATTCAACTGAAAGAACTTGCTGCGAAGATGGGTGTTGACCCAGCAGCCCTCACTCGTGCCTTGGGTGGTAACGCTCGACTTGACACAATACAGAAGATTGCCACTGCTTTGGGTGTGTCGATGA
>CAMJWJ010000071.1 GCA_946409435.1 uncultured Prevotella sp. | reverse complement strand
AGAATGCCTGCCTGTCACGCAGGAGGTCACGAGTTCGAGTCTCGTACGCACCGCAGAAAGAGAGGAGGACAGAGAAGGAAAGGGTGAAAGTGGACAAAATGCTGCAACAGCAGCATTTTTTTTATTGATAATTTTCACATCTTGTTTTTTATTCGTACCTTTGCCGCCAAATTAACAACGAATCATTTTAATATAATGAAACAGACAATTCTTGTAACAGGCGGCACCGGATTCATCGGAAGCCATACCACCGTAGAACTGCAGCAGGCAGGCTATCAAGTAGTGATTGTAGACAACCTTTCCAATTCCAATGCCAACGTCGTCGACGGTATTGAGAAGATAACTGGCATCCGCCCAGCCTTTGAAAAGGTGGACTGCTGCGACATGGAAGCCCTTGAGGGCGTGTTCAAGAAGTACCCCGGCATCGAGGGCATCATCCATTTCGCTGCCTCAAAAGCAGTAGGCGAGAGTGTGGAGAAACCGTTGCTTTACTACCGTAACAACCTCACCTCGCTCATCAATCTGCTGGAGCTGATGCCTCGCTACAACGTCAAGGGAATCATTTTCAGCTCGTCGTGCACCGTCTATGGCCAGCCGACGGCCGAGAACCTGCCCGTAACCGAGAATGCTCCCATCCAGAAAGCCATGTCGCCCTATGGCAACACCAAGCAGGTGAACGAGGAGATTATCCAGGACTATATCCACAGTGGAGCACCTATCAAGAGCGTCATTCTGCGCTACTTCAACCCCATCGGTGCCCATCCTTCTGCACTTATCGGCGAACTACCCAATGGTGTGCCCATGAACCTGATTCCCTTTGTCACCCAGACGGCTATCGGCATTCGTCAGCAGTTGAAGATCTTCGGCAACGACTATAATACGCCCGACCATACTTGCATTCGAGACTATATCTATGTCGTCGACCTGGCCAAGGCTCACGTCAAGGCTATGGAGCGTGTGCTCGACCAGCCCGACACCGACCCCGTCGAGGTGTTCAACATTGGTACGGGCCGCGGTCTGTCAACACTGGAGGTCGTGGAAGGTTTTGAGCGTGCCACGGGCGTGAAAGTCAACTGGACCTACGCTCCCCGCCGCGAAGGCGACATCGAGCAGGTGTGGGGTAACGTCGACAAGGCCAACCGCGTGCTTGGTTGGAAAGCCGAGACACCTACGGACGAGGTGCTCAAGAGTGCCTGGCGCTGGCAGCAGAAACTCCGTGAAGATGGCATACAGTAACGCTATGCCCCATTGCCGAAAGACGAATGACTATTATATGAGTGGCAGAAGTCTAACCACATTATTCTTTTCATTGTTACTCTCTCTTCTGGCTGTAGCCCCCGCTATGGCTCAGAAGAAGGAGCTTAGTGAGGCTCGTGGCTATCTTAAGAGCCGTTCCAACTACGACAAGGCTGAGAAACTGATGACGGACCTGCTGGCTAAGGATACTGCAAACCGCTCAAACATCAAGATTTATGCCACATGGCTTGACGCTGTCATCGGACAGTATGAGGCTGCCAATGAGAAGTTGTATCTCAAGCAGAAGTACGACACCGTGGCATTCTATGGGCTGGTCAAGCGCATGCAACATGTTGCGCTGTCGCTCGACAGTCTCGACAGCCGCCCCGACAGCAAAGGCCGTGTGCGTCCAGACTATCGCAAGCGTAACGCCCAGATGCTCGACCAGCTGCGCCCCAACCTCTACTATGGAGGTATGTTGCATGTCCGCAAGGGTCAGTATACCGATGCTTACGACTATTTCCGCACCTATATTGACGCTGCCAGCCAGCCACTCTTTACGGGTTACGACTACATGACGAACGACGCCAAGATGCCGGAGGCTGCCTACTGGGCTACGCTGTGTGGCTTCAGGCAGCACGATGCCGATATGACGCTGCGCTACAGTGACATGGCTTTGCGTGACACCTCGAAGGCTCAGTTTACCCTTCAGTACATCTGCGAGGCCTATCGTCTGCGGTGCGACACCAACCGTTATGTGAATACGCTTACTGAGGGGTTCCGCCACTATCCCGAATATCCGTATTTCTTTCCTCGCCTGGCTGACTTCTACACCGCCCAGGGACGCTACGACTATGTGCTTTCCGTAGCCAACGACGGTCTCAAGTCTAATCCAAAGGGACGTCTCTTCCTCATTGCTAAGTCCGTGGCGCTGCTTAATATGGAGCGCTACGACGAGTGTATCGCCGTCAGCCGTCAGATTGTCGAGGAGAACGACAGCCTGCCGGAGGCTTATTTCAATCTGGCTACATGCTACCTCAATCAGGCTCTTGCCGTTGAGGCAGAGAACGAGCCTCGAAAGAACCGCAACCGCCTGAAGAATCTCTACACCGAGGCCCGCCCCTACATGGAACGCTATCGTGAACTGGTTCCTGCCGAGCGGCAGCGGTGGGCACCAGCCCTGTATCGCATCTACCTCAACCTCAATTTAGGCAAGCAGTTTGAGGAAATTGACCAGCTGATGAGAAAATAATGGGCAGTCCGTGTGGGGCTGCCCATTTTCTTTTTGTCACTTATTGAATGGTGGAGTTACTAATTACGGCGGGTGTGATAATTACAAAGAGAAATAGTCCCTCATCTTACTGCATGAACGGCAGTTTTGAGGCCTGTCTCATTACCTGATCTGCAAGTAGTACGTTGTGCTCCTTTTCGCCATAGATGGTGTCATAGAAAGCCTTGAGGGCTGTCTTGCCACCGCCATTCTTCAGGATGTAGACGAGGCAGAGGTTCTGTATGCCCACATATTCGGAGAAGATGTCCAGGTCGGTGACGGCAAGCTCGGCGACAGCCAGTTGGTAGGCATCTTCAGCGTTGTTGCGGATAAAGGTGTCTAGGTCGCCAAGCGTCTCCAGCCCGAACTTCTCAAGTACTTTGCAGAAAGGCAGCAACGAGGCGGGAATAATCTCTGCCTGATTCACCGCCGCTATTCGTTGGTTCAGACGGTCGAAGGGGCGTGTAGCCAGGTACTCGCGGTAAGTGTCGTTGTTGAGCGGCACATCCTCCAGGTGTCCGGTCTCCACCAGTCGCTGTATGTCGCGGCGGTACTTGTTCATCGTGGTACGCAGTCGGCTGAACTCGTCGTCAGCCAGTTCCAGCATGCCTGCCAGCCGGCTGAACTGTCGCTTGTACTCAGCAGGCAGCCGCACCGACCCCTTGTAGCCGATGTCGTGCTCGATGGCCGACCACACGTGCTGCAGGGCGGTACGCATCTGTATCTCGAACGGGATGTGCGACAGCTCGCCCTCACGCAGGTAGCAGATGTAGTGCAGCGAGTTGTAGCCGAAGCTGGTCAGTTCGTGCCCCTTGCGCTTGTCTACGGAGTTCTTCCAGTCTACGCGGAACAGTTCGCCGACGAAGGCTGCCACGCGGTCGACGTCGTCGGTGAAGAATGTCACAATGCGTATGCCCAGCAGGTCTGTTATCTGGTTGATGTCCTGATACTTCTGTCCCTTTCGTTCCAGCTTTCCAATGAGCGACGGTTCCGTCTTGATTCGGTGCTCCAGCGCATTTAGGCTGATATCCTGTGTGCGCAGTGTCTCTTCAAGAATTCTGGTCACCTCTTGCTCCAATTTCTGCAGTTGTGGCATTCCTTCCCGATACTGCTCGAGCAGCATCATGCCGTGTTGGTCTAATAGATTATCCATGATTATATACTCTTCTTTTCTTTTATACTCTAAACAATCAATTGCAGCAGCTGCCGTACAGCATCTTCTGGCAGTCCGAATCGCGGGTCGTTGCTCGTAGTCCTTATGCCATTCAGGAAGTGTTGCATCTCCTTGCCATAGGTATTCTTCATGCGCTCGTTAAGCCTATCCTGTGCCATACACGAGTGGGTCACGTTGGCCAGTCGGTCGCAGAGTTTGGCAAAGGGAGCATAGGGAGTGGCACGTATGCCCTCATAGTAGTGCTCGCCGGCCCGTTCCTCACGCGAGCGCCCTTTGTCGTTGGTCAGCGCATAGACGATTTCCGCGGCCATTACCGCCTGCTCGTCGTTCATCCACTGCCGTGCAGTACGCTTCACGTCGTTGTAGGTCTGACGTGCATCTTCGATGCTGTCGTGATAGTATCCGCTGAATAACAGCGGCAGCACGTCCTGCTCGCTGGTCACCACCTCGTGGCCGTAGCGTTTCATTTCGTCGACCACCATGTCGAGATGGAATCCGTAGGGTAGTTTGTCACCGTAGGTCTGTCCCACGCTGTCGTGTAGTTTGTGTGCCGAGAGCCTGATTTGCTCAAGAGCTTCAGCATGGCTGTCGAGACATGACTCAAATTGTGTGCGTGTCATCATCATCTATTTATTTTCCGTTGTATATTCTTTCATATCGGCTGCGAAATTAATAAGAAAAATCCATTCCGCCAAAGGAAAAGATGAAAAAAAACGAGTGTTGCACCTTCTGCCGTCGCCATTGACAGCCAGCGGGGGCTAAAAGTGGTGCCATTACAATAAAACTGACAGGCGTACGTTGTATATATGTAAGGACTATCATTAAAAAAGGTATGAAAAAACTATTTGTAATGGCAATCATGGCCACCATACTGGTGGCTTGCAGCAGCGATCCCGTAAATCATGGTATGACTGCAAAACAGAAGGAGACCTACAGCCAGGCCATCGCCGGCACTTATACTGGAACCTATGTCACCATCTACAATGTTGGCGACAACGACTCGGAGTCTGTCAAGGTCAAGGAAGAGGGTGCAGAGATAACGGTTACCGACCAGACAATGCACTCTGTAGTGCTTCATGACTATCCCGTGAACCTGATTTCAAGGGTGGTGGACAATCCCGAACTGGCTGAGGCGCTGAGCGGTATGCCCGATATGGACATCGTGGTCAACTATCATTTCTACAACATGCAGGACAATGGTGACGTCAGCTGGGGCTTCAAGCCAACGGCCATGCCGATTACCTTGGAGTATGGCGGTGCTGCCCACCACTTGATACTGAAACTCTGGTCCAAGGTCTATTTGCAACTGACGAAAGCTAATCTGGACGCCCATGCTCCGTTTGCCGACGGCTGCGTGTTCCAGTTTGATATTGAAGGCATCTACGAGGGTAACACCCTTGTACAGGACTTAGACTTTGTCTGGCGGAACAACGGCAAGGACTTCCTCACCTATTTCCAGTTCGATCGGCATTAAGCGCTACAGCCTGCAAGCCACACTGCCCATCAGCCAGCGGCCTTGCTGGGGGACGAGGTTGGTGTTCATGCCGCTGCGGTGGTAGCGCGTGCCCAACAGGTTGTGTATGTTCACGCCGAGAGTGACGCGCCCTATGGTATAGGCTGCACCCACGTTGACAATGGCGCGGGCGGGCATCTTGCGGGCCATCACGATGTGCTGCATGGCCTCGACGGCCATGAGACCGTAGTGCTCAGCCTGCTCGCGGTCGCCATCGTTGTAGTATTTCGAGGCGATGTCAATCAGGTTGAGTGCCTTGACAATTTGCACCAGGTCGGTGTTGTAGGACGTCTGGCGGCTCTCAAACAGCAGGTGGCCGTGCAGCCGTAGCTGGCGTGTGGCCTGCCAGCCCACGACGAGGTTGGCCCGCAGGGCTGGCGTGTTGTTGTTGGCGTTGATGTCGGTGGTGTAGAAATTGTTCAGTTCTTCGGGCAGTTTCAGTCCCATCAGGTTGGACTTCAGCGTATGGGTCCACGTGAGGTTCATGTCGGCGGTAAAGCGTGACATGGGGGCGCGCTGGTCGTCGCCGAATGTCTGGGGAGAGTGGTACTTGGCCATCAGTTCTACGCCGATGGTCTGGTTCTTGCTGGCATTGCTGTAGTCCAGGACGTGGGTCATGATGAGGTTGTTGGCGCGATTGTAGAAGCCGTTGACCTCGAAGTCCAGTCCCCTTAGCCATCCGTTACCGGCAAAGGACAGCTGGAAGGAGTGGATACGTTCTGGCGACAGCGGCTCAGCCTGACTGGCGTCGAGGCCCTCCATCAGGGTGTTCAGCAGGTTGGCCTTGCGGTAGATGTAGGGGGCGTCGACAAAGGACTTCGAGTAGCTGAGGCGGGCGTTCCACTTGGGACGCGTCAGGATCAGTGCCACACGGGGCGAGAACTCGTTGACCTTCGAGCGGTCGTAGCGGTGCTTGTAGTCGTAGCGCAGTCCGGCATTCACGATGAGCGACCGCCACTGGTGCTTCAGTTGCAGGTAGGCGTCGCCGCTGTTCTCGCTGCCCTTGCCGGCATTTCGCAGCGCGGGGGTCTCGGAGAGTGTCTCTTCAAAATTGTAACCTACCTGGAATCGGATGTCGTCGAGCTGGAAGTGGCCATACTCTGCACCGAAACCGATGTTCCCCTTGTGCTCGTCGCCGAGGTTATAGGAGTAGTTGCCTTTCAGCTGTACTCCGTAGTCCTGCTCCTGTCCGTTTACGTAACGGGAGAGTCCGCTACAGGTGGAGAATATGGTAGACAGCTCTGCGGGAAGTCCCAAGGCGGTGTTCAATGCGGTGATAGGCTCGTCGCTGATGACCTGGTAGCGCATGAGGTCGGACTTGTCGTAGGTGACGGCTGCCTTGAACTGGAAGTTCATCAGGGAGAACTGGTAGCTCATGTCGGCATGGTGGGAGTAGACGCTGAAACCTGGCTGGTGGCCGTTGTAGGTACGGTAGCGGTCGTGGTCGTAGCTCAGCGCGAGCGTCGTCGTGGTAAACGGCGAGACGACGTGTGTGAAATGGGTGTTGTAGAGGAACTGCAGCCCGTGGTAGCCTATCTGCAGTCCGAAGTCGTAGGTAGGCTGGGGTGAGCCGATGCGGCCTATGCGTACATAGTCGACGGGCATGGTGAACAGTCCGTCTTCGCGATCCTTGTTGACGCCATAGCGCTCGCCCTTGCTGTGGTAGATGCTGCCCCACACGAGCATGTCGAGGTCGAAATAGCGCTTACCGAAGACGACGTCGGCACGTAGCTGTCCGTGGTTTCCGGCACCGGCCTTGGCATAGAGCCCGTCAAGGTCGACGCCCTGCTTGGTGATGATGTTCACCACGGCGGTCAGTGCCACACCGCCGTATAGCGACGAGGCCGGTCCGCGCAGCACTTCAATCTGCTTCACCTTCTCCAGCGAGATGCTGAAGTCGGGGGCGGCGGTGTTGGTGGCGTGGCTGTTCATGCGGTGGCCGTTGAGCATGATGAGGATTTTCTCCTGGGTATTGCTGTAGATGCCTCGCATGGAGATGTTGACGTCGTCGTTGCAGTCGACGATGTTCATGCCTGGCACGAAGGCAGCCAGCACTTCCTGCAGGTTACGTCCGCCGCTGTCGCGGATCATCTGTTCGGTGATGAGTGTCGTCGGGACGGGCACCTCGGCCAGCGTCTCGGCCTGGCTGGATGCCGTGGTGATGGTAGCCGTCATGCCAGCCTTGATGTTGTTGACGATGTCGGCAAAGGTGGGTGGGTCTTGCGACGTCACGCTGTAGTAGGGGTTTTCCGCGAGCAGCAGGGTGGCGTATTGCTCCGTATGCTTGGTGTCGAACCGTGCGAGATAGCTCAGGGCTATGAGTCGGAGGGCGTTCTGCCGGTCGTTGCCATGAAAGTTGTCGAGGTACAGTAGCATCGAGTCGCGAGCCTGCTCGATGCGTCCTAACTGGTAGTCGGATGCTGCCTGGATGTATACCTGGCGCAGTCGTGTGTCGTTTTGCGCCATAGTGGGGCTGATGAATAATGAACAATGAACAATGAACAATACCTGCAGCACCATCCACCTCATGTTCGCCTTTGTTGTTAATATAGGTCTTATCATCATGATCAATTATTCATTATTCATTATTAATTATTCATTTTTCATAGGAATGGTGAACGTAAAGGTCGTTCCTTTGCCTTCGGTAGAAGTGAAGGAGATCTTGCCCTTGTGCTTCTGCTCGACGATGTCACGCGTGATGCCCATGCCCAGTCCGGTGCCTTCGCCGATGGGCTTGGTGGTAAAGAAATTCTCAAAGAGCCGCTGCTGCACCTCTGCCGGCATGCCCTCACCATTGTCGGCTATGGATATGGTGAAACACCCGTCGGCCATGGCGACGCTGACGGTGATTTCGGGCGAATAGTCGGCGGCCCCCTGCTGGGCACGCCGCCACACGGCATAGCAGGCATTGTTCATGACGTTCAGCACGGCACGGCTCAAGTCCTGCGGGATGACCATTGCCTGTGGCATGCCCTCCTGGTATTGCTCGTGGATGCTGACGTTGAAGCCCTGGTGGTTGGCCCTCATGGCATGGTAGGACAGCCAGACGTACTCCTTGACCAACTTGCAGACGTCGGAGGGTATGAACTCGTTGTCCTTGCCCCGCGAAACGAGCAGTATGCCCTGTATGATGCTTACGGCCCGCTCGCCATTCTCCATGATTTGCGCCATGTTCTCCTTCAGGTCGGCTACGATGTCGCTGATGTCCTCGCGGTCGGCTTCGGGCATTTTGTCGGCATTGTCGTCGACGACGGCTACGAGGTCTTCCAAGAGTCTGTTGGACATCTTCGAGAAATTGATGACGAAGTTCAGCGGGTTCTGAATCTCGTGGGCTATGCCGGCGCTCAGCATGCCGAGCGAAGCCAGCTTCTCCTGCTTATGCAACTGCTGCTGCAATTGTTTTATGGTCTTGTCCTCTTCCATATTACTCTGATGTGTTATTGTAGCTTCCTAACTTTGTGGTTTGGAGGGTAGTGTAATGGTAAACTCGGTAAACTCGTCCTTGGCAGAGCTGACGGTGATGTCGCCGCCGTGGTTCTGGATGATCTCGCGGCTCAGGTAGAGGCCCACGCCGGCAGCCTCGCCGGTGGTCTTGGTGGTAAAGAAGGGGTCGAACACCTTGCCGAGAATCTTCTCTTCGATACCTATGCCGTTGTCGCGGATGGTCAGCACGTAGCCGCTGTCATTGACGGTGGCAGTCATCGACACCTCCGGGGTGTACTGCGAGCGCTGGCTCTTCTTGATTACGGCATATATTGAATTGCCTATCAGGCTCATGATCGTCTTGGTGAGCATGTCTGGGTTGCCGTGCAGCATCATCGCCTGGTTGGGCAGCGTGAATCGCGTCTGGATGCCGTACTGCTCAATATCCTTGGCATAGTAGTTTGAGGTCATCTCCTGTGCTTGTTGCAGTAACGGCAGCAGGTCCATGTCCACATAGCCGCCGGTACGGTCTTTCAGCATCTCCTCCATGGCCTTCAGCGTACGTGTGGTGTTCTGTCCGTACTGGTCGACGTTCTTCAGGTTGTCCGTCAGCATGTCAATCACGTCGGCGGTGTCGAGGTAGTCGTCCTCGTCCATGCGGTCCTTGTTGTTCTCGATGTTCGCCTTGAGGTCTTTCAGCAGGTCGTTGGACATCTTGGAGAAGTTGATGATGTAGTTCATGGGGTTCAGGATACGGTCGATGAGTCCTTCTGTCAGCTTACCCACCGATGCCATCTTCTCCTGCCGTACCAGTTCGTGCTGGGCGTTGCGCAGGTCTGCCGTACGCTCCTCGACGATTCGCTCCAGCTTGAGCTTGTCTCGCTCCAGGCGCTTCAGCCGGTATTGGAACAGGGCATAAAGCAACAGCAGCAAGGCCACAACGTAGAGTACCACCATGTACCATCGCATCAGCAGCGGGAAGGCAATGCTGAAGTTGACGGCGGCCTCCTTGGTCAGCTTGCCGTCGGGCATCTGTGCCTGGACCGTCAGGGTGTAGTTGCCATAGGGCAGGTTGAGGAACTCCACGTCCTGCTTCTCGCTCCACGCACTCCACTTGTTGTTGTTCAGCCGGTAGCGATAGAGCGTCTTGCCCGTCAGGGGCTGGAAGGCTGTGGCGTAGGTGAAGTGCAGGTGACGGTCGTCGACGCCTAACTTGGGCAGCTCGGCAGGCATGTTGCCATATCCTCCCCAAAGCACGCTGTCGCTGCCCAGGATGATGGAGCGGAAACGGATGGCGGGAACGTCGTCCTTGCTCAGTTTGCGCTGTGCCGCCTTGAGGTCGATGACGGCCAGCACCTCGTCGCCGCCAATCCATACCATGTCGTTGTGCTGGTATTGTGCCACGAAATGGATGTTGCTGAGGGGCAGTAACACCTGTTGTGAGAGCTCCTCCGTCGGTTCCTTGATGTCGTGGGGTACAGCGCCAATCGTCTCGCCGTGAACATTCTTGAACCACAGTCCCGTGAGCACATTCTTCTTGATGTCGGTCACCAGCGGCAGGTCGTTGACTTTTATGCGCTGGTTGACGTCGATGTTGCCCGACTTGTACTGGTAGACACCGTCGGGTTCTCCGGCATACACCTTGTCGCCGTCGACGAGCATCGCCGTGGTGGCGTTCGACGTCAGACGGCTGACGCTGCCGTTATGGGCTATCCTGTAGATGCCGCTCGAGGTGGGCATCAGCAGTCCCTCTTTGCTCTTGCACAGCAGCCAGCAGATGTTGTTGACCTCCTGGATACGCTGGCACTGGCGACCGTTGATGACAAAGAGGCCATTGCTGGTGCCGGCATATATCTTGCCGTCGAAGTCCATGATGGCATGCACCTCGCCGGCCAGTCCGTCCTTGGCCAGTATATAGCTGTAGACCGAAGGTATCTCAATGGCGAAGATGCCGTGCAGGGTGGCTCCCCACAGTGTGCCGTGACCGTCGTATGCAACGTAGGCCACCTGATTGGAGCATAGCCCGTTCTGCTCGGTGATGGTGTAGAGGTTGCGTCCCTCGTCGTCGGCAATGATCAGTCCGTTGTTTTTCTTCACCTTTGCCACCAGTCCGTCGTCCAGTTCCTCGGTCTGGGTGATGTCCTCCAGCAGTGCGTTGTTGTTGCCTCTCATCAAGGCTTCAACCGATACGATGTCGGCATCAACACCGATATGGAAGTCGGCATTGGTATGTTCTTTCATGACGACATCGTTGCCCTGGACCTCATAGATATTGTTGTCGGAAGCAACAAACCTGATAGCCCCCGCTGCCGAGGGTTGCTTGCCGTCGGCCGTCTGTTTTTCGTCGTCGTCGTCCTCGAATATCTCCATCACCTCGCCCTTGAACAGGTCCTTCTTACCCAGGGCCTCGAGCTGCAGTTCACCGTTGGGGAGTTTCTTGACGCGGGCAAAATATTTGTAGCCACCCACCCAGACGTTGTCTTTGCTGTCGCGGAACACCACGGTGACGCGGCTGAGTGACGGGGTGTGCAGGATGCGCCAACGGGCATGGTCGTAGTAGAGCAGGCCCTCGAAGTTGGCCACGAACACCGTGCCGTCGGCACCGATCTCTATGTCGAAATTGCGGTTGTGGCCTTGGTATTCCTCTGCCGTGAAGTTGCGGATGAGTGGCAGTCCCTGCGCCGAGGTGGTGCTCGTGAGCCATGAGCCATGAGCCATGAGCAATGCAGCGAACATCAGCAGTCTGCACCTATCTTTTAATATATGGCATATTCTTGTCATAGCGATGGAAAATTACTCATTTCTCATTTCACATGTCACATTTCTCATTCTGAGATGAACTTCCTGTATGGTATTCCCTTACCTACATAGTAGTCCCACTCGGCTTGTGTGAAGTTACGCTTCAGGCTTTGCTGTATGCGCTGTCCTATCAGTGGCAGTGAAATCAGGTTCTCCGTGATCGTCCCGTCGGACTGGGCACTCCAGATGTGCTCTTTCGACTTGTCGAAGGTGAAGTCCATCAGCCAGTTGTTCGATTCGAACAGGGTGACGGGCTTTATCTGTCCGCTGCCTAACAGCCAGAACAGCAGCTTGCCGTCGTAGCTGGATGAGTAGAGCCGTTGCCCATTGAACTTCATCCTCGTCACCTGCGACAGATGGCCTACAAGCTTGCTCGTCTTGCCTTTGCTGTCGGTCAGCCAGATGGTGCCGTCGCTCATGCCGTAGGCGGCCAGGTGCTCGTTTTTCGAGCTGGCGTATGCCGTCACCGTACCTGCTGCGGGTACTTTCTCGTTGGTCATTTCGTTCAGACTGCTGACGAGGTGCATGCCTCCACGGTTGTCGAACAGCAGTGGCTTGTAGTCGCGGCGGCTGGTGCTGACGATGTTGTAGTCCAGCTGTCGCGTACCGACCATCTTGCCGGCAGCGATGTCGTACAGTGCGATGCTGTTTTCGCCGACGATGAGCAGCTGTCGGTTGTCGTTGAGTTCCTGGAGGCTGAAAGGCTTGCTGACGCCTGTCAGTGGCAGCACTTCCGTCTTGTCCTTGCCGGTGACGACCAGCTGGCCGTTCATGCTGACGGCAAAGATTTTTCCGTCCTTGTGGACGTAGACGTCGCGGAAGCAGTGGGTGTGGTCCCTCATCAGCCTCTGGGTCACTAACTGGTTGCCGCTTTTTCTGTGGGTGAAGATCTCGCCGTAGCTGCTGACGGTGACGATGCTGCCGGTCTCGGGCTGGATGTTCAGTCGTGAGATGCTGCCGCGGTGGATGTTCCAGTTGCGGCGGCCGCCGGCCGACTGTGCCAGGGCCTGGAAGACGGCGGGGACGTACAGGTCGCCGCCGTAGTCGTTGGTGTACATGTATGCTGCGTAGGCCAGCATGTTGCCCGTCTCGCGGTCGCCTGTCTGGTAGATGGCATACGCCTGTGTGCCGAGTGTTCTGCCTAACGAGATGTAGTTCAGCGTGTCGGCTACCTGGCGGGCGTGTACGGCCTCTTGCCGTCGGATGTCGGCCTCTTGTCGCTGCCGTTCGGCCAGCTGGTAGGCATCCAGTGCCTCCTGTGCCGACGACTCTGCATGGGCCTGGGCTTGCAGTGCACGGCTGCGCTCAGCTTCGGAGCGCAGGGTGGCGGCCTGTGCTATCTCCGACTGTCGGATGGCCTCTCGGCTGCGCTCTTCCGAGAGCATCTGCTGGCCGAAGGCAATCTCCTCCATCTGGTGGCTCACGCTACGGTCTACTGCCGACTGCTTTTCTTTCTTCCTCAGTTCGGTCAGCTCTCGCTCCAGTTCGCTGATGCGCCCTTTGTCGCTGTGGTGCTGATATATCAGTCCACCCATTGCCAGCAGCAACAGTCCGCCGATAGATCCTATGACAACACTGTTTTTCTTCACCTTTTATAGTCTCTTGATGGTCAGCATGGTGATGTCGTCGCTCTGCTCGGCATTATTCACGAAGTCGGCCACAGCGGTCTTCACGGCATCTATCGTCTGCTGGCAGCTGTTCGACGCAGAAGCGCTGGCTACCTTCTTCAGTCGCTCCATGCCGAATTCCTCGAGCTGGGGGTTCTCGGCCTCGCTCACGCCGTCGGTAAACAGCATCAGTGTGTCGCCATGTTCCAACTGGAGTTCGGCCTCGTGGAAGGTGATGTCTGGCACGATGCCCAGTACGACGTCCCGCGACATGGGCAGTTCGTCCACACTGCCGTTGGCCCGTATCACCAAGGGTGGGTTGTGGCCGGCATTGCAGTAGGTCACGTGTCCGGTGTTGACGTTGTAGATGGCGTAGAACACGGTGACGAACATCTGGTCCATGGAGTAGGATGCCAACAGCTGGTTGGAGGCCGTCATGCATTCTGCTGCCGAGACACCCTGTATGCCTTTCGACCTGATGAGTGTACGGCTGACGGCCATGAACAGTGCTGCGGGTATGCCTTTGCCGCAGACGTCGGCAATGACCACGGCTATGTGCTCGTCGTCCAGCCGGAAGAAGTCGTAGAAGTCGCCGCCAATGTCCTTGGCTGCCTGCATCGAGGCTGCTATGTCAAGCTGTTCGCTGAATTCGGGGAACGGCGAGAACACGCGGGGCAGGATGTACTGCTGGATCTCGGCAGCCACCGTCAGGTCGTTCTTCAGCGACTCCAGCTGGCTGTGCTCCTGCTGCGACTTGCGCACGTATTCTATCTGCTCGCGGGCCTTTTCGATGGTGACGGCCAGGTCGTCCATGTCGATGGGCTTAGTGGCGAAGTCGAAGGCACCGTTGTTCATGGCCTGTCGGATGTTCTTCATGTCGCCGTAGGCACTCACCATGATGACGCGCAGGGCGGGGTTGCTCATCTCGTTGACCTTGGCCAGCAGCGTCAGACCGTCCATCTCGGGCATGTTGATGTCCGAGAGAATGATCTCGATGCCGGGGTTGTTGTACAGGATGGCCAGTGCCTCCAGTCCGTTGTGGGCAAAGAAAAACTCATACTCGCCGCTACGGATCTTACGGCGGAAATACTGACGCATGAGCAGTTCGAGGGGAGCCTCATCGTCGACGCTCAGGATTTTTATTGGTTCTTTTTCCATTATTCTATTATTGGTTTTGACCGCAAAGGTACAATTTTCATTTGAATAATCAAAGGTTTATTGCATTATTTTAACCACTTTTGCTCTCTTCCTTGTTCCGCTGTTTCTTTGGCGTTGAGAAAATCCGACTGTTATGGCCTGTAATTGGGCTGTTTTTTCGGTACTCGGAAGAAATAAAAGCGAGTTTGTTTGGCTTTTCGCTCGACTTTTCGTAACTTTTCCGTTGGAGAAGTTACTCCGTCTCGGAAAAGCTCAAATAAATTTGGCTTTTCGCTCGACTTTTCGTAACTTTGCAAGATTTCTCAGCTTTTCTTTGTATAAAGGCAGTCTGGGGAATTGAAAGAAAATAGGGTTACGAATTGGCAACCGTACTCAATTCCACATTCTGCTATGAATTGCTATCAATGCGCTCGGCTTTGCCGCTTCGCTTGTCGAAGAACACCCGATGCTGAGCCACCAGCCGTTTCAATGACTCATCATCGGGTGCAAAGTTACGAATAAGTGAGCAAAATACCAATTACGCCCTTACTTCCTTTCCGCAGGATTCTGCAATTGGAAGCCTTCCTGGCGAT